>NZ_JBBMET010000003.1:0-344783 GCF_040096425.1 Lachnospira sp. CLA-JM-H23
CTCTGTCAATGAAAGGAGGAAACAGTATGGATCAGAAAAAGATTGGACGTTTCTTAAAAGAACTTAGGAAAGAAAAGAATATTACACAGGAACAGCTTGCTGAAAAGATAAAAGTTTCAAGCCGAACGGTTTCTAGATGGGAAACAGGTTCTAATATGCCTGATATTAGTTTGTTGGCTGAATTGGCTGAACTTTATGATGTTAGTATACCTGAAATCATTGACGGAGAAAGGAAAAGCGAGAATATGAATGAAGAAATAAAAGAAACAGTATTGAAATTATCTGATTATACAGAGACAATTAATCAAAAAATTAAAGGAAAGTTATTTGTACTTACGGTTATTGCAATAATAGGAATGATTGCGTTTGTGATTATTGAATTTACAGGACTAGATACACCTGGAAGTGTCTATGAAAGAGTAGCAAGTGCAGGTCTTGGGTTAGATTGTGGTATGTTAATAGTCCTTGCAATGTATCTTTCTGGACTTTTAGGAAAGATTAAGGCAAGACGAAAAATGAAACGATAGTATAACTGTAAATAAAAAGTCTGATAGACCGTAAAATTCCGGTTTGGAGAATTGAAAAAAACGGAATTTACCTATTAAGACATATAAACTGTTGACAATAAAGCTCCTATATAGTATGTTTTTAATAAACTACTATATAGGAGTTTTTGTATGAAAATGAATGGCGGATTTCTTGTTACCAAAATAAAACAACTTGGAGATCGAATCTTTGAGAAGATTCTCAGCGAAAAGAATATTGATGCGTTTAACGGAGCCCAGGGGCGTATTCTTTATGTACTGTGGCAGGAAGATGGAATCTCAATCAGGTCACTCTCGATTAAATGTGGATTAGCGATAACTTCTCTTACTACGATGCTGGAAAGAATGGAAAATCAAGGGCTGATAAGACGTGTTCAGTCTGAAACGGACAAAAGGAAAACACTCCTGTTTCTGACTGAAAAAGCATATGCCTTAAAGGACGAATACGATTCTGTATCTGATAAAATGGGCAGTATTTACTACAAGGGTTTTTCGGAGGAAGAAATTACCCAGTTTGAGGAATACCTCGACCGTATCAGAAAGAATCTTGAGGAGTGGCAGAAATTATGAGTATTTGTATCAAAGATCAGATTCAAAACATGAATATCGTCATCGGATGTACAGTGGGATGTGCATATTGCTATGCCCGCAATAATGTGAAACGCTGGCATATGATTGATGACTTTGCTGACCCTGAATTCTTTCCGGGTAAGCTCAAGATGATGGAAAAGAAACGTCCGCAGAACTTTCTTCTTACCGGCATGAGAGATCTTTCCGGCTGGAAGTCAGAATGGAGAGACGAGGTATTTGAAAAAATCCGTGAAAATCCACATCATCAGTTCCTGTTCCTTACCAAGCGACCTGATTTGCTGGATTTTGATACCGATCTGGAAAACGCATGGTTTGGCGTTACGGTGACGAGGAAAGTAGAACGATGGCGTATCGACGCCCTTCGGAAAAACGTCAGAGCAAAACATTACCATGTTACCTTTGAGCCGTTATTCGATGATCCCGGCACAGTTGACCTTTCTGGAATCAATTGGATCGTTGTCGGCACCATGACCGGAGCTCAGAGTAGGAAGATTCATACGGAAACGGAATGGGCATGGTCTCTGACGGACCAGGCACATAAGCTCGGCATTCCGGTGTTTATGAAGGAAGACCTTGTCCCTATCATAGGGGATGAAAATATGATTCAGGAAATGCCGGAAGAATTTAATAAAGTGTTAGAGGTACAGAAATCATGGAAGAAGTAATAAATGGAATCCTCATTCGTGAGGTGGAAACAAAGAATATCATGACTAAGTCTAGTCTGCCGGTAGGCGGTTACTCGGTCAATCCCTATGTGGGCTGTACACATGCCTGCAAGTATTGCTATGCTTCTTTTATGAAGCGCTTTACCGGGCACAAGGAGGAATGGGGCACTTTCCTTGATGTGAAGCATTGGCCGGAAATTAAAAATCCGAAGAAATATGCCGGACAGCGGGTGGTCATCGGTTCTGTGACAGATGGCTACAATCCACAGGAGGAGCAATTCGGGAATACCAGAAAACTTCTGGAGCAGCTGATCGGCAGTGACGCAGATATTCTGATCTGCACAAAGTCGGATCTTGTGGTACGGGATATTGATCTGTTGAAGAAGCTTGGACGTGTAACCGTTTCATGGTCGATCAACACACTAGATGAAAATTTCAAGAACGATATGGATTCTGCTTCGAGCATTGAGCACCGTATCGCTGCTATGAAGCAGGTATATGAGGCAGGTATCCGTACAGTCTGTTTCGTATCCCCGGTATTCCCCGGTATCACGGATTTTGAAGCAATCTTTGAGCGGGTAAAGAATCAGTGCGATCTGTTCTGGCTCGAAAATCTCAATCTTCGAGGCGGTTTCAAAAAGACAATTATGGATTATATCGCCGGAAAATATCCTGATCTTGTACCACTTTACGACGAGATCTATAACAAGCATAACCGCAGCTACTTTGAAGCACTTGAAGTAAAAGCTGAGAAAATGGCTAAGAAGTATGATTGTGCCTTTGTGGATAATGAAATGCCTTATGGCAGAGTCCCGCAGGGACATCCGGTGATCGTAGATTATTTCTATCATGAGGAAATCCGTGGGACAGAGAATACCGGAAAAAGAAATCGCTAACTTCAAGTTTGTCGGAGAAACACTAATACCACACAAAACTTAATATCAACACAGCGTCAGAGCGTATGGGAAAACCTGTACGCTCTCTTTTTTTATCAAAAATTGAGGAAAATCACATGGAAGAAACAAATGTAACAATGACAACAGAGAAAACGCAGGGAGAGCCAGCTGCAAAAGAAAATGAGACAAAGGCGGAGAAGTTTATCCGTATTGGCGAGTACCGCATGAATAAGGCGGTGGATGCCATTGGCAGACTGGAAAATCTTGCGAATCGCAGTTTCTATGAATACACACAGGAACAGGTAGACGCTATGTTTCAGGCATTAGAGGGGAGGGTTGTGGAAGTTAAGGTAAGGTTTATGCCTAAGAAAGCGGCTGAGAGTAAGACTTTCAGCTTTGGCATAACGGAATAGGAATGTAACGTGAAGTAAAGGAAAGCTAGTCATGTAGTGTATGTGGCTGCCTTTTTGTCGTATCTATGACAGGAAGGAGAACTGCGTACGTGAGAAAATATGATTTTATATCGGCTCTGGAAAAAGAGACAGCAGCCGAGGTTGTCAAAAATCGTGAGGAATGGATGAAATACCTTATCACAGCGGCGAGATTATATAAGTATCCGTTCCGGGAACAGCTTTTGATCTATGCACAAAGACCGGACGCAACAGCGTGTGCTTCCATAGAGCTGTGTAATGAGCGTTAAAAGATTCCCTTTTAATTTCATATCCTTTGACTTTCATTAAAAGTAAAAAATCTTCGTATATGGAAGCTGACTTGATGCAAAAATTGATGTCCCTTCTAAGCTGGGTTTTCCAAGTAGAGCCATTCTGATCAGACTGCCATTCTTTGTATTTTTATCACGTTCACCACCCGGAATGATGATGGAAAGGTTATGAGCTTTGCATAGTTCATCACTTAGTTTCCGGATGTGGTAATACGACTGTTTGCAGTCGTGATATTTGTTATGCTCGATGTTATCAGCAGCACAAAATATGATGTGATTATGAATATGTCCTTTATCAATGTGTGTGGTGAGAACATACGAATATTTCCATTCTAAAACCTTGTCAGCAAGTTTTTTTCCAATGCGGTGAGCTTCCTCATAACTAACTTCTCCCGGAGCAAAAGCCTGTATCAGATGATAGGCTTTGTTAGGACTGTTCTCCCTGCAATGGTCAAGGGTGTACTTAAAGTCAATCGCTGCTGTTTCTGGCGCACACGCATAAGATGAAACATAGATTTGCTCATCTGTTTTGTCGGGACTGCAGATGTAATCTATTGCTTTATCAACGGTTGCTTTGATAGCATGGATTTTTGTGTATGCCATACTTCATTCATCAATTCCTTTACTTCATTCATATCGTCTTGATAGCTGTTTCCGGTACTGTTTACCCGCTTTGCAATCTGATTCAGACTTGAGCTGATTCGTCCAAGCTCTGTATTATAATTTCGCAGATAACTGTAATCGACATCATACACATATCCATATAAAACCAGTTTGCGTAAGAAAGCTGACATGCTTTTCATGCCGGATGCTTTGAACTTGGTATTGAGAATGTATTGCTCATCATTACTGAGATAAAATAAAATTGCACCGGATTGGTGCGGTTTCTGTTTGCCATTGAGTCACGTCCTTTCTAAATTTGGGTACAAAAAAACTGCTGTAAAATATTCGATTTTTACAACAGTCTGTTTCATGTTTTATTTAATTTGGGGTGTAATTACCCATAGCAAGTTGTAGCAAAAACGGCAGGAAAGGTCAATGCATTTCGACGGTAAAATGAAGAATAACCGAAGAAAAATCGAGAGAGGGTTAGGGATACTTCCCTATGGAAATTCAACTACATAGGCGATAGGAAAGTGTGGGGAATTTCGCATGTGTCATGACACAGGCTGTGCTTGCTATTATAGTTGAGGCTATTGGCTCAGATAGTTATAATAATGAAATATGTTTGAGATTGTTCACATAATTCGAAAATAAAAAACTTGGTTTTGACTATCTTTTTATGGTTCTCAATCGTTATACATTATAGAATGTGATAAATATTTTGAACTTCTAAAAATGAGAAAGGGGGATTTTGTGTATAATGATTTTCTACTAATCAGGAAAATGAAGCAAGGTGATGATAATGCTTTTGATTTATTTGTCCACAAGTATTATCAAGAAATTTTAAGCTACTGTCATCATCATTGTTTCGATAAAACGTATGCGGAAGATTTAACGCAGGAAACATTTATACGTTTTTTTACAAGATTGCCCGACTATCATTATAAAGGAAAAACATTGAATTACTTATATACGATAGCAGGTAATCTTTGCAAAGATTATTTGAAAAAAACAAAAGAAATACTGTTGGAAGAAAATGAGTCTCTGGAAGGAAATCAGGCAGAAGAAAATCAAACGGAACAGATTTTGAATAGAGTTTTGATAGAACAGGTTTTAGGACAACTTCCAGACGAATCAAGAGAAGTGCTTACGCTTTATTATTTTCAAGAGCTAAAACTGACAGAAATTTCGGGTAAATTGCAAATCGGGCTTCCACTGGTAAAGTATCGTTTGCAAAAAGCAAGGAAACAGTTGAAAGAACTTCTCGGAAAGGAGGAATTACATGAATCAGAAAGAAAAGATTGAAGCAAGCGAAGAAAAAATACAGGAAACAATCTGTAAATCAAAAAATGCTTTTTTTATGGCAGAACAGGAACGAATGCTTTCTTATCATGATTTTTTGTGGATACAGCTTCGTGTCATACAAAAAAGATGGTGGGTTCTTCAATTTATAATTTTAGTGGCATTATGGATTGCTTTAAATTCTATCCATGATGAAATGTATATAAAAAGAAGTATGGGCGTAGTTGCGGCACTATTTGTAATCCTTATTATTCCGGAACTGTGGAAAAACAGGTCATGCGAATGTATGGAGATAGAAGCAGTCTCTTATTATTCACTAAAACAAGTATATGCAGCACGTATGCTGTTATTTGGTGTTACAGATATTTTTTTCATCACTTTGTTTTTAGGAGCCGCGTCAGCAGGTCTGCATTATGAATTATCAGAATTAGTTGTTCAATTTCTTTTTCCGCTTTGCGTAACTGCCTGTATCTGTTTCGGAATTTTGTGCAGCAAGCGCTCTTTTAGTGAAACGGTTGCGATTGTTCTGTGTGTTATATGGAGTGCATTATGGCTTTTCATTGTTTTAAATGAAAACATATATGTTATGGTTACAGTTCCTATATGGTTAATGCTGTTTGGTTTAGCAATGATTTTTCTTGGTTTTGCTATATACCGTATTTTAAAGAATTGTAATCAATATTTGGAGGTGTCATTTTATGAAATTAGAACTTGATGGTTTAACGAAAGAGTTTGGAGATTTTACAGCAGTTAATCATATAAATCTCACTATGACGAATGGTGTATATGGTCTTTTAGGTGTAAATGGAGCAGGAAAAACAACTTTAATGAGAATGTTGTGTACCCTTTTAAAGCCAACAAGCGGAACGATATGCTGTAATGGAAAAGATATTTTCAGTATGGACAGTGAATATCGCAAGTTATTGGGGTATTTACCGCAGGATTTTGGCTTTTATCCTGAATTTACGGTAGAGGATTATTTACTTTATATTGCAGCACTAAAAGGAATACGTCCTATTGTTGCAAAAAAGCGAGTGAAAGAATTGATCGCTAAGGTTGGTCTTTCAAAAGCAGCTCATAAAAAAATGAAAAAATTATCCGGAGGTATGAAGCGTAGAGCCGGAATTGCACAGGCTATGTTGAATAATCCTAAGATTTTAATACTTGATGAACCAACAGCAGGACTTGATCCAAATGAAAGAATCAGATTTCGCAATTTGATCAGTGAACTTTCAGAAGACAGACTGGTGTTATTATCTACACATATCGTTTCAGACATCGAGTATATTGCAAATGAAATCTGGTTGATGAAAGACGGAAAAATTCTGCACAAAGGAAGCATTGACGAATTGATAAATTCTATGTCGGAGACAGTATGGGAATGTCTTGTACCTAAAAATATGGTTCCGAATTTTATGGAAAAATATAAAATTTCTAATATGAAATCAGAAACGAATCAGGTTATGCTGCGAATCATTTCTCACGAAAAACCGGTTGAGAATGCAATGCGTGTAGAAGCGTCATTGGAAGATGTATTTTTATATTATTTTGGAGAGAAAGCAGGTGATGAAAATGCTGCGTTATGAAATAAAAAAAGTGTTTTCTAAATCAAAAAATAGAATGGCTGTTATTGTATTATTTGTAATACTTGTGATAACCAGTGTTTTAACGATTAACAAGGTGGAATATGTTGATGAAAAAGGAAATCATTTTGTTGGAATTTCGGCTGCAAGAGATTTAAGAGAAGCGAAAAATGAATGGAAAGGTTACCTGGCGGAAGATACTTTAAGTAAGGCTCTTGAAGAAAACAGGACAATTAACAATTCTAAAGAAGCATTGTCTGACGATATTACGGAACAAAATAAGGCATACGCAAAAAAGCAGGGAATTGTAAGCATTATTGATGTAATCGGTCAGGCATTCAGTGAATACAGGGATTATAATTATTATGCGGCTGATAATGTTTCTGATGATGAAGTTGGAGCTATCTATGAAAGAAGAATTTCTGCTTTAAAAGAATGGTTTGATTCTGGAGAGGAAACATTTACACAAGAAGAAAAAGATTTTATGATTCAGAAGTATGAAGATTTAGAAACACCCTTTTACTATGAATATATGGACGGTTGGGCTGCGTTACTGCAAAATATATCAACCTTTATACTGATTTTGGCTTTAGTGATAGGATTTTTTGTATCTGGAATATTTTCTGACGAATTTCAGGCAAAAGCAGATTCTATTTTCTTCTCTACCAGATTTGGAAGAAGTAGAGGAATTTCCGCAAAGGTAGGAGCAGGTTTTTGTATTACTACGGGATTTTATGTGATTTTTGTACTTCTATATACGTTTATTGTACTTTTCGTATTAGGTGTAGACGGTGCAAATTGCCCTATCCAATTAGATTTGTGGAGAAGTGTTTATAATATTACTTTTTTACAGGCATATCTTTTTATTGTTTTGGGTGGATATATAGGAACGATATTTGCTTCTACACTTGCAATGTTGGTATCAGCGCTTACACGCTCTACTCCAACCGCGATTATTGTACCGTTTATTGTGTTATGTGCATTTCCGTTTTTAAGCAGAATTATTACTTTACCGGGATTATGCTCTTTCTTCCCTGACCAGTTATTAGAAATTTATTTGGATATTAAAGAAGCTGGACTTGTAACATTGGGAGGTAAAGTAACAACAATTGCAACGGTTATTGTTCCTGTATATGCCGTGATATGTTTGATTCTTCTACCTGTACTGTATAAGGTTTACAAAAAAACGGAGATAAAATAAATGAAGCGATATACAAGACGAAAAAGCCATAAAGTAAAAATATTATTTAGCCTGTTATTTTTAATCATCTTATGTATGATGGCAGGCAAGGTACTTAATTCAGATTTTACATTACTCTCTCTTGATAATATAACACATCATGTCGCCAGTGAAGATAATGGTTGGAATCTGATTCTTGTAAATCGCGATAGTTATATTCCTGATGATTATCAAGTAGAACTTACAGAATTATCAAATGGGAAAAAAGTAGATTCCAGAATTTATCCAGAATTGCAGGAAATGTTTAATGACGCAAGGGCGCAAGGGTATGGTTTATTTGTCAGAGAGGGATATAGGACACAGGAAGAACAGCAACAACTAATGGACGAAAAAATAGAAGCATATGAAAATGAGGGAAAATCAAAGTCAGAAGCAAAAAAACTTGCAGAGCAATGGGTGGCGATTCCTGGAACAAGTGAACATCAGCTTGGCATTGCAGTCGATATAAATGCAGATACTACAAAAAGTTCAAGTGATGATGTTTATAATTGGCTTGCGGAAAATGCTCATACATATGGGTTTATAAAGCGTTATCCCTCAAATAAGACAGATATAACAGGTGTTATAAATGAACCTTGGCATTACAGATATGTCGGGAAAGAAGCTGCATCGAAAATATATTCTCAAGGAATTTGCTTAGAAGAATATATAGATACGCTTGGATATACCGATTCAGGACATTAAATTACTTGTAATTGCTCCGATGAATAATGTTTTAGGCGGAAGTTTATGAATAACAAACTAAGGAGGGAAGATTATAGCTAAATTATTATTACTTTCCCTTGAGGAAAATGAGGACGAACTATTAAATGCAGTTATGTCAGTTTTGGATGGTTTTGAAAATAAAATGCAGATGTTAAAAGATAATTTTTGCACAAAATTAGTTTTTGAAGGAATGGAAATAGATGTTTCAAAACGAATGATATATCGAGAAAATAAAGAAGTTAAGGCTACATGTGTAGAATTTCAAATTCTGCATTTATTAGCAAGAAATCCAGGCAGAGTATTTAGTAAGGAACAGATATATGACATTGTGTGGAAAGAACCCTATGTCGGTGATTACAACATTGTTATGAGCCATATTAGAAATATTAGAGAAAAGATTGAGGATGATCCCAAAAATCCCGTCTATATACAGATATGGGGATATGCCGGAAAAAACACAGCGCATCATGGGCTTATATAATGTTGAAGAGAAGGAAGCTGTCAAAATGATGGCAGACACAGATAAAAGACGTATGACAAATTATAACTTTTACACGGAGCAGAAATGGGGGAAAGCCAGTAATTATACGTTGTGCCTGAACAGTTCACAGCTTGGATATGCCAGGTGTGAGAAGATAATTATGGAATGCAGTAAATAACCAGAAGTGATAATTATATGATGTGATATATCTGTAAAACCAGGAGGACAATAGGTAATGCTAGAAAAATATAGAAAATCAGCATTGTTGTGGAAATAATGCGTACAACTATCGCAATCTACTTTGCATACAGAATTAAATTATAAAATTTGCAAATGTTTATTGACTCTACAACCGATATAGAGTTTATGATATGCTCATATCAGATAAGAAAGAGGAAAATGCTATGGAAAAAAATCTTACAACTGGAAGTGTATTCAAAAATGTAATTTTGTTTTCCCTTCCATATCTGCTTTCCTATTTTTTGCAGACACTCTATGGAATGGCAGATTTGTTTATTATTGGGCAATATGATGGTGTAGCAAGCACAACTGCGGTATCTGTCGGTTCGCAGATCATGCATATGATTACTGTTATGATTGTAGGTCTTGCGATGGGAACAACAGTAAGTATTGCACAGGCAATTGGAGCTGATAATAAAAAACAGGCATCTAAGGCAGTTGGTAATACCATAGTTTTATTTATGGGAGTTGCTATCGTTGGAATGGCATTGCTGCTTATGCTGGTACACCCTATTGTATCAGTAATGTCTACCCCTGCGGAGGCTGTAAATGGTACGGTCACATATCTGACAATCTGTTTTATTGGTATTCCATTTATCACGGCGTATAACATCATCAGCGCCATTTTCAGAGGTATGGGAGACAGTAAAAGTCCGATGTATTTTATAGTCGTGGCATGTATTGCAAATATTGTATTGGATTATCTTTTTATGGGAGCACTTAAACTTGGTCCTGCGGGTGCTGCACTTGGAACGACTATTTCACAGGCTATCAGTGTGCTTGTATCAGTGATTGTTATTATAAAAAGAAAAAGTGTTGTGCTAAGTAAGAAAGATTTCAAACCTTATCGTGAGGTAATGGGGAAAATATTATATATCGGTATTCCAATTGCTGTGCAGGATGGCCTGATTCAGGTTGCTTTTATTGTGATAACGATTATTGCAAACCAGAGAGGATTAAACGATGCAGCTGCCGTTGGCATTGTAGAGAAAATTATAAGCTTTCTGTTTCTGGTTCCGTCTTCTATGTTATCAACTGTTTCAGCTCTTGGGGCACAGAATATCGGAGCAAATAAACCAGAAAGAGCAATTGCAACACTGAGGTATGCTGTGTTGATTGCAGCTGGATTCGGAATATTGGCAACTATTACAATTCAATTTACCGCCGGATCAATCGTAGCTTTATTTACCGATGGAAATACATCAGATGGAGCAGATGTGATAAGGCTTGGCAGTCAGTATTTGCGAGGTTATATTTTTGACTGCATTTTTGCAGGTATTCATTTTAGCTTCAGCGGTTATTTCTGTGCTTGTGGAAAATCCGGATTGTCATTCTTACATAACATTCTGGCAATTGTACTGGTTCGTATTCCGGGAGTTTATCTGACATCAAGGCTATTTAAGACAACATTGTTTCCGATGGGACTTGCAACAGCAGCCGGTTCATTGTTATCAGTTTTTATCTGTGTGATTGCGTTTTATGTCATATACCATAAAGAACCGATAAGGAAGGATCATCATTTCTTCGGATATCATTAAGTTCGTTATTAAGACATTCTGCCCACTGACGCAGAACGTCTTCTTTTGTTTGATAATTTTTATAAAGGGAGGCACGTCCAACCTCCTTACCGCTGGTGAATTTACCTGTTGTAAGGAGCTTAGTATGTTTTGTCTTGAATCTTTGTCTAATGTATCTAATCAAAAGAAAGTTATAATTCTATATCGTTCGTGTCGAAAAAATGTCATTTCACGCAGATGGCATTTTTTTAAATGCCTTTTATTGTATAATATCATGTAAGTAAGATACAACGTATTTTTATAATCGTTTTACGAATCGTTTTACAAATTGTTTTACGAATCAATTATTATAGTGTTTTATAATGTTAAAAATATTGTAAAAATGTTGTCAAAAATACAAGAAGTGCGATAAAAGGAGGAAGAGTTTATGAGGTATTCAAACTTAAAAAAGCTTGCTGCGGTAGTATTATCTATCGGAATGGTATTTTCAAGCAGTGCTGTGACTGGTTTTTCAGCAGATAACAGCAAAATGATACCTACGATTGCTGAGAGCTCATATAGCCAGGCGGCAGCAGTTATGGATGAAGAATATGCCTATGATGGAACATATGTTGATAACTGGGGGGATACGCGTAAGGGTAGTCAGCTTGGAGTGACATATACAAAGGATGCAACAGAATTTAATATATGGGCCCCTGCGGCAACAGGTGTAAAAGTTAATATTTATGAAGCAGGTGCAGGTAATGCTAGTAATGCCTGTAAGATAGGATCTTATACATTAGAGAAGGTGTCTAGCAGTAAAGAATGGAATGGTATATGGACTATAACGCTTTTAGGTGATTGGGGTGACTTATATTATGATTATACGATTACCACAACAGCTGCTTATAATAAGGACAGCAATCAAACACAAACATATAATATTCAGGATCCATATTCGGTTGCTGTCAGTGAAGATGGAAAGTATTCATATATTACAGACACTTCTACAATATCACCTGAAGGTTGGGATAACGACAGGCACGTATATGTTGATTCAACAAAAGCCAATACTGTTTACAGGATAAGTGTCAAGGATTTTTCATCAGATGCTGAATCGGGTATGACGGCTGGTGGAAAGTATAGTGCATTTACGCAAAAGGGTGCAAAAGTAAATAGTGCGGGAGAGCTTGTATCAGGTATCGATTATTTGAAGGAGCTCGGTGTTACGACAGTACAGCTTGCACCGTTTGCGGATTATGAGGCTGACAGTGAATATGAGATTTTAAATTATAATGCACCTGAGACAAGTTATGCTTCCAATCCGTCGGACTGCAAGACTGTAATAAAAGAATGTAAAGAGATGATTCAGGCACTCCATAGTGCAGGATTTTCTGTTGTGATGGAGATGCCTTATACGCATGCTTCAGAGGAAAATTCTCTTGAAAAGTCAGTTCCGGGCTTTTTTTACAGAATAAATAATTCCGGAGGCAGATATACAACAAATACAGGATATGACAATGAGTTTGCCACAGAGCGCAAGATGTACCGTATTTATATGGTTAATTCCATGAAATATTGGGCAGAGGAATATCATGTGGATGGATTTTCGCTGGATTTGATTGACTGTGTAAATATGAAATACAGAGGTACATCTCAAGTAAATAAATGGCTGGATGATATAAAGAAATCATTGGCAGAGGAAGATGAAAATCTGGTTATCTGGGGAGATAATTATACCAAAGAAGAAAGGCAGAATAAGACTTCAGTTTATGATGAAATTATTGGTACAACAGGTGGTACTTATGGCGATAGAAATGAAAAAGCCGTAAAAATCTATAAGCAGAAAGCAGCAATGAAATATGCCACGCCGGGAACATTGTTTATGGATGGCGGAGAGGAAATGTGTAACAGCGTTAAAGAAACAGGCAGCAGTTGCCTTGAATGGAAGGATTCGGCAGATTACGCAGATGTAGTCTCATATTACAGAGGACTTATGCAGATACGAAAAGCATTTTCACCGCTTGCGGATAGTCAGGAAATAACAGATTCGGAAGCTTATGTGCTTACAGGTACCAAAGCTGATGAATGGGACACTATGGCAGTATTAAATAATGATTCAGATGTGGCAAAAGAAATCACAATTCCGGTTCAGACAAGAGCTGCCGCAGACTGGGTTGTTATTGCTAACGGCGAAAGTGCAGGAGTTACATCGCTTGGTGAAGTGTCTGGCTCAGTTGTAAATGTTCCTGCATATACTACAATGATTCTTGTAGACAGGGAAAGCTTTGAGGCTGTGGCTGTAACCTCAGACAAAGGAAAAGTAATTGTTAATTATGTTATAAAAGATAGTGGGCAGAAGTTACGTGAATCGATTACACTTCAGGGTACACATGGAACGAATTATGTGGTGCCTGATAATATTAAGATTCCATCAGGATATGCTTTTTTAAGTCAAATAGGCAATAAAAGGGGTGTGTATACATCAGATACACAGACAGTTACATATTATTATGAAGCGATAGATCCAGATACAGTAGTATACGGAATTAAAAATAATGGAGTGTACTGTAAGAACGCAAAGTTTAAAGTAAATTCTTCTGATTATACACAGGTAATGGCAGGAAATAAAATACTTACACCTGATGCGGATGGTGCTTATACTGTGTCTGCGGCAGATGGCACACAGACAATAGCATTGACAGATAGTGAAGGATATAGCATTTATCTGTCTATTACAGTAAATGCAGACCACACAATAAATAACAGTGACTGCACGAAGGAATCGACCTGCTCTGTCTGCCAGCAAACATTTCCGGCACAGACAAGTCATAGGTTTAGTGCCAACTGGACAAAAGACGATACTAGTCATTGGAAGGTGTGCGAGAATGACGGCTGTACGGTAACAACAAAAAAAACAAAACATAGCGGTACAGATGATGGCGATTGTACAACGCCTGTAATATGTGAATGTGGTGAGGTTGTTACAGCAGCAGAGGCAGAACATATATATGATGAGAGGAAGTCAAACGGTAATGGTACGCATACCCGCAAATGTATAACTGTAGGATGTACAAAAGTAGAAACAGAAAACTGTGCGGGAGGAGAGGCAACATGTAAAAAGAGAGCCGTCTGCACAGAATGTAATGCAGAATACGGCACATTAAACCCTGCAAATCATAACGGCAATGAAGTATGGGAACAGACAGCAGAAACACATCAGAAACACATCAGAAAAAATATGACTGCTGCGATAAGGAAGTATCAGTAAGTGAAGCACATGATTGGGAAAATGGTGTGTGCAAAGTTTGTAATTATCAGTGTGAACATACAGGAGGAAATGCAACTTGTGTGAAAAAAGCGTTGTGTACAATATGTGGTGAAGAATATGGCACTTACAATATGAGTATACATGAAGACTTGCATTTAGTAGCGGCAAAGGAAGCTACTATGACAGATGAAGGAAATATTGAATACTGGTATTGTAATGCTTGTGACAGATATTACATCAGGCAGGATGGGCTTGTTGAAATTGAAAAATCACAGACTGTTATTGCAAAGCTTAAAGATACAACACCACCGGCAGATATAACACCACCGGCAGATGTAACACCACCGGAAGATATAACACCACCGGCTGATACAACATCACCAGCCGATATAACACCTGCGATCGATACGGATAAAGAAGCTAAGGAAGAAGCAGTAAAAGAACAGACTCCTGGTACGGGAGATGACAAACGTACATTAGCATGGCTTCTTATGTTTGTAATAGGAGGAGCAGGAGTAATAGTATTTGGTAAGAAAAATAAGTTTACAGATAAAATTTAAAATGGAGTAAAATAATAAATTGCTGGAATTCTGATTCATTTATAGAATCTGAGTTCCAGCTTTTTGTATAAGACAAAAATTTTGTGTTATAATGTTTTACAGGCTTTTTGATGGAATATTTATTTACGAGGAGGAAGCAAAGGGTGGATGAATTGAAGTGCAATAATTGTAAATATAAAACTAATGTATCCAATGTGTATTGGATTTATAGATAAAAGGGAAGAGGAATTCAACAGCATACTTATGTTTTGGAAGGTACAAGGTTTATATGACCGGGAAAAAATAAATAAATTACTAGATGATTTCGAACAGTCATATGACAGGCTTTTTAATCAGGAGTAATTAATTCTTTGTATGTAACTTCTTATACTGCGAAGGATTTACTCCGGCTATTTCTTTAAAAACGCGGTTGAAGTGTGTGAGGTTGGAAAATCCGGTCAGCGTTGCAACCTCGGTGACATTTTTATCAGTTTCCTTGAATAAACGTTCTGCGTTCATTATGCGTGTGCGTTTTATATAGTCAACAACAGTACGGTTAGTATTTTTCTTAAATTCACGACAAAGATAGTAAGTACTTATATGAAACATATCTGCAAGAACATCAAGTGATATGTCGTGTTCATAGTTGTTGTTGATATAGTTAATAATATGCGTTGTTCTGTTATGTCTTTCAATACCAATGGTGCTCTCTTTCATTCCAAGAACTGTAATAATTATAAGATTCACAAGTGCTTCCATCTGTTCCTGCTTGTATGCTGAGGCAGAGTTCTGGGCTTCAAGAAAATAGTACATAAGCCTTCTTAACTTTTTTAATGATTCAGTATCAGACTTGTATACACAGTATGAGTCTGCAAGCTTCTGCCTCAGGGCATCTGATGAAATTATGTCCGGTCTGAAATAAAGTACAATCCTTGAAAATGTGCATCCTTGTTCACTGTAGGAACGATGCATAGTCTGAGGTGGGAATATAATACAATCACCAGCCTCGGTTTTATACAATTTATCGTCTATATAGTGATATCTTTCACCATTATCTAAAAAATACAATTCATAATAATCGTGATAGTGCGAACGTGTCATATTATCGTTGACGCTGGCAGTATGTGCTGCAGCTATGGATTCACCAAGTGACATAAGGTTCTGTGCTACATCTATCATAATAATCCTCCATTCTTGTGCTGCTTCTTTGCGCATCTCAAGTTTGTGCGAAGCAATATTTATATATTTCACAACTGTATAGTTATATTTAATATATTATAAGTAGTATACAACGAAAAATTTGAAAGTGCAAGAAATGTAAAAAAACCAATTTATCCTGTCAATATCTGTATAGTTTTAATTATTGAATAGTTGTATAAATTAATTATAAACAAAACATAAACAAGAGATTATCAGATTACTGAAAGGAGATAAAAAATAATATGAGAATATGTTATAAGGCAGGAAATGTAACCTATAACACTAACTATTATTCTGTTATTACAGATTCAGTAGAAATAAGAATATGGTTTCTCACAGATGAAATAATCAGAATAAGAGCCGGCTTTGATGGAGACTGGGATGAAGCTTCATATAGTCTTGCTATGACAGCATGGGACTCAAGAACAGATGAGTTTTTAAAGGGCTATAGAAAAAGAGTTGAAGTGGCATACTCAGAGCTTGTGGATGGAACTGACAAGGCAGTTATTTGCGGAAGTAAGCTTCGTATAGAAATTGAAAAGAATCCATTCCGTATATGTGTATATGATAAAGATGGAACATTATTACACGCAGATATTACAGATCTTGCATATAGAGAGGATTCAAATAAAAGGCGGATACATACAAGCCAGATAGAGTCAGATGATTACTTTTATGGCTTTGGCGAGAAAGGGGGAGATATTAATAAGGCTGAAAAGTATATGAATATGGCTCCTGGTGATGCAATGGGCTACAATCCTAAGGAAACAGATTCATTGTATAAGCATATCCCATTTTATATAAAGCTTTCAGGCTCAACCCATAAGGCAGTTGGATATTTCTATCATACAACAGCAGAATGTGACTTTAATATGGGACGTGAAAAGAGAAATTACTGGCATCGTTACTCAAGCTTCAGATCAGATGCCGGAGATATAGATCTCTTTCTTATAGCAGGACCTTCAATAGGAGAAGTAATAAGCAGATATACAGATCTTACAGGCAAGTCAATACTTCTTCCAAAGGCAGCACTTGGATATCTTGGTTCTTCAATGTATTATCCAGAGCTTCCTAAGGATTGTGATGATGCGATACTTGAATTTATAGATACTACCAGAGAAGAAGGAATTCCTGTAGATGGTTTCCAGCTTTCATCAGGATATTGTGCAGTAGAGACAGAGCAGGGAATTAAAAGATGCAGCTTTACCTGGAATCATAAAAGATTCAAGAATCCAGAAGAATGGTTTGCAAAAATGAAGGAAAAGGGCATAGTTGTTTCACCTAATGTCAAACCTGGAATGCTCCTGGTTCATCCGTATCTGGAGGATATGAAGAAAAAGGATATGTTTGTATATGACAGCATAAAGGATGAACCCGGTAAAGGTACATGGTGGGGTGGAACTGGAATATTTGTAGATTTCACCAAAGAGCAGACAAGAGAATACTGGAAAGAATACCTGAAAGAGGGACTTATAAAGTATGGCTGTGAATCAGTATGGAATGATAACTGTGAATATGATTCTATGGTTGATAAGGATGCAAGAGTGTATTTTGAAGGTAAAGGAAGTACTATTGGTGAGCTAAAGCCGGTAATGAGTAATATCATGTGCCAGCTCTCTAATGAGGCAGTAACGGAATATAATGAGAATATAAGACCATTTTCAGTATGCCGTTCGGGACACGCAGGTATACAAAGATATGCACAGGTGTGGGCAGGTGACAATCTTACATGCTGGGATGCATTAAAGTATAACATAGCAACTATACTTGGTATGGGACTTTCTGGCGTTGCAAATCACGGTTGTGATGTAGGTGGATTCTATGGAGAGTCACCAGAGCCTGAGCTTTTTGTAAGATGGGTGCAGAATGGTGTGTTCATGCCAAGATTTTCAATACATTCAGTAAATACTGATAATACAGTTACAGAGCCATGGATGTATAGTGGTATGAAGGATTATATAAGAACTGCAATTAAACTCAGATATTCTATGTCTCCTTATCTTTATTCGCTTGAATACAGAGCACATAAGACAGGACTTCCTATTATGCAGCCAATGTTTATGGTATTCCAGAACGATAGTAATACATATAATGAAGGCGTGGATTTTATGTGGGGCGATTCATTACTTGTAGCAAATGTTGTAGAAAAGGGTGCAGAGATAAGAGAGGTATATTTACCTGATACAGGAGATAAAAATATACGTTTTTATGATTATTATACCAGAAACGAATATGAAGGCGGCAAGACTATAAATGTACCGGTGGATATAAGTTCAATTCCAATGTTTATAAAGAGTGGAGCTATTATTCCGATGGCTGCTAATGAACTTAACAATCTTATGAATGATAAGGTTGATTCACTTCATATAATAATGGCACCTGATATAGATTCTTCATTTACTATATATGATGATGATGGAAAAACTAATGATTATAAGAATGGCAGCTACTTAAAAACTGATATTAGAGTTAAAGCTGGTGCGAAGACATATATCGATTTTGAATATGAAGGCAGTTATGAGAACACAGTAGAAACAATGGAACTTGATGTGATACATAGGGAGAAAGCACCATTCTATGTACAGCTTGATGGAAAGGAAGTGCCACATTTCCTTCATAGAAGAAAATACGAGGAAAGTGACATTGGATGGTATTACAGCCAGACTAAGAAATCAGTGCAGGTAAAGTATCCTAATCCAAAGAAAAACCATCAGGTGCTTATATCATTTGAAGTCTTTGATATGATTGGAATGTAATAGCATCAGGCAAAAGCAGGCTGTTACGAAACAGGAGAAATAGTGTAATTCACAGCTTCAGGTTATTGTGCATAAGACCAGTAGCTGACATATAAAAAATGAGTGCACAGAAATGAGGTATAATATGTTGAAAAAAATGAAAAAATATATTGCTGTTTTGCTTACAGTTACACTTATATGTTCATTTGGGCTGACAGGCTGTGGAACAAATAGCGCATCAAACAGTAAGGAAGCTACCGCAGAAAATCCTATGGTATTAACGCTGGCACATGGTTTGTCAGAAAGTCATACAGTACATATAGCTATGCTGCAGTTCGCAGAAGAGGTTAAGCAGAAGACTAACGGAAGAATAATAATCAAGATATTCCCTAATGGACAGCTTGGTTCAGAGACAGAGAATCTTGAGCAGCTTCAGGCAGGTGTTATTGCTATGACAAAAGTATCAGCACCAGGTCTTGCAACATATAATGATGCTTATAATACATTTGGTCTTCCTTATATATTTAGTAATATTGATGAGTTTTATAAAATAATGGATTCTGATAAAATGCAGGATTTCTTCCTGTCATCAGAAGATGATGGATTCGTAACCTTAACATACTTTACATCAGGCTCCCGTTCATTCTACACAAAAGATAAGCCTATACGTAAGCCAGAGGATCTTAAAGGAATAAAGATACGTGTCCAGGATATGAAGTCACAGACGGATATGCTTACAGCACTTGGTGGAACACCGGTAGCAATGTCCTATGGTGACATATATACATCACTTTCAACAGGTATTATAGATGGAACAGAGAACAATGAAACAGCGCTTACAACAGGTAAGCATGGTGAGATATGTAAGGTGTATTCGGTTGATGAGCATGCCATGATACCTGATGTTATGGTTATGAGCTCAAAGGTATGGAATAATATAGAGCCGGATGATCAGAAGATTATACTGCAGTGTGCAAAGGATGCTACACAGTCTCATAAGGTTATGTGGGACAAGGCAATAGATGAGGCAGTAGCACAGGCAAAGGATATGGGTGTTGAATTTATTTATGATGTAGATAAGGAAGCATTCAGAAGTGCAACAGCAGGTCTTGTTACCGAGTATAGAAATAAGTATACAGGTGTTGCAGCTTTACTTGACAGAATAGATGAGATAAGGAAAGGAGAGTAACTATGATTAATATACTTGTTAAAGTTAAAAATGTTATGAATAAGATATTATCAGCAGCAAGTGTTGTTCTGCTTGTGTTTATGACTTCGTTAGTATTATGGCAGGTGTTTACAAGATATGTGCTTGGCAAACCAGCAGCATTTACAGAAGAACTTGTTAAATACTCACTTATGTGGACAGCCTTTATAGGTGCTGCATATGCTTTCTTTACAAGAGACCATATGTCACTCACTATTATTAAAGATAAGCTCACAGGTAATAAACGAAAAATATTATTACTGGTTATAGATGTAATTATTCTTTTACTTGCAGTGTTCGTGTTTGTAATTGGTGGATTTAAGCTGGCAATGTCAGCAAGGGCAGAGTATTCAGCACTTCTTGGTATTCCAAGAACACTTGTATATGCGGTATCCCCTGTTTCAGGTATCTTTATAGTAGTTGCACAGATTATTAATATATATGAAGACTTAACCGGTGTTAAGGTAGAATAGGAGGTAAATATGAGTATTGCAGTAACTACAGTAATATTATTTGTTGTATTCGGTGTACTTCTGTTTTTAGGGGTTCCTATTTCAGTAAGTATTATTGCTTCGTCAATTGTAACTGCCATGTCAACGCTGTCATGGGATCAGATAACATTCATAACCATGCAGAAAATGAATTCGGGTGTTGAAAGCTTTTCGCTTTTAGCAGTTCCATTATTCATCCTTGCAGGTAATATTATGAATAATGGTGGTATAGCCAAGAGACTTATTAACTTTGCACAGATATTCGTAGGAAAGATTCCAGGAAACCTTGCACAGGCTAATATTCTTGCAAATATGCTCTTTGGTGCATTATCTGGTTCATCAGTAGCAGCAGCTTCTGCAATAGGAGGATGTATGAGTCCTATTGAAAAAGAGCAGAAGTATGATCCTGCTTATGCGGCAGCAGCTAACATAGCCTCAGCACCAACAGGACTTCTTATTCCACCTACATCGGCATTCATTGTATATTCAACAGTTGCAGGTGGTGTATCTATATCGACATTGTTTATGGCAGGCTATGTACCTGGAATATTGATGGGTGTTGTATGTATGATAGTCGCCTTCATTGGTGCAAAGAAGTTAGGCATAAAGGCTGTTGGAAGAGATAAGTCAGTAAGTATTTTAAAGATATTTGTTGATGCTATCCCATCATTACTTCTTATAATAATTGTTATTGGTGGTATTGTATCAGGTATATTTACAGCAACAGAAGGTGCTGGTATTGCAGTTCTGTATTGCCTCATACTTTCTATCATATACAAGAGCATGAATTTTAAGACATTTGTAGAAATACTTAAGAAATCAGCTAAGGTGTCAGGAGTAATTCTTTTCCTTATATCAGCATCATCAGCTATGTCATTCGTTATGGCTTATTCTGGAATACCAGCAGCCATAAGTAACGGATTATTAAGTATTTCAACTAATAAGGTTGTAATATTCTTATTAATGAATATTATACTTCTGGTTGTTGGTATGTTTATGGATATTACACCAGCTATACTTATATTTACACCTATCTTCCTTCCTATCGCACAGAGCTTTGGAATGACAGATATCCAGTTTGGTGTAATGCTTATATTCAATATGTGTCTTGGTAATATTACACCACCTGTTGGTTCTGTATTATTCGTAGGCTGTGGTATTGAAAATGTATCAATCGAGAAAGTAACACCTAAGCTTATACCTTATTTTATTGGTTTAATTATATTACTTATGCTTATTACATTTATTCCAGAGCTGTCACTTGGAGTACCAAAGCTTATGGGATTGATTTAGTATAAAATAACAAGACTTTTTTCCTAATATTATATAAAACAGACATCCGGCCAGGTCGCTTGATAGGACCTGGTCGGATGTTTTGTTAGCTATCTTAGAATTCTGTTTTATTATTTATTTTGTGTTATAATAAGTTTTATATTTTTATATTTTTGGATTTTTAGATTTTTGTTGAAGCTTTGTCTGTTACAGGGTGCAGGAAAAGACAATTTTAAATGGGCATACAGACGGCTGACAACACAATAGAAATAAATAACGAATGTAAGAAAAGGAATTAACAGAATGTTATATATAATGAGATATGGGAAAACAGACTGGAATGTACAGCATAAGCTGCAGGGAAGAATAGATATACCAAATAATGAAAAATATATGAAAAATGTACAAAATACATATGTGAAACTATTCTTATATGCTACAATATAATAACAAGATGTGTTAATAACTATACAACAACTTTTAGTGGGTAAGAATGGAGAGAAGTATGAATATATCGTTTTTTTTACAACCAAAGTGCAAGGTAGCATATATTTACAATGATGACACAATAAGACAGGGATTACAGAAGATGAATTATTATGGCTATTCTGCAATTCCTGTTCTTGATGAGAATGAGCATTATGTTGGGACAATCACGGAAGGTGATTTCCTTTGGCATATATGCAGAATTAAACAGAATAACGCGATGGAAGTTGATATAAAGGAATTAGAAAAGCAGAGAGTTAACGAGCTTTATTTCAGACGTAATTATCCAAGTGTTAATGTGGATACATCGATGGAAGCATTGATTGAAAGAATATCTAATCAGAATTTTGTTCCAGTTGTAGACGACAGAGGTGTATTTATAGGAATTATAACAAGAAAAGATGTAATTACATATTTGTCTACCAAGAAGAAAGAGCAAGTGTTTCAGAAGATTTCTTAGATGTTAGGCTGAGTAGATTAATTAAGTAATGATATTTATGGTGGTATATAATATTCTATATTAGAATGTGATGATTTTTAATAGTAGTATTATTAAAATATTAATTTTAATAGTGTGTAATTATAATCTTATAGTGTGTAATTGCAACAAGGAAATGTCAACATTAACTATAATTGGGTTGACATTAACAAGCTGAGTAACTATACTTATGCGTATGCACGGGGGTTAAAGGATAAGGCTGCTTATTGATAGAATTATTCATTTTACCAGAGTTAGTATTAATTCAATTAGTGTGCAGGAACGGAGTAAAGTATGGGCGTTATGCAGAATGTTACAGAAAATATTAATGTTGGGAAATTATTAGATAATTGGGACGAAACACACGAATTAACCAAAGATGAGGCACTTGCAATTCTTAATTGTGATGATGTATGTCTTGACAAGCTTATTGAAACAGCGTATGCGTTAAGACTTAAATATAAAGGAAAGAAAGTAAGCATACAGCTTCTTACTAATGTCAGAAGTGGTAACTGTTCACAGAATTGTGCTTACTGTGCCCAGTCGTGTGAGTCCCAGGCTCAGATAGAGAAATATAAAAGAGTATCAGACGAGAAGTTGTATGGAGATAATGACCTTGTAGATAATAAACATCTTGCGAGACATTGTATTGGACTTAGCGGTATAAGCTTTACAGATGCTGAGATAGAAGATTTAGCCGGACGTATAAGAAAGATGAAGAAGAATGATACCCAGATATGCTGTTCTATTGGATTTCTTACAGAAAAGCAGGCTTTAATGCTTAAGGAAGCAGGACTTAACAGAATTAACCATAACCTTAACAGCAGCCGTAGATTTTATCCCAATATATGCACAACACATACATATGACCAGAGAATTAATAATATAAGAATGTTAAAAAGAATAGGTTTTGAGATGTGCTGTGGCGGTATTATCGGGATGGGCGAGAGCAGGGAAGATGTTGTAGATATGCTTATGGACGTAAAGGAAATCAATCCAGAGTCAGTGCCAATTAATTTTCTTCTTCCAATAAAGGGAACAAGGCTTGCAGACAGAGATATATCAGGACTTACACCACAGTATTGTCTTAAGGTGTTATGCCTTGCAAGATTATTAGTTCCTAAGTCAGACATAAGATGTGCGGCTGGACGTGAAGTATACTTTAAGGGAATTGAGCCAACATTATTTAAAGTTGTAGATTCAATATTTGCTTCTGGTTATTTAACAGCAGATGGACAGGGAATAGATGATACTATTAAGATGATAGAAAATGCAGGATTTACGGGTGAGATAGAGAGTAAAGACTGTTAATAGACTTATAGGACAAGATATGTTGATAGAACAGCCGCCAGCCTTTGAAATTAAATGGTTGACGGCTGTTTAATCTTTTTAATTAAATACATCATTGAAATAGGGCATATTATTTTGCCCATTAATTATTACTGTTTGTTAGTTCTATCAAGTGCAGTAATTGTCTTAGTGGCTGTGTTGAGTGCTTTCGTAATTGCACTGCTGGCTTCGCCCATACCTTTGGCAAGCTTCTGTACTTCTTCAGCAACTACAGCAAAGCCTTTTCCAGCATCACCGGCTCTTGCAGCTTCAATGGAAGCATTAAGTGCAAGTATATTCTGTCGTTTGCTGAATCCGTCTATTAATTTGACCTTGTCATTGGCTGTAGCAAGCTGGCTTGCGGCGGCACTAATTCCTGTTGTAAGTTCATTTAGAATAGTTGAGTTCTGGCGGGCAGTGTAGCTTGCACGGACAAACATATTGATAACATCGCCCAGCAGATTGGCAGAAGCGTCAATCTCCTCTTTAGTACGCACGTTTACTTTTTGCAGAGCCTTGATGTACTTATCTTCATTAATTCCAAGTTCACGTGCTGTTGCCCTGAACCTTTCTTCGTCTGGGTTCTCAGGAAGAACCTGTCCGCCGATAATACTTCCAAGAACAGTTCCATCATCAAGAGTAATAGGAATACCGAAATCAACTAATCCTGCATGACAAGGATAAACGCCATTACCATCACGGTCACACTGCTCACATCTCTTGCGGCCTTCAGTACTTCCTCTGGTAAGATCGATGCAGAATTCAGTGAAATTATAACATTCGCTTATGTACTTGCCGTCTGCACCTACAGCAACAGTTGCCAGCCCGGTACTCTTTGCCCAGTTAGACATAATCTCTTCAAATTTGACCATATCACAAAAATCCTGAATCCTCATAATTAAATCCTCCAATTAAGGTTTTTATATTTTTTATATTATACTATATTGTCGGTATATTTACATTATATATTAATCGCAAATTCAAAGAAAAATAAAAAAATTGCCATATGATTTATTGTCAAAAATATAGAATATTATAAGTTTATTTGATTATGAAATTAAACAAATTTAATTACTGGGGTATATATTTTAAACAATTAGCCATAATATTTACAGAATATAAGCTTATATTCCGAAATAGACCTATTTGGGTCAATCGTAACTATCATAAAATCTTTAGTAATAGCATAGCTAAGAGGTTAAGGTAAATGAACAATACCCGTTACGAAGATTTTTGCAATAGAATGAGAGTATATAGAAAAAGACTTGGCTATAATCAGGCAGATATCGGAAAAGAGCTGGGAATATCACAGAATGACTATTCTAAAAGAGAAAATGGACTGATAATGATTTCGTATGATAATTTAAAAAAATTGCAGGAAATTGGAATGGACATTGATGAGCTGGTTTCGGGAAAGAGAGACGATATTGATACTAAAGATTTGGACGAGCTTATAAGTGATTGTGAAAGTGAAGAACTTAAAGATATGACTATGCGTATGGTTGCTGAATGTATAAAATATTATCGTGTTAATGACACTAAGAATAAAGACAATGATACGCAGAATGATAGAATGTTTGATTTTATGTTGAAGCAGTGGGATGATTTTTCAATGCTTGAATATGTAAGGCACGAAACGCATTATTCACAGGAGGTTATGTCTGAAAAGCTGGGACTGACAAGAAAGAAGTACAGAAAATACGAAAAAGAGATTATGTATCCTGATGCAGATACTCTTGTTCAGATGTATAATTTGTACAAATGCAGACCATCAATGTATCTTAATATGTATGACAGAAGATATTACGTTATGCAGAACGTATGGATGGAGTTGGATGATAACCAGCGTGACAGAATATTAAGAATGGTCAAGGCGATAAAGAATATAATATAGAAAAAGGAGTACCTGTAAATGCAAGACACAAACAATGTTAAGCATTTGCGGGTACATTTTTTATGTAAAGGAGCTTCTAATAGAATTTCCTATTATATAAAAGGCACAATAAAATATCATACAAAATAATATTGTTGCAGCTTTACAGAGTATGATAAAATATATTGTGCATTGTACATTTATTTTATAATAAACAGATGATAATCAATGTGTGGTGGTTACAATTTCATTTGTTATAATGTAAATTTATGTGTAATAATAATCAGAGTAAGTAGAAAGAAAAAATATGAGAACAGTACAGCAATATTATGATGACAATAGAGATAAAATCCTTTTTGATGTAAGAGCATTAGAGGAGTATGAGAAAGAGACCATAGAAGCTTCCATACATTATTACTGGGAAGATATGATAAAAGTTCTTGAAGATAATAAGGAAGAATTTGAGGCAAAGTATTCAAAGGATACACCAATATATATTCTTTGCTACACTGGACAGAAAAGTGAAGAAATAGAAGATATACTTGATGAGATGGGCTATGAAGCTTACAGCCTTGATGGTGGATTTGTCGCATATCTAAGATGGAAGTTTAATAAATATCTTGAGCAGGATAAAGAAAGCGGCAATAATACTTCAGAAGAAAATGTTAAAGAGATTGAGCGGAGCATAGTAAAGAAGTTCCGCAAGCCAATATGGAGAAAGTTCACACAGGCTCTTAATGAATATGATCTTATTCAGGACGGCGATAAGATAGCTGTCTGCATATCAGGCGGTAAAGATTCAATGCTTATGGCGAAGCTTTTTCAGGAGTTGAAACGTCACGGAAAGAATAATTTTGAACTTGTATTCTTAGTTATGAATCCGGGTTATAACGACCTTAACTACAATGTAATACTTAACAATGCAAAGATATTAGATATTCCAATTACAGTATTTAAGACAGAGATATTTGATACTGTAGTAGATATTACAGAGTCGCCTTGTTATTTGTGTGCAAGAATGAGGAGAGGATATCTTTACAGCAAGGCAAAGGAACTTGGTTGTAATAAGATTGCTCTTGGACATCATTATGATGATGTGATAGAAACAATTCTTATGGGTATGCTTTATGGTGCACAGGTTCAGACAATGATGCCTAAGCTTCATAGTACGAATTTTGAGGGAATGGAGCTTATAAGACCTATGTATCTTATAAGAGAAGCTGATATTATTCACTGGAAAGAATATAATAATCTTGAGTTTATACAGTGTGCCTGTCGATTTACAGAGGGATGTGCTTCCTGTGGTGGTACAGGAAAAGGTTCTAAGAGGGCAGAGATTAAGCAGCTTATAAAAGATCTGACCAAGGTAAGTCCGTATATAGAAAAGAACATATTCAGAAGTGTAGAAAATGTTAATATTGATACGGTAATTGCTTACAAGAAGAAGGGGCAGCGACACAGCTTTTTAGATGAATATGATATAACAGATGATAAGTATGCTGGTAACGCAGAGGTTGATAATTCAGAGAATATATCTAAAGAATTGAATAAATTAGACATAAACTCAAGCGGACAGTTAAGTGAATATCACACTGATGAAACAATTGAATTAGGTAAAACAGGTAGTACTCAAATAATGCCATTGAACAAATCGGACATCAATAAAGATGATATAAGTGAGAACACTTTAGCCAAATATGAAAAGTTAAAGTCAATTATTAAGGATTGTGGTAAAATAGCAATCGCATTTTCTGGCGGGGTTGACTCGACATTTTTAACCAAAGCTGCAAAAGATGTATTAGGAGAAAATGCTGTTGCAGTTACGATAAGTTCAATTCTTGTTACAGATGATGAACTTAAAGAAGCTGATGATTTCTGCAAGGCTGAGAATATAGAACATCTTATATATAATGCAGATGTATTATCGATTCCGGGCTTTGAGAATAATCCACCAGACAGATGTTACATTTGTAAGAAAGCGATATTTACTAATGTGCAGAATCTTGTAGGTGAGAGAGGCATTAGTGTAATTGCAGAGGGAACAAATGTTGATGATGACGGTGATTACAGACCTGGTATTAGAGCCATAAAGGAACTAGGAGTAAGAAGTCCTTTAAAAGAGGCAGGTCTTACCAAGGCTGAAATCAGGGAATTATCTTGTATGTTAGGCTTAAAGACGTGGAATAAACCATCGTGTGCGTGCCTTGCTTCAAGATTTGCGTATGGTGAGGTTATTAATAAAGACAAGCTTGATATGATTTACAGTGCAGAATGTTATATAAGAAGTCTGGGATTTGAGCAGTTCAGGGTAAGATTACAGGATGGAATTGCAAGAATTGAATTAAGACCAGCAGATATACAGAAGTTTATTGAAAACGGAATAAAGGATAAAGTATCAGAGAAGCTTCACGCACTTGGATTTAAGTATGTATCCCTTGATTTGGATGGTTACAGGCTTGGAAGTATGAATGAAGTATTGAACAGACAGGAAAGAGGTAACAATGGCGGTAGCTCATTATAATTGTGATTATTGCAATAATATGGTATATGATGAAGAAACGGAGCAGTTCGTGTGTGATGTAGATATGGACGAGGATGATTATGCAAGGCTTCTTACATCTGAGTATAAAGAATGTCCATATTATCAGAGCAATGATGAATACAAGATTGTAAGACATCAGATGTAGTTTTATATAAAATATAATTAATAGTGGCAGATATTTCGATATATTTATTATAAAGATATGCCTGGAAGGAAGTGAGTGAATGGATGATAAGAGATACGCTGTACTTATCGACTCAGATAATATTTCATCAAAATATATTTCGGACATTCTTGATGAAATGACAAAGTATGGCGTAATAACTTATAAAAGAATATATGGCGACTGGACAAGTACACAGGCAAGCAAATGGAAGAAAGAGCTTATGGAGAACTCCATAACACCTATACAGCAGTTTTGTAATACAGTAGGCAAGAATGCAACAGACTCAACGCTTATAATTGATGCTATGGATATTCTTTATACGAATAATGTTGACGGCTTCTGTATCGTATCTTCTGATGGCGATTTTACAAGGCTTGCAAGCAGGCTTAGAGAGTCGGGAATGGACGTTATCGGTATGGGTGAGAGCAAGACACCACGTTCATTCAGGGCCGCTTGTTCGGTATTTACAGACCTTGAGCTTCTTCGTGAACAGGCACACGAAGATGAGCCAGATAGTAAGCCGGTTAAGAAGACAGAAAGAAGCAATATTATTAAGCAGTCTAAGATAGAAAATGCAATTATTGAGATTATTCAGGAGAACGACAATAAAGGCAGGCAGACAGGGCTTGGTGAGCTTGGAAGCCGTTTACAGAAGAAATATTCTGATTTCGATGTAAGAAATTACGGTTACAGTTCATTGTCTACATTTCTTGAGGAAATGGAAAGTCTTGAATTAAAGAAGTTCAATAACACGGTTCTTGTCAGACTTAAGGAAGACAAGAATATGAAAGAGCAGGTTATGGAGTATGCAGTGAATTATGTAAAGAGTTCAGAAAATGCAGTGGAACTTGGAGCATTAGGACAGAAAATCCATATGAATTATCCTAATTTTAAGGTTAAGGAGTATGGTTATTCTACACTCAGCAAATTTATTGCAGGCATAAAATGTTTAAAAATAACAGCAACAGATGAAAACCGTAGAATGGTTTCAATAAAATAAACTAAAGTTAGTCATAAAGACAGGAAAGGAATATTATGAATAAGATAGCAAGTTTTACAGTTAATCACTTGGATTTACTTACAGGAGCATATGTATCAAGAAAAGATTATCAGGGAGATGTAGTTCTTACAACATTTGATTTAAGATTTACAAGACCTAATGTAGAAGCACCTATGGATACAGCAGGTATTCATACAATAGAACACCTTGTAGCAACATTTTTAAGGAACCATAAGGTATGGGCAGACAAGACTATATATTTTGGACCAATGGGCTGCCGTACAGGATTTTATGTAATATTTGCAGGTGACCTTGAGTCAGAGGATATAATTGATGTGTTAAGGGAAGCCGCTGATTTCGTACTGGATTATGAGGGTGAGATACCAGGATATTCACCAAGGGACTGCGGTAATTACCTTGATAATAACCTTACACTTGCAAAGATATATATGAAGAAGTATAAGGAAGAAGTTCTTGATAACCCAGTACCAGAAAGACTTCATTATCCACAGTAAAATAGATGGGAGCTTCTTATTACAGCAAAAACAGAAGAAAATGATTGAAGGGAACCTGTTTTGATGGAAAATATGGATATACAGATTATAAAATCAAGACGCAGAACAGTTTCAATAGAAGTCCATACAGATGGAAGTGTTATATTAAGAGCACCTAACAGGATGACGAAGAAAGAGCTTGATATATTTATTGATAAGCATATGTCTTGGATTGAGAGTAAACAGCAGTTGATGAAGGAAAGAAAAGAAGAAAAAATTCCTACCAATGCAAAGGCTTTTGATATGTTAACACCTAAGGAACGTGCCGTAATAAGGGGCACATTTATAAGAAAAGTAGAATATTACAGTAAGATTATGAATGTGACTGTTGGAAGGGTTACAATACGTAATCAGAAGACACGCTGGGGAAGCTGTAGTTCCAAGGGAAATGTTAATTTTAATTACAATTTGTATTATATGCCTGAAGAATTGTTGGATTATGTAGTGGTGCATGAGCTTTCGCATAGAAAATATATGAATCATTCGCAATCATTCTGGTGTGAAGTTGAAAAGTACTGCCCAGAATATAAGTTATGCCGCAGGAGGTTGAAAGACTACACACTTTCAATATAATAATTTGGGCGGGGCATTAATTAAAATGTCTTATTATGCAGCATAAACGTATTTTTGAGCATATCCCTTAAATTATAATAATCTGATTATTAGTAGGAGGTAATAAAACTATGAAAATTCCATTTAAAGTAGATTTGACAGGCAAGACTGCAATTGTAACAGGGGGAAGTGGAACACTATGTTCAGCAATGGCGTATGGACTTGCTGTAAGCGGTGCGAAGGTTGCAATAATCGGACGTAATAAGGATAAGCTTAATAATGTCACAGATGAGCTTATTAACAATGCTAAGACAGAATACAGCAAAGACATTGTTGTTAAGGGGTATAGCTGTAACGTAATTGATAAGGAAGAACTTAATAAATCTTATGAAATAATTAAGAGTGAGCTTGGAAGCTGTGATATTCTTATCAATGGAGCTGGCGGCAATCAGCCGGGTGCTATTACATCAATAGAGATGTTAAAGAAAGAAAAAGGAGAAAATGATTACTCTTTCTGGAATCTTGATGAGGATAATATAAGAGATGTTATGGATCTTAATTATATGGGAACACTTCTTCCGATACAGGTATTTACTAAGGATATGGTTGAAAAGAGAAGCGGAAGCATTATTAATATAGCATCTGTTACATCAATTTTACCACTTACAAAGGTAATGGCTTACGGCAATGCCAAGAGTGCAATACTTAACCTTACACAGTGGCTGGCAGTCCATTTTGGAGAAAGCGGAATAAGATGTAATGCAATTGCACCGGGATTTTATGCGGCTGAACAAAATCACGCATTATTATTTAATGAAGATGGTACATACACTGACAGAGCAAGAAAGATAGTTGCAGGAACTCCAATGGGAAGATTTGGTAATCCAGAGGAACTTATCGGAGCGGCATTATTCCTTGCAAGTGATGATGCGGCTGGATTTGTAAATGGTATTGTGTTGCCAGTAGACGGCGGCTATAGTGCGTACAGTGGCGTTTAATAAATAATTTTAATAATTATCAGATATAAAGGTATATATGTTGATATAAAATGCCGATATTCTAAATATAATAAAAGTTAAATGGTACAAAAGTATTATATGAGGAGGATAATGGTATGAAATTAGGAGAGGCAATACCAAATTATCAGGCATATCGCAATGAATTACAGGACAAGAAGACCAGCATATATAAGCAATATAAAAAAACAAAGGAAAAGGCTGAGCGTACCAATGATGAAGAATGGATACAAAAGGCAGCAGAGCTTGAGCTTTCATATAAGGAAGCAACTGATGATTTTGACAAGTATGAGAATGTTCTTAACTCGCTTAGGGAGCAGTGGTGTGCAGCAGCAAATACAGAAAACGACAAAGCACTTGCTGACCCTGAGACAGGACTTGGTGCAACAATCGGCAAGATAATGACGACAATTGCAAGAATGTGTGCCGGTGATAAAGTTCCATATACCGATGAAAAGAAGGTTATGGAATATGACGATAAAATGTATGCAAGAGCCAAGCAGGCACAGATGATTATGGCATCAATGAAGAAAAAGCAGAAGGAATACGATTCACTCTGGGATAAAGAGGGGGGAGAGTATGACCCTGAGGGTGTAGCTGATAATACAGAAGCACAGGGAGAGCTGCCAGATATCCCATCATCGGACGGAGACAGTACGGATACAGGTGAAGCAGTATCAGATAGTGAATAATTAATAAAATGGAGTGTCATATGAAACATAATCGATACTTTATGCAGGTATTAACAGTATATCAGTTATCTGCGTATTGTATGAATTGTTTCCTGTGACACTCCATTTTTGTCTTATAAGTCTATAATCCTTTATTATTAAGATAAATACATATTATAAAGCAAGTACTTATTAATAATTAAATATGTTATAAATTAAACATATATATTAAAATAAGTACTTGCTTATTAAGTATTAAATATGCAGTTGATATTAATTAAATTAAGATTAATTAAACTTCAAATAAAAGATCACCATAGCTTGGGAATGGCCAGAATTCCTTATCAACGATCATTTCAAGCTTATCAGCAGGAGCTCTTAATTCGTCCATAGTTGTCTTAACTTCATCTCTGAAGTACTTAGCCTGTTCTGTAATGTCAGTAACATCAGCAGCCTTAGCTGTAACATCAATAAGCTTAGTATAAGCAGCCTTCATATCCTTTAAGTAACCAGAAACTTCTGCAAGTAAATCAGCCTGAACAGAAGCATCAGCACCAGCTTCCTTAACAGTAAGAACTGAGTTAGCAAGCTCTGTTGTGTAAGAAATAACTGAAGGAATAATCTGCTTTCCAGCCATATCAATCATTGTCTTAGCTTCAATGTTTATAGCCTTTGCATAAGCTTCATACTTAATCTCAGCTCTTGACTTTAATTCAGCCTCTGTAAATACACCAAAGCTTTCAAAAAGCTTAACGGCCTTAGGAGTAGTAAGGGCAGGAATAGCATCAACCATAGATTTAATATTTGGAAGACCTCTTCTTTCAGCTTCTTCTACCCATGCATCTGAGTAACCATTACCATTAAATACGATTCTATGATGGTCAGTAAAGAGCTTCTTGATAAGATCATGAACAGCCATATCGAAGTTTTCTACTCCATCAAGCTGGTCAGCGATTTCCTTAAAGCTTTCTGCAACGATTGTGTTAAGAACTACGTTAGCAGGAGCAATTGAATCTGATGAACCTACCATACGGAATTCAAACTTATTACCAGTAAATGCAAATGGTGAAGTTCTGTTTCTATCAGTAGCATCCTTGTTAAGGTCAGGAAGTGTAGAAGCACCTGTCTTTAACTTACCCTTCTGGATAGAGCTTGTTGCATCACCCTTATCAATAAGCTGCATAACAACATCCTCAAGCTGCTCACCAAGGAACATAGAGATAATAGCTGGAGGTGCCTCATTAGCTCCAAGTCTGTGGTCATTACCAACGTCAGAAGCAGATTCTCTTAAAAGATCAGCGTGTTTATCAACAGCCTTCATAACAGCACCGAGTACAAGTAAGAACTGGATATTTTCGTGAGGTGTCTTGCCAGGTTCGAGAAGGTTGATACCATCATCAGTTGTGATTGACCAGTTATTGTGCTTACCAGAACCATTAACTCCGGCAAATGGCTTCTCATGGAGAAGGCATACAAGACCATGTCTGTAAGCAACTTTCTTCATAACCTCCATCATAAGCTGGTTGTTATCAGTAGCAATATTGCACTGTGCATATATAGGAGCTAATTCATGCTGTGCTGGAGCAACTTCATTATGCTGAGTCTTGGCAGATACGCCGAGCTTCCATAATTCTTCGTTGATATCCTTCATAAATGCAGCAATTCTTTCACGGATAGAACCGAAGTAGTGATCATCAAGTTCCTGTCCCTTTGGTGGCATAGCACCGAATAATGTACGTCCAGAGAAGATAAGATCCTTTCTCTGAAGATATTTTTCTCTATCTACTATAAAGTATTCCTGTTCAGCACCAACAGAAGGAGTAACCTTCTTAGATGTTGTGTTACCAAATAATTTTAATATTCTTAAAGCCTGCTCGTTAACAGCATCCATTGAACGAAGAAGAGGTGTCTTCTGATCAAGAGCTTCTCCTGTATAAGAACAGAAAGCAGTAGGGATACAAAGTGTTGCACCCTGTGCACCTTCACGAACGAAGGCTGGTGATGTGCAATCCCATGCTGTATATCCTCTTGCCTCGAATGTAGCACGAAGACCACCTGAAGGGAATGATGAAGCATCTGGCTCGCCCTTTATTAATTCTTTACCAGAGAATTCCATAAGAACCTTTCCGTTTTCATTAGGTGCTGAAATAAATGAATCATGCTTTTCAGCAGTAGTTCCTGTCAAAGGCTGGAACCAATGTGTGTAATGAGTTGCGCCTTTTTCGATAGCCCAATTCTTCATTGCATTAGCTATAACATCAGCATCGGTAATATTTAATTCCTGTACACCTGCTATTGCTAACTTAAGATTTTTGTATACGTTTTTTGGTAAACGTTCTTTCATAACTGTGTCGTTGAACACGTTCTCGCCGAAGATGTCAGCTACATTGAATTTTTCGCTCATAACTTTTTCATCCTTCCTTTTCATAGATTATTATTCTATTAGTAAAACTAAAAAAGGCGTACACATATACATTATTAAGATGTATAATATGAACGCCTTTGTTCTACCTTATTTGATTAGCGACAACTACCTGTCGTCTTTAATTAAAATAACTCAAAATTAATAATAATGCAAGTTCTTTTTTAAAAAATATAAAAAAAATTAAAATTATTAATTATCTAAGTCAATTTCAAGTAAATTCTACTCTAATGAGGCTTCTCCAATATACATTCCGTGTACGATAAAGCGTTTCTCACCGTTATCAGTACAAGTAGAAAGAGTAACTACCTGACTTGCTGATGAAATATCAACCCCTGTATCATACAAAGATTTGGCTTTCATATCTGCTGCATAACTTTGCATAGAAGCAAGAGAAGGGAAGTTAAAGGTATATGTATCACTTACAGCTTCACTTATGTAGCAGCTAAAGATTTTATATTGTTTAATGACATTACCAGTGTATATATAGAATACATTGTTGCCAGAACCATTATAGAACGATGAATTCTCATAACTTTTAAGCTTGCCAAACATCGCACCATTTCGCATATTGTGTCCGTATATAATCACATGGTTTGAAGAAAGTCCGCTATTAATGCGGGAATCTTCAAACAGACAGCCATTAGCACTGGATTGCTTGTCAAATGTATGTGTAAGGTAATAATCATTATCATTACCCTGAACCATTGGAAGCCTGCATCCAATAGATGGAATGTATATATATCCAAGTCCATCAGAATTAATATTAAGAAGTGCCTGATGGTTATACTTAAATGGAACTTCAACTTCCTCTTCCTCATCACCGATAATTACATTAGTGTGGGAATCTTCATCAAGAACATTCTGTTCAATGTCATTATATATTACATCAGCCTTGTGATATGCAAGGAATATGTTGATAAGATTGTATGCGGCAAATATAAAGACAGCAACTGATATTAAAAGAATAATACGTCTTATTATATTAGAACGCTTTTTATCTTTCTCCTGTCTGTCAAATACTGCATCAGCATCATTCTCATCATATGGAGAATTACTGTCTGAATAATCCATATCCTCATCTATAAAATCATCAACATCATCATTCAGAATATCATCAGGATCTTCTAATTCATAATCGGGCATATCATCTGATTTAGTTATATTTCTACGAGATGATTGTTCTGGATCATCATTCAATAAATCATCATTATTGTTAGTTGTATTCATAGTATTATAGTCCTTGTGTGTTGTGTGTAATGCTAATTATGCCTTTCCAGCTGAACCGAATAAGTTAATCTTTTCGCGAACAGTCTCTTTAATAGCTTCACTACCAGGAGCAAGGAGCTTTCTTGGGTCAAATCCCTTTCCCTCAAGGTCTTTGCCTTCTTCAATATATTTTCTTGTTGCAGCAGCAAATGCAAGCTGGCATTCTGTATTAACATTAATCTTAGCAACACCTAAAGAGATCGCTTTCTTAATCATATCTTCAGGAATACCTGTACCACCATGTAATACTAATGGCATATTGCCAACCTTTTCTTTAACAGCGGCAAGTGTTTCAAAGCTAAGACCTGGCCAGTTAGCAGGATATTTACCGTGGATATTACCGATACCAGCAGCAAGCATTGTTACACCGAGGTCAGCAATTGATTTACATTCATTAGGGTCAGCACACTCCCCCATACCGATAACGCCGTCTTCTTCACCACCGATTGAACCAACTTCTGCTTCAAGTGAAAGACCCTTCTCTTTGCAGATTTTAACAAGTTCTTTAGTCTTTTCAATATTCTCTTCAATTGGATAGTGGGAACCATCAAACATAATTGATGAAAATCCTGCATCAATGCAGTCATAACAAGCTTCATATGTTCCATGGTCAAGGTGAAGTGCAACAGGAACAGTAATCTTAAGATCATCTATCATTGAACTTACCATACTTGCTACGGTCTTAAATCCTGTCATATATTTACCAGCACCACACGATACACCGAGGATAACTGGTGAGTTCATCTCCTGAGCTGTAAGAAGAATCGCTTTAGTCCACTCAAGATTATTGATATTGAACTGCCCAACAGCATATTTGCCATCTCTGGCTTTTTCTAACATTTCTTTTGCTGAAACTAACATAAATATTAACCTCCTACTATGTAATATGGACATAGCTTTGCTTAATGCCCACTCTTATTATCCATTATACATTAAAGCTAATAAAATGCAAAGAAAATAGTGTCAAATAGTGCGAATTTGAAAAATAAAATCAATATATTTAAGTTGTTATTGATACTAAAAAGAAGTATAATCTAAAAAAGGAATACAGAACCCGAAAGGAGAAAGAAATTTATGGGGAAATTTATTTATTTAGCCAATATTATAGCCGCAGATGTGGATTTTTATAATATTGAGGGTAACAGGGGAGATTCATATCTTCCATTTATAGGTTTTATGATGTTTGTAGTAGGTGCTGTTGTAGCGTTTATGGGTTTTTCAAAGTACATAACAGCCAAGAAGAATTTTAACCTGTTCTATGATTTAAGGGACAGCGTTAAGGTTGATAAAGCCACTAATGAGAAGAACAAGAAAACTGGAATCATTATGATAGCTGCAGGAATAATTGTTCTTATTGTTTCATTCTTTGTAATATAGAAGACTAATAATAAGAGATCAATGCAAAAGATTAAGTTAGAAGATTAAGTATATAAAGATAAGGTTCTTATTCCTTGATATTTATGAGAATGAACTCTTTCGTATTAGTTAGTGATGATATCAATAATCACAATACGTAAAATGCCACCCCGTTAAGGGTGGCATCGAAAGAGGGAGGAGAGTTGTACATTATGATTAACAACTCATATTTATGAAGAACTATAAAAGTCAATAAGCTTTATTAGTATATATCAGCTTGTCTGATATATTTTCTATATTTAAAAGTATATTGATTAAAAGTGAAGAAAGAATGTTCATAATGTTAAAACTTATTGAATGTAATATGAACAAATTATGAACATATATAATATTACATAAATTAATGGAGGTAAGATATGCCAATTATATACAAGTGTCCTAATTGTGGAGCGGCAATGGAATTCTCAAGTGAATTGCAGAAGCTTGAATGTAAGAGGTGTGGTACAAGTATAGATGTTAAGACATATGAAGATGAATATGCTTCTTTAATGGAAGAAGTAAGTGGAAGTACATCAGATAATAGTGATTACGGATTTAATAACAGTGAACAGGATAATGATGCAGATAATAATAATATGAAGATATATCATTGTCAGAGCTGTGGAGCAGAACTTGTTGCAGATGAATATACATCAGCTACATTTTGTTCATATTGTGGTAATCCCACATTGGTTGAGGACAGACTTAAAGGAAGCTTCAGGCCAAAGTCAATAATTCCATTTAAGATTAACAAAGATCAGGCGGTAGATATATATAAGAAATGGCTGAAAAAAGGAATGCTTACACCAAAGGAATTATCAAGAAAAAGTACAATTGAGAAGATTAGTGGTGTGTATGTCCCATTCTGGCTGTATGATTATTCAGCAAGAACTATGATGAGTGCCAATGCTAATAAGGTAAGAACGACAAGACGTGGCGATACAGAATATACATATACAGACCATTTTGATGTGTATAGAGATGTATCAGCAGAATTTCAGAGAATTCCGGCAGATGCTTCAGAGAAAATGCCAGATGAACAGATGGATATGTTAGAGCCTTATAATTACAGCGAGATTACAGATTTTGCAATGCCATACTTATCTGGTTATCTTTCAGAAAAATATAATTATACAGCTGATGAAATACAGAGCCGTGCCAAGAAGAGAGCAGATTCATACATTACACAGATTGCAAGGGATTCAATTACTGGTTATTCAAGTGTCATAGTAAGGAATAACAGCATAAGTATGAATGGCAGGGGCAGCGAATATGCACTTTTGCCAGTGTGGATGCTCAATTTCAGATACAATAATAAGGAATTCCATTTTTATCTTAATGGACAGACTGGTAAAATAGTGGCAGACAGACCTATAAGTGCAGGAAAAGCCGTTACATATGGTATTGGAATTTTTGTGCTTACACTTATTATTACAATGATAGGAGGGCTGTTGTTTATATGATGTGTGTAGATTTAAAAAGACATTTTAACTGGTTAAAAGTGGCTGTAATGGCAGTATTAGCTGTTATGGTTATGATGTTTGTATTAACAGGAACACAGAGTGCGTATGCGGGTACAGATAATAAGACCTATGTAATAGATGATGCTGGAATTCTGACAAGTGAGGAAGAACAGAAGCTTACAGATATGTGCAGGAAGGCATCTAAGAACTGTCAGCTTGATATTGTTATCATAACTATGAACAAGAATTTAGATTATAGTCCTATGGATAATTATCTTCGTTCAATACTTGAAGAACAGTATGGTTATGAGGAAACAGGAACTGACTGCGAGGCTGTTGTATATGGAATAGATATGACTTCAAGAGCAGACAGAATTGTAACATCAGGAAGAGCAAGGAGCAGCATTTCACAGTCAAGTCTGGATTCAATCAGGGAAAGTGCGGAGGATAAGCTTGCTGAAGGCGATTATTATGCAGGCTGTAAGAAATACATAAACGGAATTGAGAGAAAGCTTAATGTAAATATGTTATCAAGACTTACATATTATATGCCAGTTAAGATTTTAATCTCACTTGTGGTAGCAGTTATTGCAGTATTGGCAATGATGAGCAGTGCCAGGTCAAAGATGACAGTGAACAGTACAGAGTATACTAAGAACCACGGATATAAGATGAATGACAGAAGAGATGTATTTATCAATACAACAATTACTAAAAGACATATTGAAAAGAGCAGTTCAAGTGGTGGAAGCTCTGGCGGTGGTAACTCTGGAAGTTCAGGCGGACACTTCTAAGAAGATATATATTTAAAAATTGTATAAGACCTATAGGATAAAATAAGGTTATGTAAATTTTTTATATAGGTCGGATTTTAAAATAAGCCCGGTATGATTAAAGCAATCATATTTATGATTGTGATTAAGCATACCGGGCTTTTATTATACTATTAGAGTGTTTCTGGTTCAGCGTAATCTACACCAAAAGTATCAACAGTAACAGTCTTCATAACCTGAGGAGTTCTAGGTCTGTCACTCCAGTCAGTATCAATTGAAGCAATGCTGTCTAATACATCTTCACCTTCAACAAGTTTACCAAAAGCGGCATACTGACCGTCAAGGTGAGGTGCATCAGCGTGCATAATAAAGAACTGGGAACCTGCTGAATCCGGGTGCTGTGCACGTGCCATAGAAAGGACACCTCTTGAGTGCTTAAGATTATTTTCAACACCATTGTAGTTGAATTCACCCTTGATTGAGTATCCAGGACCACCCATGCCTGAGCCTTCTGGGTCGCCGCCCTGAATCATAAATCCAGCGATAACTCTGTGGAAAATAAGTCCGTCATAGAAACCTTTCTTAACAAGACTTATAAAATTGTTTACTGTATTAGGTGCAACGTCTGGATAAAGTTCTGCTTTCATAACGTCGCCATTTTCCATTGTAAATGTTACAATAGGGTTCTGATTAGACATAATTAACCTCCAAAATAATGTGTAATGTGTGGGATAATTACAAGACGAAAGCAAATATGACTAACGGACGTTGTGAGATAAAAATATATTACCGCTGGGCACGCTTGCGCTACTTGAAACCGTAGCGGTACTAAGCGGCTAAAGGACAGCCGCTAAGTGCCGACGGTTTCAAAAGTACACAGCTTGTAATGTATTTTTATTTCACAGCTGGTTAGTGATAGTGGTCGTTTTGTAATTATCTGTGATAATATTATGTATTGTAATGGGGATTATTGTAAAAGTCAATTGGGAGGATTATACGTGAGTTATGGAAAGAGTGTATATATTTGATTGTGACAGGATTATAGGTGATGAGGAAAAACGGACTATTATAGAGAATATGGAAGGAAAGGCTGAGGTTATTTTTGATAATTCTGAGGGGTATGACAGGGATACGGATATAGTTATAAGTACATGTTGTGTGGGGAATAGAGATGTGGCTGGTATGGAAGTTATTATAAGGGAAGATATTGGAGTTGGGTGTGATTATGTGGGAACTGCACCTTATGTGATATATGAACCAGAGGAGATAGATTATTATTACTGTCAGAAGGTGTATGCAAGAAAGAAGGGGCTTCCAGCATTTATTCTTGAAACAGAGAGGTTTATTGTGAGGGAAGAAAGTCTTGATGACCTTGATGAATTGTACGAATTGTATGACACACTTGCAGATTGTGAGTTTATAGAACCTTTGTATGAATTAGAGAAGGAAAAAGAATTTGTAAGAAATTACATTAATAATATGTATAGATTCTTTGAGTACGGAATGTGGCTGGTATATTCTAAAGATACAGGCAGGCTTGTTGGACGTATGGGAATTGAGAATAGAAGCATTGATGGGGAAAATGTTCAGGAAATAGGTTATCTTACAGGAAAGCCTTATCAGAATATGGGGATAGCATACGAAGTATGCAGTGCAATTATGGAATATGCTAAGGAAGAATTAGGCATAGATAAATTATATTCCTGCATAGATAAGAATAATAAACCGTCAATATCGCTTATACACAAGCTTGGCTTTAAAGTGTATGCACAGGACATTGACGGTATGAATATTTATATATGTGATTTTAATTAGTTGTTACTATCATCTGACTGATTATCATTTAAAGTAACAGCAGTGTTGTCAACATTGTCATCAATGGCTTTATGTTGTTTAGCCGTTTCTATTTTTTCAGCTTTTTCTTTTTCAGCTTCTCTGGCCCGCTCATCATTAGTGTTCTCTAATGACTTAAATATTCTTGTGAATATAAATGAGTCAACATAAATAATAAGCGGTATAGTTACTATAAATGCAGTAAAATACTTTAAAGAAAAGAGGATAAGTCCGTATGTTGCAATCATCATAATAAATGTCTGTGGCAGGTGATGAACGCATAATATAAGTGAATTCTTAACAATTGTAATTGCTTTATCATCATATCTTGAAAGAACTGCAAATGAATATAAGAGAACACCAGCCAATACAAGAGCACAGCCTGCGATAGCGTACATAAAAATAGTACCAGCCATTGAACCAGATGAGAATGCCCAGTAGGCACAGGCCCTTATATCAAAGAATAAAAGAAGTCCGATAACTCCCATAATAAGTTCAACCAATAATCCCTGGACAAAATTAGTCTTAAAAGACTTCCAGAAATCTTTAAACACATAATTTTCTTCATCTTTAACAAGCTTCATTCCAGCATAAAATGCAGCTGTAAGTGAAGCACCTATTGTGATAACAGGGATACAGAATATAACTGTTATTAATCCAAGTATAAGGAAATCACCAGCTTTCGTGAGTCCCCTGAAAAATTTACCATCTAATCCAAAACCACGCATAATATATCTCCATTCTCCATTTATAATGAAAGTGACTAAATCAGATTATACTTATATATGTAACAAAAAGCAAAGAATTTTTAATGCATATTTCTTAAATGTTTATAAAAGCTGTTTTTTTAAGCGTTAAGGTATGATAAACTAACAAATGTTGATTAATTAAAGAGTAATTAATAAAAAGCAAAGCCACAGTGTTTCTGGCTGTTTAATGAAATGTAATGTATTAGGAGGCTATATGGCAGAAGGTAATTCTATTAAAGATGAGGTGAAAGAACAGCGTAAGAAGTTCTTAACACTTACGTTTACAGGCAAGCTGCAATATATATGGGAATATTACAGAATTCCAATTGCGGCGGTTATAGCTGTTGTTCTTGTGGTATTGTCATTTATAAATGCTTACAGAAGAAATAATTATGAAGGAGTATGTGATATTGCGGTATGTGACGGCAAGATTACAGGATACGATACAGATGATGATTTATTGACAACAGGTTTTACTAATTATCTTGGAATAGACGGCAAGAAACAGCGTATACATATAGATTACAGCTATACGCTTGAAGAAAAGCTTTTCGACCAGGACCCACAGATAAGCAATGAGAAGATATATGTTTTGTCGCAGACTAATAACCTTGATGGGTATATGTCAGAATATGAAAATATAGACCACTTCTGCTTTGATACGAGCTGCTTCTTCTATGATTTAACAGAACTTTTTACAGATGAAGAAATGGAGCAATTATCGGATTATATAATATACCATACGCAAAGAGATGGTGAAACCCGTGCAGTAGCAGTAGATTTATCTGATGCACCAAGAATACAGGATACAGACCTCACAATGGAAAGACCTTGCTACGGAATTGTTCAGTCAGCAAGAAATCCGGAAAATGCAGCTGATTTTATCAGATATGTATTTGATATGGAAAGAAAATAAAAATGTAATATTATGAAATGATATATGGAAGGCTTGATATATGAGCCTTCCATTATTCTATTAATTATGGGATTATTAATTATATTAAGGCTGGCACCTGTCGATAATATTAATAATAAAATGAACCAAGAAGAAAAGAACTATTTAAAGAAGAAAATAAGAGTTATTTTAATAATAGAGTTATTTTTATATGCTATTTTTATTGTATTATCAAAAATGGACTACGGATTAATTGTAGTTTTGTGTATTGCTATAGTAGCGGGATTGCTTATATTAGGGAATATAAGCAATAGGATACAGGAAAGAGGGGAGAAATATGATATACAGGATAGGGATATGTGACGATGAACAGTTGACGTGTTCAGAATTGGAGAATTACATTAATGAAATTTTTGAATGTAAAGATGATGAAGCTGAAATATATGTGTGGAACTCAGGTGAAGCGTTGAAAAAGGATATATCTAATGGGGTGAAGATTGACATTTTGTTTCTTGATATAGAGCTTCAGGACAGCAATGGCATTGAACTTGGTAAATATATAAGGAATTATATGAAAAATATGTCAATGAATATTGTATACATATCGTCAATGACAGAATATGCTATGGAATTATTCAAGATACATCCATATGATTTTGTGGTAAAGCCATTTGATAAGAATGAAATTGAGAACTTAATAGATGAAATGTGTGGATATTATAAGCAGGATAACAAGCATTTTAAGTATTGTGTGTATGGAAAAACCAATATGGTTATGATGATGGATATTAAGTATTTTGAGAGCAGGGGACGGCATATAATTATCAATCTTGTGGATAATCAGTCAATACAATATGTGGGACAATTAAAAAATGAAATAAAAAAGCTGCCATTAAATTTTGTGGAAATTGGCAAATCTTATATTATAAATTTAAAGCATATGAGGGAATGTCACGTCAGTTATGTGGTTATGGATGATGGAAAAGAGCTGGGGATAAGCAGGGCATACCGCAATTATTTTAATGAGAAAATATTAGAATATAATAGCTGATTAATAGAATAAAGCGTGAATATATTTTAGTGAGTTAGAGGGATAAATTATGACATACAATTATATAATATCAGTTTTTGTGGAGTTAGTAAGGACAATACTTATTGTACAGTATTTTCAAGTGTTTTTTGATAAGAATAATAGTCTGCGCAAATATCTGGTTAGTGGATTTATGTTTGTTGCAACAGTGCTGGTTTATATTACGTTTAATAACGTAATATTAAATATGATAATAACATTTGTGACAATATTTGCTATTGCCAATGTATATAGCGGTTCTCTAAAAAAGAAATTCTTATTATCGTGTATGAACTTTGGAATATGCTGTGCAATAGATATAATATGTTCTTTTATATTGGGAGTTACGGTAGAAAACAGAAATAACGAAGTTATAGGTATGATTATGTCTTTGTTGATATTTTATGTAGTCATATTGATTATAAAGAAAATATATAATGGCAGAATACAGGATGAATTCGCAGGAAAATGGTATTTTCTGCTTATAATTTCAGCTATGAGTATTGCTTCTGAATATATTTTATCAATTGATAAGGGGATAGCATATATAACGGTAATAGAGATTAGTTTTATAATTTTATTGATAAATGTCATTTTGTATTTCTTCTACCTTTCTATGATAGAACAGTATTCATTACAGCAGGAAATGGAAGCATTAAAGAAGCAAATGGATGTGCATGAGCTGAGAATGCAGAACAATATACAGAATGAACGAAATATAAGAGCAATTAAACACGATATGAAGCATCACATAAGGGAACTTACATATCTTGTGACGGATAATAATTATGCAGAGGTGAAAAAATATCTTAATTCTTTGGAAAATGATGTGTACGATAATACATCATATATCAATTCTGGAAATCAGATAATGGACGGAATAATTAATTATTATATATGTAAATTCAAAGAAAATAAAATCCAATATGAAACAAAGATTGTTGTGCCGGATAAGCTGGATATAAGTTCATATGATTTGAATATTATATTGGGAAATCTTCTGGATAATTCAGTCCAAAGCACGATTTTAACGCAAGCACCAAGCATAAATATACGAATTGAATATAAGATGGGAATATTATACATATATGTTAGTAATTCGTGCTTAGAAAATTCAGTAACCTATAAAAATAATAAAATTATCAGCACCAAGGGAAGTAATCACGGATATGGCATAAGTAATATTGATAAAATTGTAAAGAAATATAATGGAACTTATAAAATAGACTGCATTAATAATGAGTTTAAAAGCAGCATTTTAATACATTTATGTAGCTAATATGTGCAAATTATGTCGAATTATCTACCAAAAACATCGTTGCCCTAAATAAAGGCATATAAAGTGTTATAATCCAGCTTGAGAACAAGATAAAATGACAAAGTCAGTTAAAAAACTTAGAAAAATGTAGGAGGAAGTTCAATGGCAGTAGGCGGAATAGGCAGTTTTAGTGCATTGACTAGTTACAGTGGAGTTAATAGCAGTAAAGCTAATAGTGAGCTGGAATTTGATAAAATCTACCAGCAGAAAACAGATAGTGTAGAGATAAATTCAACAGCAGGAAACAATGACATAATGACAATATATGAAATGTTATGTTCAGAATTTCCAGAAGCTAATTACATATTGGAAGATAGAAGTGATGAAGGAAATCTGTTTTTTAATAATGTTGATACACGAATAGGAAAAGATTTTGGAAATCCAAGTAAAAAGAATGTATTTATAGATGTGGGGGTAATTAAGAAAATACAAGAAGACCCGTCTTATTATTTAGAAGCCAAGTTGGATTTGCAACAAATAATTGAACATTATGATGAGGCACGAACCCACGGTGGTTCAGATTTGCCATATACTACTGGTGAGCTTGATTATGAAAATGGTAGAATACAAGCTGGATGGAGGTATGATAGTAAGTGTTGTCAGGAAGCTGTGGCAAAAGAAGTTAAAAAGCTGGAGAGTCCTAAATTATCAGATGCAATCAATTATGACTATATTAAAGATAAGATGGATACTATGCTGGATGATTTTATGGATAAAGTAACGGAAGGTATAGTAGGAGAAGATAAAGAAGGAAAGTGAATAGTGAACTTTCGAGATTATGAAAAAAGTTTGTAAATTCAAACTTCTATAATAAATAAGAGCTGGAGGTATGCTTTCAGCTCTTATTTATTATAGTCAGGACAGTCCTAAAGAGCATCTTCTCCACGTTCGCCAGTACGAATACGAATGGCATCAGTTACTTCATAGACGAAGATTTTGCCATCGCCATATACACCAGTGTTGATTTCTTCGATAATCTGGTCAATGATTTGTTCGTAGGTTTCATCAGATACAATAGATTCAACCTTTACTTTAGGCAGCAGGTTGCCGCCGAAGTCAACGCCGTTGTATACCTGCTTATGTCCTTTCTGGCTTCCGTAACCCATTATATTAGTAATCATAAGCCCGTGAGCGTTGTTATTGTTAAGAATTACCTTTAAATCGTCAAGTCTTTCTGGACGTATAATTATTTCGAGTTTTTTCATAATTAAGCCTCATTTCTGCGCACGCTTCTAGTGCATAGTGAATTTGTTAAAAATGCATTATTAATATTCATAAAATTAATCTTCATAAAGCTGTTTGCTTGAGCTGTAAACTGTGAAGCAGTAGTATAAAGCACATATTCCAACGAGAGCTTCAACAAGTATTGAATATAAAGAAATTGTTGAACCAAATATCATAAAATGTGCAAATACAGCAGCCGATAAAATAAGCCAGGTCATTTGATAATTACGTGTTACAGCAGATTTCTCCTGAATATTAGATTCCATAATAAGTGCTTCTGTAAAATAATAAGTAAAATAGATTGCAAATATTACAGTTATTCCAAGTGAAATAGTAAGCATTGAGCCAGCAGCTTCCTGCCAGTCAATAAAGTTGATGACCTGTGCGATGACAGAAGCAATAAAGCCGACAATAGCAACAATGCCGGATTTTTTGAATCTGGAGTTACGGTTAATCATTGGAAGTACGCCAATTATAATTAAGAGAAAACCAACGCAGTCATTAGTTACATCAATATTAATATGACCAAATGTTACGTTGAAACGCATAGAAATAATTAATATTCCTACAAGAATTAAAATAATATTTTTTTTGTTCATATTCTGTGTCTTTAAGGAAAAGACATCTCCTTTCGATATAGTCTTTCAATACAATATAATATTTTAGGTAGATTATTTCAATAAAAATTGTATTAAATAACAGATAATGGAAAGCTTGATAAAGTAAGCTTTCCGTTATTATCAAAAATTGGTTGTTGATATGACACTAAACTGTACTATCTAATGGTATGTAATATAGCAGGAAATATACTATCTTATATACTATAAGTATAGTATGATATACAATAAGCTATATGTCAAATAAAAAAGAAAAGTTAATTTTAGGGGGATTTTACAGAGGTTTAACACATAATTTATATGGGGAATAGTTGTTTATTATAAATGTGTGTGCTAGAATGTCAGATAATTATCATAAGCCCTATGTGCTTTAGAAATGGAGATGTGTATGTTAGATTGGAATACTCCAAAGCTTAGTGATAAAGAATGGATAGAAAAGTGCGTAAAAGAGTCACAATATATAGGGAGTGACGCGGCATTTGCCAATATATACCTGTTAAGAAGCAAATATAATATAAAGGTGACATATTATAAGGATTTACTCATAAGATATTATGAGGGGCTTGGCAATAGAAAAGGGTATACCTTTCCATTGGGAAGAAAAGATGTGTTATCCGCGCTTTATGCAATAGAGCAGGACGCTAAGGAAATGAACAGACCATTGGAGTTCTGTTTTGTGACAGAGGAACAGAAAGAAATATTAGAGAATACATTTGCAGGCAGGACAGAGAGTTCATCAGATGCAGGCGATTACGATTATATATATGGACAGCCAGAACTTTCACTGCTTAGTGGAAGAACATATCATAAGAAGAAGAACCACGTTTCAAAATTTAAAAGGACATATGAGGATTATATGTTCTGTGAAATAGGAAATGGTAATCTTGATGATGTTATGCTTATAGAAGATGAGTGGTATTATGACCGCTTACAGCAGGACGACACTTCTGCAATGAAGGAATATGAGGCAATAAGGGAAGCAGTTGATAATTTTGAAGAATTGTCGCTTTCTGGTGGAATTATTTATGCGAATAATGTTCCTGTGGCTATGACAATAGCATCATATATTAATGATGCTGCGGTCGATATACATTTTGAGAAGGCAGTCGGGGAATATGCTGTTAATGGTGGATTTGCCGCGATTAACCAGATGTATGCTTCAACGCTTAAAGATGTTAAATTTATTAACAGGGAAGAAGATATTAACATACCAGGTTTAAGAAAGGCGAAGGAGTCATATCATCCTAAGTTTATGCTTAAAAAATATGGTGTGAGAGTGAAATAAAATGCGTGTAGAATAATATATGCGTAAGAATAAGGAGTAATATACAATATGCTGTCAAAGGTATTATCAAAAGAAACTTGTGCAAAATGCCGTTTTTGCTGTTCGTTTAGAAGGTGCAGTCTTTGGGAAACACCTTTATTTCCTAAAAATGAGTGTGAAAAATTATCAAAGGATAATGAATATGGTGTCAAATCAGATTTTCAGATGCAGGGAGAGTATGGGCAGATGAAGTTTTTACACAAATATTGTACACAGGATAGTGAGGAAGAAGCAGCTTGTGATTACCTTGATGAACATAAGGGATGTATTCTTTCACAAGAGGACAAACCATTTGATTGTAAGATATGGCCTCTTAGAATAATGAGAAAAGGCGACAGGCTTGTAATAGCACTTACACCAACTTGTCCTTCGATAGGAAGAGAGCCGTCAGAGGAGTTAAAAGAGCTTGTGAATAACGGCTTAGGTGAGGTTATATATAATTATGCAAAGGAAAATCCATTTATTATTAAAGAATATAAAGAGGGATTTCCTATAATCATGGGTTAACAAAGTATAAAGCTTGCCCGATATATCAATCGTATGTAGTAAAAAATGATTAGGAAAGGGGTCTGGTTATGACTGTTATAGGAGCAGGAAGTTATAGTATTAAAAGTGTTAATTATAATAATGACATAACTGTTATAAAAGATAATCAGGATACAGACACTAATGTTTCGTCATCCGGCATTAATTCAAAGCTTGATAATGCAGAAGCTGCCAGTGATAAGTCTGTAGATGATGTATATGCAGATGACGAACAGGTTAAGGAAGCTGATAAAACACCAAGACATTCTGATCCTAAGAATTTTACATTTGACTTCAAGAAAGGGAATGAATTCAATCTTGAGGGTGCGACTAGGGATTATGAAGATATTAATGTTAGTAAAGCACTTACAGATATGAAGAAAGATGAAGTTCTTGAACAATATAAGTTCTTTGTAGATTCTCCAAATCTTGGAACTGACACAGATGGAACGGTACGGATTGTAAGGCGTTAAAGGCGGTATTGCACGCTTTTTAAAGCACTTAATTTTATCACAGATAAAAAAATCAAAATTTTTAAAAAAATTCAAAAAAACACTTGCATTTTGTAAAATGATAGTATATAATTCATTTTGTTGTCACGACAATGGGCTTTCGCCAAGTGGTAAGGCACTGGATTCTGATTCCAGCATTTCGGGGGTTCGAATCCCTCAAGCCCAGCTTGTACCCTCGCATTTATTGCGAGGGTTTTTTGTTTAACAGGAAATTCCTATAGAATTTTTTATTGAATATACTTTCGGGCAGGTTTGCACTGCGGCTGCCAGAAAAGTATTCATCGGGGGTTATAATAATTAAAGGAGGCAGTTATGATACAATTGGGTAAAACACAATGTCTTAATATAATAAAGAAGACTGATTTCGGTGTATATCTTGGGACAGAAGATGATAAGGTGCTTCTTCCAAAGAAGCAGGTGCCTGAAGATATAGAGATAGGAGATGCACTTACGGTATTTGTATACAGGGATTCAAGCGACAGGCTTATAGCTACAACTAACACACCTAAGATTGAGTTAGGCGGACTTGCAAGACTTAAAGTGTCAGAGGTAAGCAGTATAGGTGCATTTCTTGACTGGGGACTTGAGAAGAATTTACTGCTTCCTTACAGGGAACAGACAACACACGTTAATACAGGCGATGAATACCTTGTAGCTTTATATATAGACAGAAGCAACAGACTTGCCGCAACAATGAAGGTAAGCAGATATCTTAAGACTACAGATAAGTATGTAAAGGATAGTGCTGTATCAGGAACTGTTATCGGAATTAAGCCAGATCACGGAATATATGTGGCTGTTGATGATAAATACTACGGATTTATAACAAGAAATGAAATGTCAGATAATATCAAAATCGGAGACGTAGTTCACGGAAGAGTTATAAAGGTAAGGGAAGATAATAAAATAACAATAAGTATACATCAGAAAGCTTATATACAGATGGACGAAGATTCAACACTTATCTATAATAAGATAGTTGAGCTTGGTGGAAGCCTTGGATTTACAGATAAGGCAGACCCGGAGGTTATAAAGAAGTATTTTAATATGAGCAAGAATGCTTTTAAGAGAGCAGTAGGAAGACTTTTAAAGCAGGAAAAGGTTGTTATTACAGAGAATTCAATAGTTTTAAAATAATAATAGTTCTAAAACAATATTTCTTGAATAAAGATAACTATTGTTATACAATTTAACCTGATGTGAATGATATATGTGTGATTTCAGATTAGATATGCACAGTTACACATCAACTTTTATATATGCGAAGGCATTAGAAGGAGGATAATATGCAGAAAGTTATTAGTACAGACAAAGCTCCAAGTGCAATTGGACCATACTCACAGGCTATTGAGATTAATGGAATGGTGTATACATCAGGTGTTATTCCGGTTATTCCAGCAACAGGAGAAATTGCTGAGGGCGGAGTAGAGGCTCAGGCAGAACAGGCTTTTAAAAATCTTTGCAATCTTGTAGAAGAGTCAGGTTCAAAGGTTGAGAATATTGTAAAGACAACAGTATTTATTAAAGAAATGAATGATTTTGGAAAGATTAATGAAATTTATAAGAAGTACTTCAAAGAACCATTTCCAGCTCGTTCTTGTGTAGAAGTTGCAAGACTTCCTAAAGATGTATTACTTGAAGTGGAAGCTATCGCATGGAAGTAAAAAAGATTAATTGTTTTATGCCGGTATTGATTGTTTCGTATGTATTTCTTTCATCATTAGTATCATTGCTGATGGTTGTGGCAATTAATCAGCTGGGTATTCATATACCAGGCTGGGTGTCTTACGTTATCAGCGAGGCAGTCATTATTGTAATAGGGCTTATATATATTGCTGTTATGGGAATAAGCATAAAGCGTGATATGCAATATCATATAATTGCATTTAAAGATGTAATTGTTTCTATACTTGCGGGTTATATGATGATACCTATGGTGCTGTTTATTAACAACGTTTCAATGCTTTTTTCAAAGAATTATCTTGAAGCGGCATCACAGACGTTGCTAACATATCCATTTGTGGTACAGATTATACTTATGGCAGTTATACCAGCACTTGTTGAAGAATTCATATTCAGAGGCTTGTTTTATGGAACGTATAGAAAATGCGGAGTATTAAAGGGAGCTCTTATGAGTGGCCTTGTGTTTGGACTATTCCACCTTAATATTAACCAGTTCTGTTATGCATTTGTCATTGGTGTTGTATTTGCGTTTTTGGTAGAGGCTACAGGTTCTATATGGTCATCAGTGCTTGCACATTTTGCGATTAATACTTATTCAATTACGATTATACAGCTTCTTAAGATTACAGGTACTTATGATACAATGCAGGAAGCGGCTGGTGAAACAGTAGTACAGAGTTCGTCAATTTCTATGTTACTGACACTTGCTATGCTTCTTGGAGTATCGATTGGATTTATGTCGCTTGTGTATCTGTGCATTAAGAAAATGGCACAGCATAATGGAAGATGGGAATATATCGTTAATGATGTGAAATCTTTCAGAGTGCAAGAAAATGCTGCGTCAGAACAGTCAGTTCCTCAGCAGAAGATTATGACAGTTCCAGCAATCGTTACAGTTATTGCAGTTGTTATATATATGATTGTAAGTGAAATATTTTAATTGGGAAATTAAATGAGTTAAGATAATTAATAATGAGCATAATTCGTATGCAGAATAATACGCCGTCAGTTATCAATAAAGATAATTGACGGCGTATTATTGGTTTAATGTATCAGATAAAAGGAGTAAGAAATATTCTGTTATATACGAATATCAATATTCTGTCCTAATTCAGGATTAACAGATGCTTCCATCATCTTAGTAAGACTGTCTCCTGATGTCTCAAGAGTGTCAAGAGATTGTCTGAGCACAGCAACCTGAACATCATTCACTACATTGATTGTACTTAAGTTAGTAGATAATCCAGCTATGTCCATATATAAATCCTCTCTTCTTTGGAATAATTAATAGATTAATATAATTATAAGCACATAACAGCCATAATGCAAGGGTAAATAGCTGAATATATATAAAGATACTGCAAAAAATAGTAACAGGACAATAAGCAGGGAGGCTGGATAATAAAGATAATAAGACATAGACCAGGAAATATGGATAATGATAATAAAAGAGAATGTTAAAAATATTAATTTAAAATGGATATATATAATTACAGGAACATTTCTTATGGCAATTGCATATAAAAGCATATATGATTCTGCTGGAATGGTTACAGGCGGAATATCAGGAATAAGTATCATAATAAGAAGATTGTCATTAATTGCAAAGGAAAGCTGGAAGTCGGGGTGGCTTCCGCAATCTGGCATACCGATATGGTTCACTAATATTATTCTTGATATTCCTTTATTCATATGGGCATACTGCAAAAAAGGCATAGATTATATTAAAGATACGCTTGCTGCTGATGCACTGCTTACATTTTTTATGGCAGTACTTCCAGCAGATACAAGAGTAGATGTAAGTTATTTAAAGACTGCCATAATTGGAGGCATAATGGCAGGTGTTGGTATTGGAATGGTATTAAGGACTGAGATTACGACGGGGGGAACGGATCTGCTGGCGGGTCTAATTGTTGAAAGAAGCAGATATTTAAGTGTGGTTGTAATTATGAATATAATTGATGCTCTTATAATAATAGCAGGAGCATTTACATTTGGAATAAGGGTTACGATGTATGCAATTCTGGCGATTGTTATAACAACTTTTATAGCTGAATTTATTATAAGATGGCATATGAAAGTCAAGAGTTTTGGTGATGTTAGTGAAGATTAATTGTGTAAATTTGTGCAAAATACACATCAATTTAATAATTATGGTAAAAGTGATAAAAAAGCAACTGCGATATTTGGCTAATTACCATATAGCCAAGGACAGGCATTTAGTGTAGAATAAGCAGTATCAGAAAGCGTGCATACGCTTTTTATATTTTAGGAGGAAAGTTTTCAATGGCAAGTTTATCACTTAAAAATGTTTGTAAAGTATATCCTAACGGCTTTGTAGCTGTTAAAGATTTCAACCTTGAAATCGCAGATCAGGAATTTATTATCTTCGTAGGACCATCTGGTTGTGGTAAGTCTACAACTCTTCGTATGATCGCTGGTCTTGAAGAAATCAGTTCTGGTGAATTATGGATCGGAGACAAGCTCGTTAATGATGTAGAGCCTAAGGATAGAGATATCGCTATGGTATTCCAGAATTATGCGTTATATCCACATATGTCAGTATATGACAATATGGCATTTGGTCTTAAGTTAAGAAAGGTACCTAAGGATGAAATAGATAAGTCAGTTCATGAAGCTGCTAAGATTCTTGATATCGAGCACTTACTTGATCGTAAGCCAAAGGCTCTTTCAGGTGGTCAGAGACAGAGAGTTGCTATGGGACGTGCTATCGTTCGTAGTCCTAAGGTATTCCTTATGGATGAGCCTCTTTCAAATCTTGATGCTAAGTTAAGAGTTCAGATGCGTGTTGAGATTTCTAAGCTTCATAAGAGATTACAGACAACAATCATCTACGTTACACATGACCAGACAGAGGCTATGACACTTGGTACAAGAATCGTAGTTCTTAAGGATGGTATTATACAGCAGGTAGATACACCTCAGAACCTTTACAATACACCTAACAACATTTTCGTTGCTGGTTTCATTGGTTCACCTCAGATGAATCTTATCGACGCTACAGTAGCTCAGGAAGGTTCACAGGCAGTTCTTAAGATGAGCGAAGAAGTTGTTATCAAACTTCCAGCTGAAAAGAGCAAGAAGCTTATCGATGAAGGTTATGTTGGAAAGACAGTTGTAGTTGGTATCCGTCCAGAAGACGTTAAAGATGATCCAGAATTTATCGCTGCTCATCAGGATACTAAGTTTAAGTCAACAATCAGAGTATATGAATTACTTGGTGCTGAAGTTAACCTTCACTATGAAATCGGTGATGTTACATGTACAGCTAAGGTTAATCCTAGAACAACAGCTCGTCCAGGTGATGAAGTTGAATTCGCTATGGATGTTGCAAGACTTCATGTATTTGATAAGGAAACAGAAATGGTAATTACTCACTAATTACTATACATAATTAGATATTTGTATTATTCAAATATAATTATTTTATAAAATTTAGAGGAAGTGTATAATTTCTATACATTTCCTCTTTTTTTTTTTGTCATTTTGCTTTACAATGATATAGTAAATGTCAAAAAGATGCGAAGGAATGGAGTATAATATGATTTCAAATCAGATTTTACAGACAACCGTTGATGGGTTAAAAGAAATATCACGAGTTGATTTATGTGTTATTGATGCAGAGGGCAAGGTTGTAGCTAAGACATTTGATAATGTTGCTGAATGTACAGCAGATGCACTTGTATTTATAGATTCACCAGCAGATAGTCAGGTGGTTAATGGATATCAGTTCTTTAAGGTTGTTGAAGATGGCAATCTTGAGTATATAATATTGGCTAAGGGAACAACTGATGATGTATTTATGTTAGGAAAGCTTGCAGCATTTCAGATACAGAATCTTTTAGTTGCTTATAAGGAAAGATTTGATAAGGATAACTTTATAAAGAATCTTCTTCTTGATAATCTTCTAAGGGTTGATATGTATACAAGAGCTGAGAAGCTTCATATTGATACGGATGTAAAGAGAGTTGTATATATTATTGAGACTAAGCACGAGAAAGATATTAATGCATTAGAGACAATAAGAACTTTATTTGCTTCAAGAACAAGGGATTTTATCACAGCAGTTGACGAGAAGAGTATAATACTTGTCAGAGAGGTTAAGAGTAATGAAACTTACGAAGACCTTGATAAGACAGCAGAAGTTATTATAGATATGTTAAATACAGAGGCTATGAGTTCTGCTCATATTGCTTATGGTACTATTGTTAATGATATAAGAGAAGTATCACGTTCTTACAAGGAAGCTAATATGGCTCTTGATGTAGGCAAGATATTCTATAGTGACAAGAATGTTGTTGCATATAACAGACTTGGTATTGGACGTTTAATATATCAGCTTCCACTTCCACTTTGTCAGATGTTCATAAGAGAGATATTTGACGGAAAGTCACCTGATGATTTAGATGAGGAGACATTATCAACAATTAACAAGTTCTTTGATAACAGCCTTAATGTATCAGAGACATCAAGACAGTTATATATCCACAGAAATACTCTTGTATACAGACTAGATAAGCTTCAGAAGACTACAGGCCTTGATTTGAGAGTGTTTGATGATGCCATAACATTTAAGATTGCACTTATGGTAGTTAAATATATGAAATATATGGAAAGTAAAGATACATACTAATTTGGAGGAATATTAATAATGATTATAATGGAAGATGTTACCAAAACGTATACATCTGGAGTTCCTGCTTTGAACGGAATTAATCTTCACGTTCAGAAAGGAGAATTCGTGTTTATAGTAGGTAAGAGTGGTTCAGGTAAGTCAACTCTTATAAAGCTTCTTCTTAAGGAACTTGACCCAACATCGGGTAAGATATACGTTAATAAAAAGTACCTTAATAAACTTACAAGAAAGAAGTTACCATATCTTAGAAGAGATATCGGTGTTGTATTTCAGGATTTCAGACTTTTACCAGATCGTAATATATACGATAATATTGCATTTGCACAGAAAGTTGTCGAAGCTCCTAATAAGAAGATTAAGAGCAGGGTTCTTGCTATGCTTTCAATGGTAGGACTTCTTGATAAGTATAAGTCATTTCCTAATGAGTTATCAGGTGGTGAACAGCAGAGAGTTGCCATAGCCAGAGCACTGGTTAATAAGCCAGCTATATTATTGTGCGATGAGCCTACAGGTAACCTTGACCCAGCTAATTCTAATGAGATTATGAAGATATTAGATCAGGTTAACAAGCAGGGAACAACAGTACTTGTTGTTACTCATAATATGGAGATAGTTCAGCAGATGAAGAAGAGAACTATTACTATGAGCGAAGGCAAGATTATCAGTGATTTGGAAAAAGGTGGTTATTTCTATGAAGATTAGATCGTTATTTTATCATATTAAAGACGGATTAAAGAACATCTATCGTAATAGATTGTTCTCTCTTGCGTCTATAGCAACAATTACAGCGTGTATATTCCTTTTTGGTGTATTCTATGCACTTGTATCCAATTTTCAGTATATGATTCATAAGGCTGAGAATGAAGTATGCGTAACAGTATTTTTCGATGAAGGACTTACAGACGCAGATATTAAGAAGCTTGGCGATACGATAAGCCAGCGTAATGAAGTGTCAAGAATTCATTATACATCAGCTGATGAAGCGTGGGAGAATTACAAGGCTGAGTATTTTAAAGATTACCCAGAACTTGCAGAAGGTTTCAAGGATGATAATCCTCTTGCTAATTCTTCATCATATGAGATATATCTTAATGAAGCTTCAAGTCAGGCTACACTTGTAACATACCTTGAAAATCTTGATGGCATAAGACAGGTTAACCGTTCAGAGGCAACAGCAAGTGGACTTGCTAGTGCCGCAAGACTTGTTAGTTACATAACAATAGCAATTATAGTTATTCTTCTTGCAGTATCTATATTCCTTATTACTAACACAATTGTAATAGGTATTACTGTCCGTAAAGAAGAGATTTCTATTATGAAGTATATAGGTGCTACAGATGCATTTGTTAATGCACCATTCTTCGTAGAAGGTATTGTAATTGGACTTGTTGGTTCAATTATTCCAATAGTTATTCTTAGATTTGTATATGAGAATATTATTAATTTTGTTATGAATAAGTTCTCGATACTTCAGAATATTCTTGCATTTATGCCGGTTAATGATGTATTCAGAATACTGGTTCCAGTAGGAATTCTTCTTGGTATCGGAATAGGTGCATTAGGAAGCTTCTTTGCTGTAAGAAAGCATGCTAATGTATAGCAGATAATATTAGCCAGACATAGGACTGCTGCATTGAATTATATGATTATGTATTATATATGAAGATTATATTATGTGATTGTATATGATATGTGGAAGTCCTATTTAAAAATAAAAATGGTATCCGACAGTATAGATTGTTATGCTATTGTTAAGCGGCTGTTTGTATGCATTTTATAAATGGTCTGACTGAATGGAGGAGTTGTATGAGGAGAGCATTAGCAAAAAGGCTTATTCCATTGTTGATGGTACTTGTGCTTGTAATACCATATTTTGCAGTGTCATATTATGATGTATATGGAGATGATAAGCAGAATCTCAATGATGCTAACAGCAAGAAAAAAGATTTGCAGAGCCAGTATGAACAGACAGAGAAAATAATTGAAGACTTAAAGGCACAGAACGATGATATGATAGCTTATATTGCCCAGCTTGATGCACAGATGTCCAGTGTTGATGGCGAGCTTAATGAGGTTAATGAGCAGGTTGAGCAGATAGAGGCTGAGATAGCGGATACGGAAGAAAAGCTTGCACAGGCAGAGATAGAGGCAGAAGAACAGTATAGTTCAATGAAGCTTAGAATTCAGTTTATGTATGAACATAATGATGAAACATATTTTGCATTGCTTATGAATTCCCAGAGTATGGGTGATATGCTTAATAAGGCGGAATATATTACAAAAATCTCACAGTATGACAGGGAAATGCTTGAAAAATATAATGCTACTGTTACTTATATAACTGTCGCCAAAGCACAGTTAGAAACAGACAGGGAGACACTTGTAACCAAGCAGGAGGAGCTTGAAGATAAGAGAGCTTCACTTTCACTGCTTGAGTCAACCAAGAAAAGTGAAATGGCTTCATTGCAGAAGAATAAGCAGCAGCAGGAGGATTATAAAGCTAAGATAGAAGCTGATATAAAGGCTCAGGACGAATATATTGCTAAGATAGAGGCAGAGATTAAGGCCAAGGAGAATAGTGGAAGTGCCAATGTTGTAAAATATGATGGTGGAAAGTTCAAGTGGCCTACAGAGTCAACAAGGATAACCTCACCTTATGGTGATACAGAGGGCAGAAGTTCTCCGCATAAGGGAATTGATATCGGTGCACTTAACAGAGGCGTTGCGGGTGATGCTATATATGCGGCGTATGATGGTGACGTGGTAATTGCGACATTTAGTTCATCAGCGGGGAATTATATTATGATTAATCACGGTGGTGGATTGTATACAAGATATCTGCATGCTTCAAAGCTTCTTGTCAGTGCAGGAACACATGTAACTAAGGGACAGAAGATAGCACTTATGGGAACAACTGGTGATTCTGACGGAGTTCATCTACATTTTGATGTAAGATATAACGGAAGTTATGTTTCACCTTGGAACTACTTAAGCAAATAAATATTAATAAATGCAGAGGCATATAGGTATGGACAATCAAAATAACAACATTTATTCAAATGATAATGTCAATAGTGACGATTTTAATGCTGGTGATAATATCAATGCAAGTAATAATGTTAATGCAGATAATGACAACAATGCCAGTAACAGAATTAATAATAGTGCTTCGGATAATCGTGGAAATATTGGTGATTTGTATGGAATGAATGATTTAAGAAGAAATGCACAGCCGCCAAGAAAGAAGAAATCACAAGGCTTTGCAAGTGGAATGATTATCGGTGCTGTATCAGCATTTATGGCTGTTATACTTCTAATATTAAGTGTGGCAGCAGTGTGTATAGCTAAAGGCTACATTCATATAGGTGTTAATGGAGATGTATATATACAATCTGATGCAGTCACAGATTCAGACGGAATTGGAAGTGAGGTAGAAGGCAAGCTTAATGCAATTGATTCTGTGCTTGAATCCTTTTATTTTGGTGATGTAGATGATGAAACCGCCAAAGATAACATTTACAAGGCGTATCTTAGTTCATATGGTGACAAGTATACCATGTATTATACAGCGGATGAATATAAAGCCTTAAAGGAGTCAACAAATGGCAAGTTCTATGGCATAGGAGCAGTCTGCCAGCTTAGCGGTGAAGGTGGTGTTCTTCTTGTAGATGTATATGATAATGGGGCAGGTTATCAGGCTGGACTCAGGAGTGGCGACAGGGTTGTAAATGTTGATGGCAGGGACATAACAGGTATGGAGCTTTCATCAGCCGTTGCACTTATTAAAGGCGACAAGGGTACATCTGTCACGCTGGAGGTCATTCGTGGAACTGAGCGACTGACATTTTCTGCGGTAAGAGATGCTGTTGAAGCAAAGACAGTGTCATATACACTTCTTGATAATAATATAGGTTATCTTTCGATATCACAGTTTGAGGAGGTAACAACAAAGCAGTTCAAGGCGGCTGTTGAAGATTTGCAGTCACAGGGTATGAAAGGACTTGTAATTGATATAAGAAACAATCCAGGCGGATTGCTTGATACGGTTGTAGGTATGCTTAAATATATGCTTCCTGACGGACTTATTGTGTATACAGAGGATAAGCAGGGCAATAGAAAAGAGTATAAAGGTCAGGATAATGATGAGTTCAATCTGCCACTGGCAGTCATTGTAAATGGCAATAGTGCCAGTGCCTCAGAGATATTTGCAGGTGCTATACAGGATTATGGCAAAGGAACGATAATTGGAACCCAGACATATGGCAAAGGAATTGTGCAGACAGTTAAACCACTTACAGATGGAAGTGCAATAAAGTTCACAATTGCCAAGTATTTTACACCAAAGGGTCAGGATATACACGGAAAAGGTGTTACTCCAGATATGGTAGTGGAATATGACACTGATGCAGATGTTGACACCCAGCTTGATGCGGCAATTAAGAATGTGGAAGCACAGATTAATTAAATATATGCAAATGGAAAATATATAAATTACAGTAAGCCTGATGGCTGATATGCAGATTGGCAGTTAGTTGAAATCTGTTGTGTATCAGCAGTCAGGTGATTTTTGTTATAAAATAAAACAAATGTTCTGTTTTAATAGACAAAGGCATTTATTTGTAGTAAAATCAATATATAAGGTAAATACTATTAAATAATATTGTTGTTGACTATTTTACTATAGATTAACGAAGGGAGAATTGTTATGGAATTCAAGTTACACGCTCCTTATAAACCGACAGGAGATCAGCCCCGTGCAATAGAGAAGCTTGTGCAGGGATTTGAAGAGGGTAATCAGTTCGAGACACTTGTCGGTGTTACAGGCTCTGGTAAGACATTTACTATGGCGAACATAATACAGCATGTGCAGAAGCCAACACTTATTATCAGTCATAATAAGACATTGGCGGCACAGTTATATAGCGAGATGAAAGAATTCTTTCCTGAGAATGCAGTAGAGTACTTTGTCTCCTATTATGATTATTATCAGCCAGAGGCTTATGTGCCACAGAGCGATACTTATATAGCCAAGGATTCTTCGATTAATGACGAGATAGATAAGTTAAGACATTCAGCAACAGCGGCACTGTCTGAAAGAAATGATGTAATCATAGTTGCTTCAGTTTCATGTATATATGGATTAGGTGCACCTATTGATTATAAGAATATGGTTATCTCACTTCGTCCAGGTATGGAAAAAGACAGGGATGAAATGATAAGAAAGCTTATAGATATACAGTATATGCGCAATGACCAGGATTTTAAGCGAGGAACATTCAGGGTAAGGGGAGATGTTGTAGAGATATATCCGTCAGCTTCCAGTGGAGATGCTGTGAGAGTAGAGTTTTTTGGTGATGAGATAGACAGGATAAGCGAGATTGATTCTCTTACCGGTGAGGTTAAATGTAACCTTGACCATGTTGCTATATTTCCTAATTCACATTATGTTGTTGAAAAAGAGAAGATGGAAAAGGCGATTGAGAATATAAAGAAAGAGCTTGCAGAGAGAATAGAGTATTTTAAGAGTGAGGATAAGCTTCTTGAGGCACAGAGAATAGAAGAACGAACGAACTTTGATATAGAGATGATGCAGGAAACAGGCTTCTGTTCAGGTATTGAGAATTATTCAAGACATTTAGCAGGGCTTCCGGCAGGGTGTCCACCATATACGCTTATGGACTATTTTCCAGATGATTTTATGATAATTGTTGATGAGTCACATATTACTATTCCACAGATAAGGGGAATGTATGCAGGCGATCAGGCAAGAAAGACGACACTTGTAGACTATGGCTTCAGGCTTCCTTCAGCGAAGGATAACAGACCGCTTAATTTTCAGGAGTTTGAGAGCAAGATATCACAGATGCTTTTTGTATCTGCTACGCCTAGCAGGTATGAGGAAGAACACGAACTTATGAGGGCAGAGCAGATTATAAGGCCTACAGGACTTCTTGATCCAGAGATAACAGTTAGACCAATAGAGGGTCAGATAGATGATCTTATAAGTGAGATTAATAAGGAAGTTGAGAAAAAGAATAAGATACTTGTAACTACACTTACCAAGCGTATGGCAGAGGATCTCACAGATTATCTTAAGGAAGTCGGCATAAGAGTCAAGTATCTTCATGCTGATATTGATACACTAGAGCGACAGAAGATTATAAGGGATATGCGACTTGACGGATTCGATGTGCTTGTTGGTATCAATCTGCTTAGAGAGGGACTTGATATTCCAGAGATAAGTCTTGTGGCTATTCTTGATGCTGATAAAGAGGGATTCTTAAGAACAGAGACTTCACTTATCCAGACGATAGGACGAGCTGCCAGAAATGCAGAGGGACACGTTATTATGTATGCAGATACTATAACAGAGTCTATGGAAAAGGCTATATCTGAGACGGAAAGACGTAGAAAGATACAGCAGGAGTACAATGAGGTACACGGAATAACCCCTCAGACTATAAAGAAGGCAGTAAGAGATCTTATAAGTATATCTAAGGCAGCAGAAGCAGATAATTCAAATGGAAGGCTTGATGTAGATTATGAATCTATGAGCATTAAAGATCTTGAAAAGGTTAAGAAGCAGATTGAGAAAAATATGCGTAAGGCTGCAGCAGAGCTTGACTTTGAACAGGCGGCTATGCTTCGTGATAAGATGATCGAGATTAATAAGTATATTTATGAGGATAAGAAGTCAGGCAGATAGAATTAATAGCTATTATACCAGGTGAGGCTATAAGTTCAAAAGCAATATTACGCAGTCAGAATTATAAAAAGCAGTTGCTGATTACAGAAAAAGCTTTATGTACCTGAGACGATTAAGGATTAAGAAAGAAGAAATAACGGAGAAAATAGAATATGGAAAAAGGCGATTACAGGAATTATATAAGAATAAGAGGTGCAAGTGAGCATAATCTTAAAAATATTGATGTAGATATACCAAGGGACAGTCTTGTAGTACTTACAGGTCTGTCTGGTTCTGGTAAGTCAAGCCTTGCCTTTGATACTATATATGCAGAAGGCCAGAGAAGATATATGGAGTCATTATCTTCATATGCAAGGCAATTCTTAGGACAGATGGAAAAGCCGGCGGTAGAGAGTATAGAAGGACTTTCACCAGCTATTTCCATAGACCAGAAGTCAACTAACAGAAATCCACGTTCAACAGTTGGAACTGTTACAGAGATATATGATTATTTCAGATTATTATATGCAAGAATAGGTACACCACATTGTCCTAAGTGTGGCAAAGTAATCAACAAGCAGACTGTAGACCAGATGGTTGATACTATTATGGAGCTTCCAGAAAGAACAAAGATACAGATATTAGCTCCAGTTGTAAGAGGAAGAAAAGGTGAACATAAGAAGCTTTTTGAACAGGCTAAAAAGAGTGGTTATGTAAGAGTTATTGCTGATGGCAATATGTATGAGCTTACAGATGAGATAAATCTTGATAAGAACAAGAAGCATAATATAGAAATTGTTGTTGACCGTCTTGTAGTTAAAGATGGAATTAACAAAAGACTTACAGACTCAATAGAAACAGCACTTAAGCTTGCAGAGGGACTTATGACAGTTGATGTTATAGATGGTGAGCCGATTAACTTTTCACAGAGCTTTTCGTGTCCGGATTGTGGCATAAGCATAGATGAGATAGAGCCAAGAAGCTTTTCGTTCAACAATCCATTTGGTGCGTGTCCTGATTGTTACGGACTTGGTTATACAATGAATTTTGATGCAGAGCTTCTTATACCAGATGATTCATTAAGCATCGATGAGGGAGCTATAGTTGGTATGGGATGGCAGTCTGTAAAGGATGAGGGCAGCTTTTCAAGGGCTATTATGAGTGCACTTGCAAAGGAATATAACTTCAGTTTATCAACGCCATTTAAGGATTATCCAGATGATATTAAGGATATGATTATAAATGGCACTAATGGCAGGAGTGTTAAAGTGCATTACAAAGGCCAGAGAGGCGTTGGAGAGTATGATATAGCATTTGAAGGTCTTATCCATAATATGGAGAAAAGATACAGGGAAACTTACTCAGACAGTGCAAAGCAGCAGTATGAGGAATTTATGCGCATAAGACCTTGTAAGTCCTGCCACGGACAGAGATTAAAGCCATCATCTCTTGCTGTTACTATAGCAGATAAGAATATATATCAGATAACGGATATGTCTATTGTTAAGTTAAAGAAGTTCTTAGATGAGCTTGAGCTTACAGACAGACAGAAGTTTATCGGTGCAGATATACTTAAGGAGATTAAGGCAAGAATACAGTTTCTTATGGATGTAGGACTTGATTATCTTTCATTATCAAGAGCTACAGGTACGCTTTCAGGAGGAGAGGCACAGAGAATAAGACTTGCGACACAGATAGGTTCAGGACTTGTTGGTGTGGCTTATATACTTGATGAGCCAAGTATCGGACTTCATCAGAGAGATAACGACAAGCTGCTTGGGACACTTATACATTTGCGTGACCTTGGTAACTCAGTTATTGTGGTTGAACACGATGAAGATACTATGCGTGCCGCAGATTATATTGTTGATATAGGACCGGGTGCCGGACGTAATGGTGGAGAAGTTGTTGCGACAGGAACAGCAGCTGATATTATGGCATGCAAGGATTCGCTTACAGGTGCATATCTTAGCGGAAGAATCAAGATTCCAGTGCCGGCTAAGAGAAGAAAGCCGACAGGCTGGATAACTGTTAAGGGTGCAAGGGAGAATAATCTTAAAAATATTGATGTTGATATACCACTTGGAGTATTTACATGTGTAACAGGTGTATCGGGTTCAGGAAAGAGTTCCCTAGTGAATGAAATTCTGTATAAGCACCTTGCTAAGTCTTTAAACCGTGCAAGATGTATCGCTGGTGACCATGATGATATTACAGGAATCGAGCAGCTTGATAAGGTTATAGATATTGACCAGTCGCCAATAGGAAGAACTCCACGTTCTAATCCTGCGACATATACGGGTGTATTTGATATGATAAGGGATCTTTTTGCTTCAACAACAGATGCTAAGGAAAGAGGTTATAACAAAGGACGTTTCAGCTTTAATGTAAAGGGAGGACGTTGTGAGGCTTGTTCCGGAGATGGTATTATCAAGATAGAAATGCATTTCCTGCCTGATGTATATGTTCCTTGTGAAGTGTGTGACGGAAAGCGTTATAACAGGGAAACACTTGAAGTCAAGTATAAGGGAAAGAGCATATATGATGTGCTTGATATGACAGTTGAGGATGCAGTTGATTTCTTTGAAAATGTGCCATCAGTCAGAAGAAAAATAGAAACTCTTAATGACGTTGGACTTTCATACATTAAGTTAGGACAGCCATCTACAGAGCTTTCAGGTGGAGAGGCACAGAGAATAAAGCTTGCTACAGAGCTTTCAAAAAGAAGTACAGGAAAGACTATATACATTCTTGATGAGCCTACAACAGGACTTCATTTTGCCGATGTCCACAAGCTTGTTGATATACTTCATAAGCTTGCGGAGGGCGGTAACACTGTTGTTGTTATTGAGCATAATCTTGATGTTATCAAAACAGCCGATTATATTATAGATATGGGACCAGAAGGCGGCGACAGAGGTGGTACAGTTATTGCAAAGGGTACACCAGAAGAGGTTGCCAAGGTTAAGAAGTCTTATACGGGACAGTATGTTAAGAAGTATTTATAAGGATGGTGCAGATGACGGCATTGTGGATGAAAGTTCAATGATAGAAGATGTTTAAAATCTCTAAATTGGCAAATTTGAAAATTGCAGGTGCTGGTCAGTGTTATAAATTAAAAAAACATATCTTTTATAGTTATTTTGAATAATATAAAGTGTAAAAATACGATATTTGATTGCTAGGAGAAGAAAAATGGTATCAGGCATTATATTTGATATGGATGGCGTTCTTATAGATTCAGAAAGACAGTCTAATGAGGGATGGCTATGGGCGGCAGGGCAGCTTGGAGTGGATATGCCAATGTGGCTTATAGACAGCTTTAAGGGTGCTCCGGCAGAGCTTTGCTGCAAGTTCTTTGATGATTATTACAAGGGTGTGATAGATTATTGGGAAGCGAAGGAGCTTAGAACACAGCATGTATACAAGATAAGGGAAACAGAAGGTATTCCTGTTAAAAAGGGCGTAAAGGACATATTTGAATATATAAGAAATAATGGATTAAAGTGTGCAGTTGCTACATCAACAAGGCGTGAAAGTGCTGAGAAAACACTTCACGAAATAGGAGTGTGGGATTATCTTGATGCGGTTGTATATGGAGATGAAGTCGAACGTGGAAAGCCAGAACCGGATATATTTCTTCGTGCTGCTAAGGCAATAGGCGTAAATCCGTCAGAGGCAGTAGTAGTTGAGGATAGTATCAATGGAATTAAGGCTGGATATGCGGCAGGTATGAGAGTTGTCCATATTCCTGATACAATAGCAATAGATGATGATATCAGGAAGCTTACATATATGGTATGTGATGACCTTAATGGACTTATTGATGTTGTGGAAAGTATTAACAAACCAGTTATTAACAGGAAAAATGTTATCAATGCATTTGCAGAGTATGTAAGAAATTACGACCCATCAGATGAAAAGATAAAGCTTAAGATAGATCATACCTACAGAGTAGCAGGACTGTGTCAAAGAATTGCAGAATCATTAGGCTTAAGTGAACCGGATGTAGATATTGCATGGCTTCTTGGAATGTTACACGATATAGGAAGATTTGAGCAGATAAGGCGTTTCGGTACATTTAATGATGCCCAGTCAGTAGACCACGCAGAATTTGGGGCAGACCTGCTGTTTAAGGAAGGCCTTATAAGGAAGTTTGCAGAAGGGTATTATGAAGAATGTGAGCTTGCGGAGCCTGAAAATCAAGAAGATGAGCAGATAATAAAAAATAATGAGCACCATAATAAAGATACAGGACTTCTTGAAATGGCAATAAGACAGCATAATAAGTATCGTGTAAAAGAAGACCTTACCGAAAGACAGCGTATGTTTTGTGATATACTGCGTGATGCGGATAAGGTTGACATATTTAAGGTGAATGCAGATATTCCTATGGAGATTATATATGATGTAACAACAGAGGAACTTAAGAATGGAATTATAACCAAAGAGGTACTTGAGAGCTTTTATAAGAAGGAAACAGTACTTAAAAGTGTAAGAAGGAGTGCAGTTGACCATATAGTAGGGCATATATCACTGCTTTTTGAACTTGTGTATAAAGAAAGTTATAGACAGGCCAAGGAACAAGGTTATGTATATAAACTGCTGGATTTTAAGTCTGATGTACCTGAGGTTAATGCAGAATTTGACGATATGAGGAAATATGTAGACGAGTTCCTTATGGAAATATAAAGCTGTATAAATCTGAAATTAAGCGGTATAAGCATACAACAGATTAATAATAGGAGGTTGTGTTGTATGGGATTGTAATAAAGATTGAAGAATATGCTTGTCATTATACCGCTTGTTTACTATAATAAATGTATATATGAGTTGTAGATGTGTTATATATACTGATATATACTTTGAAAGTAATAGGAGAAAATATAAGACAATAAAAGCAGTAAATTGCTGTACATAAATTGTTATGTAAAATATCCAATTAATATATGTGTGTTATATGTATATATTATAATATTATATATGTATATGTATATGTATATGTATATGTATATGTATATGTTATATATGTGTATGTTATATATGTGCATATTATTTATATATGCACATTGTGTCAGGATATTTTTTATGATTGGCTGATTAAAGTATAGAAATGCATATAAAATATATCTTCAACGCAAACTTATGATTAGGAAAGGGACAATATGAATCAGGAAAAGGTTATAGTTATTGACTTTGGCGGACAGTACAATCAGTTAGTTGCACGTCGTGTCCGTGAATGTAACGTATATTGTGAGATATATTCTTACAAAACACCTCTTGAGCAGATTAAGGCGATGAACCCTAAAGGAATTATCCTTACAGGTGGTCCGAATAGCTGCTATGAAGAAGGTTCACCTACTTGTACTAAAGAGCTTTTTGAACTTGGTGTTCCAGTGCTTGGATTATGTTATGGTGCTCAGCTTATGCAGCACGTTCTTGGCGGCAAGGTTGAGAAAGCTCCAGTAAGAGAGTATGGAAAGACAGAGACATTTGTTGATAAGAGCAGTGCTTTATTTGGAGATGTTTCAGAAAAGACTATCGTGTGGATGAGCCATTTTGACTACATTTCACAGGTTGCTCCAGGATTTAAGATAATTGCACATACAGCAGACTGTCCAGTGGCAGCAGCAGAGTGTTCAGAAAAGAACCTCTATGCAATCCAGTTCCATCCAGAAGTTCTTCATACACAGGAAGGTACAAAGATGCTTCACAACTTTGTGCGTGGAGTATGCGGATGTGCTGGAACCTGGAAAATGGATGCATTTGTAGAGAATACTATTAAGGAAATACGTGAAAAGGTTGGCGATGGTAAGGTATTACTTGCACTTTCTGGTGGAGTTGATTCATCAGTGGCTGCAGGTCTTCTTTCAAGAGCTATTGGAAAGCAGCTTACATGCGTATTCGTAGACCATGGTCTTCTTCGTAAGAACGAGGGCGATGAGGTTGAAAGTGTATTCGGTCCAGAAGGACAGTTTGACCTTAACTTTATAAGGGTAAATGCACAGGAAAGATATTACTCTAAACTTGCAGGTGTTACTGAACCAGAAGCTAAGAGAAAGATAATCGGTGAAGAGTTCATCCGTGTGTTTGAGGAAGAAGCCAAGAAGATTGGTGCAGTTGACTTCCTTGCACAGGGAACTATATATCCAGACGTTGTAGAGAGTGGACTTGGCGGTGAATCAGCGGTAATCAAGTCACATCACAATGTAGGTGGTCTTCCAGATTTCGTTGATTTCAAGGAGATTATTGAGCCACTCCGCGACTTATTCAAGGATGAAGTACGTAAGGCTGGTCTTGAACTTGGCATACCGGAACATCTTGTGTTCCGTCAGCCATTCCCAGGTCCAGGACTTGGAATAAGAATTATCGGCGAAGTAACAGGCGACAAGGTTCGTATTGTACAGGATGCCGATTACATCTACCGTGAAGAAGTAGACAAGGCAGTAGAAGCCTACAAGAAAGAAAATGGCAAGGTACCAGCCTGGATGCCAAACCAGTACTTTGCAGCCCTCACTAATATGCGTTCAGTTGGTGTTATGGGTGATGAAAGAACTTATGACTACGCAGTTGCACTTCGTGCAGTCAATACAATTGACTTTATGACAGCCGAAAGTGCCGAGATACCATTTGAGGTACTCCAGACAGTTATGAGTAGAATTATAAACGAGGTGCGTGGGGTTAATAGGGTATTCTATGACCTGACTAGTAAGCCACCGGGAACGATTGAGTTTGAATAAATTGAGAGGTCGTAAAAATCCAGTGTTTATGCGGGTTTGCGGCGTTTCAATAGGTCTTTTGATAACAATTTGATAACGGTTGTATAAGAGCCATTATTCTTGTAATCCAGTGGTTTTAGAGTTACAGAATGATTGACAGGCGGCTGTGCAACAAATAAATCCATATTAGAAAGCCCTTAGCTGTGGGTAGTAACTCATGGCTAAGGGCTTTTTGTCGTTTTTATTTATCGGGTTTAAGTCGGTCTTTGAATGCTTCGACTAATGCGTCACTAAGCTCCTTTGAGGGAACTTTCGCCCAGATTTGTGTGGTGTCGAATTTCGGATAGTAATAACGCCAGTTGTCGTATTCTTCCCTGCTGATTTCCTCGGAAGATAGCTTGTCCGCCTGCTCTTTCCAAGCACAGAGCATTTTTGAAAGCTCGGCAGCGTCCTTGCCTTTGTCCTTGTTGACTTTCAGGCAGACTTCTCCGTCTACTTCGCTGACGGTAAGACCGTAAATATCTTCAAGGGTAAATAAGGTGTGCATAAGACCGATGTAGCTGTCAATATCGGGAACATCAAGAGCCTGCGGGGAAACATCAAGTACCTGCGCTAATGCAGCCGTTAAGTCTGCTTTTGGTTTACGGGAGCCAGTTTCGTACTGTGCCAGACGCACATCTGCGCTCCGTTCGGGAAAGCCGACAGCCGTACCAAGATATTTTTGCGTCATACCACGCAAAAGCCTGAAAAAATGTATTCTTTCGCCAATAGCCATAGTGTTTACACTCCTTGCTTATGTACTGCAACCAGTATAGCAGATATGTTTAGGGATTGTCAAGAGAAAACGAAACAAAAAAGTTTAATATTTTTCTCAAAACCGCTTGACACAAGCAAATATGCTTAGTATAATGAGAGGAAATTAAGCATATATGCTTAATAAAAATATCCGTCGTGTGTCACGGTAATGGCACATCCGCCCGGGCGAATCGGAAGGCGGTCAGAAAGTATTCCGACACGAAATAAATGAAATTGAAAACAGAAGGGAAGATGATTTTTATGGGAAATAGATTTATCCGTGCCGATGATGTGGCGCAGGAACTAAATGTATCGAAGCCCTATGCCTATAAGCTCATCAGGAAACTGAATGAGGAACTGAAAGCGAAGGGATTTATTACGATTGCAGGGCGTGTCAACCGCCAGTATTTTTATGAAAGGCTCTACGGAGCCGGAAAGGAGAAGGAATAATGCCGGTATTCAAAAATGAGGACAACGGTACTTGGTATGTGATGGCAAGGTATGTGAACTGGAAAGGCGAGCGCAAGCAGAAATGCAAGCGTGGCTTTGCCACAAAGAAAGAAGCACAGGAATGGGAGCGAATGTTCCAGTTGCAGAATTCCTCTGACCTTGATATGAGTTTTGAAGCTTTCACGGAGCTGTATATCCGAGATGTGAAAAACCGCTTGAAGGAAAACACTTGGCTGACGAAGGAGCATATTATCCGCACAAAAATACTGCCCTTTTTCGGCAAGCTGAAAATCAGCGAGATTTCTACAAAAGAAATCATCACTTGGCAGAACGAAATGCTTGCCTATCGTGACGAGAGGAAAAAGCCTTATTCGCAGACTTATCTGAAAACGCTGCACAACCAGCTTTCCGCTATCTTTAACCACGCTGTGCGCTATTATGAACTGCGCTCTAATCCAGCCGCAAAGGTGAGGAATATGGGTAGTGAAGAACACAGGGAAATGCTGTTCTGGACGAAAGAGGAGTACAAGAAGTTTTCTTTTGAGATGATGGACAAACCGGTTTCCTTTTACGCCTTTGAAATGCTCTACTGGTGCGGTATCCGTGAAGGCGAGTTGTTGGCGCTGACTCCTGCGGACTTCGATTTTGACAAGGAAACGGTCACGATCAACAAGTCCTATCAGCGTCTGCACGGGGAAGATGTGATTACCTCGCCGAAAACAAAGAAAAGCAACCGCACCATTAAAATGCCGCATTTTCTCTGTGAGGAAATGCAGGAGTATCTCGGTATGCTCTACGGTCTCAAAAAGAAAGACCGTATTTTCACGGTGACAAAAAGCTATCTTCATCACGAGATGGACAGAGGGGCGAAAGCCGCAGGCGTAAAGCGTATCCGCATTCACGATTTGAGACACAGCCATATCAGTTTGCTGATTGATATGGGATTCTCAGCGGTGGCGATTGCTGACCGTGTAGGGCACGAGAGCATTGAAATCACCTATCAGTACGCTCATCTGTTCCCGTCCAAACAGACGGAAATGGCGAAGCGATTAGACGATTTAGGGAAAGGAGATTTTGAAAATGTCAGCTAAGAACAGAGATAACAAAAACCGTTGGAGGAATATCACTGTGGGATTTCGAGTATCGCCCGAAGAAAACGAACGCATTAACAAGGCGGTTGCCTTATCGGGATTGCCGAAGCAGGAATACTGCTACCGCCGCTGTCTGAATCAGGATGTGGTCGTGCAGGGTAATCCGAGGGTATATAAGGCTCTGAAACAGGAGCTTGCCGCTGTCCTTACGGAGTTACAGAGGATTGAAGCGGGAAACGGTGTAGATGATGAACTGCTCGATGTCATTGAACTGATTTCCGTCATTCTCGGTGGTTTGAAAGGAGAGAATGCGAATGGATAACAAAAAAGAAATGACCGCCTATAAATCATCTGTTGGCGCAGATGAAAGGCAGTCACTCAATGTATCTGCTAATAGTATAACCGCATATCACTTAAAAATCAACAGTTTTGTTTTGAAAGGCGGTGGTATGAATGGCTGAACTGAAAATTATCAGTATGGACGAAGTCCAAAGCAAACAAGTGAACTGGCTTTGGTATCCGTATATTCCATACGGGAAAATCACAATTGTTCAGGGTGATCCCGGCGAGGGCAAAACGACTTTGGCTTTAAGACTGGTGGCGCTTCTCTCAAAAGGAGAGCCGCTGCCCTATGACGATACCGAGCGCGAGCCGGTCAGAGTGATTTACCAAACCGCCGAAGACGGACTGGAAGATACCATTAAGCCGAGGTTAGAGGCGGCAGAAGCGGATTGCTCGCAAATCAAAGTCATAGACGAATCGGAAGCTGCACTCAGTATGCTGGATGAAAGAATTGAAAAAGCAATTATAGAAGTCGGTGCAAGAGTGGTAATCCTTGATCCGATTCAGGCATATGTCGGCGCTGATATCAATATGAACAACGCTAACGAAGTGCGCAGCGTGATGGCACAGCTTGGACGAGTGGCGGAAAAATATGACTGCGCTATTCTGTTGGTCGGTCATATGAACAAAGGCACAGGAAATAAATCGTCCTATCGTGGACTCGGCTCGATTGACTTTCAGGCTTCGGCAAGAAGTGTTTTGATTGTCGGCAGAATTAAAGATAATCCGCAGATACGAGTGATGGCGCAGGACAAGTCCTCCCTTGCTCCTGAGGGCGAGCCGATTGCTTTTGAGCTGGACAAGGAAAACGGATTTCGATGGCTCGGGCATTATGATATATCGGTTGACGATCTATTAAGTGGTATTCCAAAAGAAAAGAAATCCGAGCAGGCGGAAAATCTTATCCTTGAATATCTTTCACAGGGTAAGTATCCGCAGCAGGCATTGCTAAAGAAAGCACAGGCGGCGGGTATCTCCAAGCGTGTGCTGGATGAAGCAAAGAAAGTATTGAATGTCCGATCTCTCAAAGAGGGCAGTCAGTGGTATTGGGAGCTTCCCGAAGAAATAGAGTGAGCAGCCTTTCAAGGTTGCAACATTGCAAAGGCAGGCACATCTGCAATCTTGCAATGTTCCTTTTTCGGAAAGTGATAAAGTTTGGACGGGGTTGCAAGGGTGTCCTTTTCAAAGGACAGCCCTTGTCCCTCGGAGAGCGCAAAACCTGCTTGCAGGTCGCATTTTTGATAGGCTTGCCTGTCAAAAGTGCTTTTGCGTTACTCTTGGCAAGAGTAACAGAACCACCTGCCGAAAAGAAAGGGAGTGATAAAATGCAAAGAACGATAAGCGCAATGGTTGGGAAAGGCTCAGTCAACCATAACAGCCGCAAATTCAAAGCGGAGAATGTTGACAGCGAGCGCACCCACCTCAATATAGATTATTGTAACGAGAACATTAAAAAGGTCTATCACGAATTGTTTGATGAAGCGCTTGAAAGGTACAATGTCAAGCAGACAAGAGCAGACCGAAGAATAGAAAACTATTATGAAAAAATCCGCAATTCTAAGCAGGAAAAACCGTTTCACGAACTGATTTTACAGATTGGCGACAAAGAAAATATGAGTGCAGAAAGTGAAAACGGACTGCTCGCTAAACAGGTATTGGACGAGTATTATAAAGGGTTTCAGGAGAGAAATCCACAGCTAAAAGTGTTTTCGGCTCATCTTCATATGGACGAAGCCACACCGCATTTGCACATTGATTTTGTCCCGTGTACTACCGGCAGCAAGCGTGGACTTGATACGAGAGTGTCGCTTAAACAGGCGCTTGCAGCACAGGGCTTCAAGGGTGGCTCTCGTGGAAATACAGAGTGGAATCAATGGGTATTTTCCGAAAAAGAACAGCTTGCAAAAGTGATGGAGCGTTACGAAATTGAGTGGGAGCAGAAAGGCACACACGAAAAGCATTTGTCTGTACTCGATTACAAAAAACAGGAACGCACAAAAGAAATCGAACAGTTGGATATTAAGCTTGCCGAGAAAACAGATGAGTATAAATCCTTGTCTGACAGAGTGAGAAATTATGATAAGGCGGCGGAAACGCTGAAAGAAATGGAAACAGCACTTAATACTTCTCCAGAGTATCAGTTGCCCGAACCACAAGGATTGATGACCGCCAAAAGCTACAAAAGCAAGATCGTTGAACCTTTAATTAAGCGGCTGAAATCTCTCATTAAAACGCTGGTGGTAAGGTGTTTTCAAGCGATTGACGATTATCACCGACTGAATGTGACGAACGCAAATCTCTATCGAGAAAACGAGCATTTGAAGAAAAGCAATAGCAAATTGACCGATGAAAATGAAAATCTGCGTATTGAAAATCGAGATTACAAGCTGATTCGCAAAGTGTTCGGCAATAAACGGATTGATGATTTGTTGGAGCAAGCAAGGTCTAAACAGCGTGAGAAACGCTTTAGAAATATTCAAAACGAAAGGTAGGAAAAAACAATGGCAAAAACGATTTTTGAAGAACTGGGCGGCGCTTATGTACGACAAGGAGATTATCTTTTCCCCTGTCTATCCTTACCCGCCGAAAAAGAAACCAAGCCTATCGGCGTATGGGGGCAGCGGCATTTGCGCTATCTCAAACAGCACCGCAAGGTGCTTTATACCAACCTGCTTACAAGCGGCAAGCTGAACAGCTATCTTGTGGATATTGACGAGCAGGCGGAAGATATGTTTCTTCGGCTGGTAAAACAGATAGCGGAGCGAGAGGGCTTAACCGAACAGCTAAAGGCAGAAAATCCAATGCTGTGGGTACAGACAATGAACAGTATTCGTAATAGAGCGACGGAGATTGTCAATGAGGAAATCATCTACAATTAAAGAGTTGTAACGTATATAACCGTAAAATTGTGGTGGGTAGGGATAAACTCCTTGCCCGCCATTTTTTGCTCTCTTAGCCGCTTAAACAGGGCGTTTTGACACCGAAAATCGTTATATATTTCACTTGTTTGTCGCAATCTCTTGATTTTTTGAACTGTGTTTAGTATAATGTGTTTGAACAATGTTCAACAGGAGGTGTAAAGTGGATAATAAAGAAGCAATCATACAGGCAACGATTAAACTCATTGAGGAAAAAGGGGAACATTTAGAAGAAGTAACAGTCCGTGAGATATGCAAAAGAGCAGGAGCTTCATTAGGACTTGTAAATTATCATTTTGGAAACAAGGATAAACTCATCGAGCAATGCATTGAACGTATGATAAACGGAACAGTTGAGCATTTTCAGAATATACGAGAGAAAACAGACGGTCTTACTCCTTTTGAGAAGTTGGAGTATCTCGGCAATATGACGCTTGATTTTCTGTTTGAACATTATGCCATTTCCAAAATTTCCGTTCTTACCGATATGCAGTTACCGAAAGAAAACGACAACACTTACAGAACTTATGCGGCATATCTTCCGCTTGTTGCAGCCTGCCGTCCTGACCTTGATGAAGCAGCAATAAAGCGAAAGACGCTGTATTTAATTACTGTTATGCAGCAAATGTTCCTAAGATACGAAATCATATCGCAAACATTGGGGATTGACCTTAGACAGAAAGAAAACCGCAAGAGCTTTCATACACAAGTCTTACACGATATTTTGGAGGTATAAAGAGTGAATATAACAGTAATAAATGGAACAGAAAAACACGGCGTTACCTACCGTTTAAAAGAGATGTTTTTAGCAGAATTTAGGGATAAAGCGAATATTACAGAATATTATCTTCCAAAGGATTGTCCGAGTTTCTGCACAGGTTGCTTGAATTGTACATTAAAAGGCGAAAACACTTGTAAAGACGCAGAATATATTGGGAAAATTGATAAATCGCTTTTAAAAGCAGACTTGATTGTGATGACATCCCCTGCTTATGTGTATCACGCCACGGGAGCAATGAAGGTATTTCTTGACCATTTCGCTTACCGTTGGATACCACATCGCCCTGCTCCTGAAATGTTTAGAAAGCGTGCAGTTATCATAACGCAATGCTTAGGCGGAGGAGCAAAATCTGCGGCGAAAGATATTAAGCATAGTTTATCTTGGTGGGGAATTTCTAAAATCGAGATATTTACTGGTGCTCTGATGAGCGATATTGTTTGGGAAAAACTTTCCCGAAAGAAACAAGCTGAGCTTACGAGAAAGATTCAAAAGCTATCCCGAAAGTTTGCTCATATAGATTATACAAAGCCTGCACACACAAATTTGATTACGAAATTCAAGGTTTTCTTCTGCCGTATGATGCAGAAATCCATACATAAATCAGACCCTGAATACCTTGACGGGAAGTATTGGGAGGAACAGGGGTGGCTCGACAGCGGTAGACCGTGGAAATAATGGGGGAATAAAATGGAAAAATCATATTCTGAATGGGTACGCTGCCCTATCTGCGGCAACAAGACTCGGACAATGATACGAAAAGATACCGAATTGATAAATTTTCCTCTTTACTGTCCGAAATGCAAGAAGGAAAGTTTGATTAGCGTAAAAAATTTGCAGGTAACAGTTATCAAAAATTTGAATCTAAAGCGTCGAGTTGACGAACAGAGCGACAGATTTGGAGTTGAAGAAAGGAAAATGGATGATTAAAAATATAATTAAGGTTATGGCAGGATTACTGATGATTGTGTCTGTTTTAATTGGCTATATGCCTCAACCAGAGTATTTGATTGAACTGACCTGTATATCAAATACGCTTGGCGGAGTGCTTTTGTTTGCAGATGGAATACTTGGCATTATAAAAAAGAAGATTTGTTCTAACTCTCTTTATTTGAATGTCACAGCAAGCATATTTATAGTATTTCTTATTTGTGTAGGAAGTCTTTTGGGCTCATATAATTTTAATTTTAGCGGTGCGTTTTTCTTTTTACATATTATCAATCCAATTATTTTTGTGTGTTTCTATATGATTTTTGTCAATGAGCAAGGTCGTAAAATGCGATGTGTTTTGATAGCACCGACAATGACGATGGTGTACTTATTATTTGACTATGTGCGCTATCGACTTACGGGCGAGTTTGTCTATGGCTTTATTGAAAATGAAGAATTTACATTTGCTTGGGTAATCGTAGCAGCTATTATCACTTACGCTTTTATGTATCTGTTGAGTTTGAGCCTTTTTGCTCTGAATAGATTTGTACATAAAAGGGAAGAAACAATCGGGCTTTGAGATAGCAAATCATAAAGTTTAATGTGTAATCGGAAATTTTAAAACCGTCTCATTGCATAGGATTTTTCTTTGACTTATACTTGAGTACAGGAGGTGTTGATAATGGCAAATGAAGATAAAAAAGATTTTAATGCAATGTTACACGATAGCAAGGATATGCCAAAATTTCAGACGATTACGGATGAAAAAAGCATAGAAAAGTATGGCGGAGATAAAATGTATTTTGCACCGCCGATTGAATATGACAAAATAATGCGGCTTGTGCCTTATGGGAAGTTGCTTACAGTAGGTACAATCAGAGATTATTTTGCAAAACAAAGTGGAGCCGATTTTACGGAGCCGATTACAGCAGGAATATTTGTTTCGATTGTTGCGTGGGCGAGTTATCAGCGTTCTGAAGATGAAACACCTTATTGGCGTACATTAAAGGCGAATGGAGAATTAAATGCAAAATATCCCGGCGGCGTTGAGGCGCAGAAAGAGAAGTTGGAAACGGAAGGACATACGATTGTCCAAAAAGGAAGGAAGAATATCAGATACTATGTTAAAGACTATGAAAATGCCCTGTTTGCGTTATAGGTGTTTTCGGAAAGCGATTTTAATATCTTGATTTTCTAAGCAAAATCGCTTACAATTTGAGTATGAAAACATATTGCTATTATCCGCAGTTACAGAGCAAGTGTTATCAACACCGATAACAAATTGATAACATTAGCTCATATAGGCAGGATAATATGGATATATCAAATAATCAAAAGAACTAAGAACACGGCAGAGAATAATCGCTAAACAAAATTGATTAGGCTTTGTCGAGTTTGAGTAATGTACATGAGCCAAGAAATGCCGAGTTTACGGCGTTTCTTGGCTCGTTTTTGGTTGTGTGACAATCAAATGACAATAATTTTTGAAATTAGTATTTATCTTAACAAAATGGTAAATCTAAGTCATCGTCTTTAGAAACCTCAAGTATGATAAGAAGTATGTTCCGAATAAATAGCTCTTTCATTTCATCGGATAATGTATCATAAAAGTTTAGCAATTCGATAAATGGTGTCTTATCTAAATCATATTTGACATTTTTATAAAATGTAATCTTAGTTACTCCGGAAATGTGATTCAATAGTGATAATAAGTTTACTGTACTTTGGAAGGCAGAACTTTTAATATGTTCTCTATATTTGTTATCTAACCATTCTGCTATGATTTCCTTTGTTGGCAAATTTTTTGGATAGAAATGTAATATAACACTTTCGCTGAGCATTTTTTTGAAAAAGTCAAGGGAAAAGTTATGTGGAATAATAACAGTGTCACTCTTCTGAACAAATTTTTTGAGTTCTACAGCATCTGAGAATCTTTTTTCTGGCTTGAGTGATAAACAGATTTTCACAGCTTCCTTTAATTTGAAGTTACACTCAGATTCGTCTATTGAATCTGGATTATAGTCATCAAAAGTATTTCCGGTAATAAGTGTATATAGAATAGCACCAATACAATAGACTTCAGTGCGAAAAGTGTATTTTTCATTTGGAATGACAAATTTACGTTGTATGTCTTTGTATTCGGTATCGTAGTTTGTATCATCAGCATTTCGGGCAAAACCAAAGTCGAGAACTTTAATCTCGTTTGCTTTGGTTACCATAACATTTGAATAACTTATATCACGATGCATATCTGTTTGTGAATGAATATATGACATTGCATCAATATATTGATAGCAAAGAGTATCTATTAAAGCCGGGTTAAGAGGTTTGTTTGAAAGTACAAAATCGGATAGTCTATCTCCAGAAATATATTCCATCTTTATGTATGCACTTTCGTCACCAAGAAAGCCATAATCAAATGCCTTAACCACATTAGGGTGGGAGTAACTCAATAATTTTTTCCCTTCTCGTAAAAATCTTTTTTTCATGATCTCTGGGCTACTATTTTGAAAGATACTTGGCTCATATATTTTTACCGCAATTAGTTCTTCTTTTTCTTCATCATAATATTTGTAAACAGTACCAAAACCACCATGACCTATATTGTTGGTTGAAGAACGATCAATTTCAATGCTTGTTGTTATAGTAATTTTATCATCTGTCATAGAGGTTGCATTAGTTACAGGGGAGATATGGTTCTTTGCAATGATTTCTAAGGACATAATAAGATAATCATCTTGGTTACCATGAATCTTAGAGCATAAAGAGTATAAAGGATCTTTGTATTTTTCTAGTTCAATACGGTCCTCAGGTGCACAAAAAATCACGAGATTACGTTCATATGTGTTCCAAATAACTCTGGTAAAGTAACTGGTATCATTGAATTGAAATTTTGAATTTTGTAGTATTGATTCTACGAGTGGGGAAAACTCACTATTTCCTTTTATGTTTGCAATAACATCTTGTCGAAATTCTTCGGCAGTATACATGATATATTTCCTCCTTGTATAGATTTTGCATGTTAATTATCGCTTTCGTCTTGTGATTTAATAATATCTGCCGCTGTATCTATAATTTTTTCATTGTCTTTATCGTCTAATGCACTTAAATCACCTTTAATAAACATTTTGTATGCTCTGTTTGCAATAACTTTGGTTTCTACTAAATCAAATCCCCCACCAATGACGCCGCCAACAACGGGGACTAATTTAGCAATATTGATAATTCCCTTTTCTCCAAATTTGGTTAAGAATCTAAATCCTACCTTCTGATTGATTTTTGTTAAAACAGTACTGGGAATCTTTTTTACCATAGCAGTTGTAAATTTAGTTCCAAATTTTATGCCGGCTTGTTTGATTATTTGATCAATAGAAATGCCTGCAAGACAAGCATAAACTAATGTTTGTACCTGATCGCTGCTAGTATCATAACCACCCATATATGCAAGGCAAGCAATCATACGCATTTGAACATACATTACACTGCTGACATTTGCAGGAATGGCGACTGGTAATGTAATAAGTCCGCCTAATCCGGTTACAAATCCTGAAGTTGTACACTTGGCAACTTGATAATTTACAAATTGTCTTGCTGCTTTTTCTGTTGAATTATTTTTTGATAAGTAATCGTTTGCTAAAACATCAATAGGTTGACTTAGTTTAGGGATGCCGTTTATGGATTTTTCATATAATGCATCCAATAGTTCCATTATTTGATTTTGATTCATTTCCATATGTCGAATTCTCCTTTATCTTTTTTAGAGACAATGTAAATTTAGCGAAAGTTATTCCTTCTTCGGTTTTCGTTTCCTCTTCACATAAGAGAAATCTGGAAACAAGTCTTTTAACAATTCAGCAGTTTCTTCTGCATCGTCATCCTCATTCATATTCTGAATAAGTAACTGGTCGTCATCATCAGGATTCAACGAAACAGTATACTCTTTATTCGGGTCTGTTGGGTTCATTGGGTATTTTACCTCTTTGAGATAATATTCCGTTTCTGATATTTCTCCATCCTCTAGCTTGTCTCGTAAACATGCCCAATACTCAACCATTTTTCGGAAGCTATCAAGGTCTTCCTGTGGACGAGGACCGGCACTTGGAAGTCTCTCCTTAAATTTGAAACATACTTCACCATCTTTCATAGTAGGTCGTAATCCATATGCCCATTCAATGTCAAACAGTACATGAAGTGCACTGAAAATATTTGCCACATCAGGGTCAGATAATGCATAAAAGCTGACCCTCAGATTGTTTGCAATATTTAATAAAGTTGCTTCATCGGGATATCTGTTTCCAAGTTCATAGTTTCTGATGGTGGATTCGTTTAATCCACATTTATCTGCTAATTCCTTTTGCGTCATGTCAGATGCAATTCTGAAATTTCGAATCAAATAGCCTACTCGGCTGGTGAATTTCTCGCCCATTTTTACTGCTCCTTATAAGGTTAATGAGGGTTGTAGCATGCACGACGACACGAGGTACAAATCATGCATCTGTGTACATTATATCATTAACAGTGCAAAAATGAAATGTTTTTCAACAAAATGTATTGACAGTACAAAAATGAACTGTTAATATAATACACATCATAACCGTTCAGAAATGAACTGAATAATAAAAACGAAAGAGAGGAGGCATTAGCTTATGGAGAACAAGAGATTTTTGACAGCACAGGATGTCATGGAAATGCTGGGAGTATCACTATCGTATTCCTATAAACTGATACGAAGATTGAATGCAGAACTTGAGGCTGATGGATTCGTGACAATAAAAGGGCGTGTCAGTACACAGTATTTTATGAAGCGAATCTACGGGCTATCTACGAATAAGGAGGTGGGATAGATGGCGGTTATCAAAAATAATAAGACCGGAATGTGGGAGGTGAGAACCTATTATAAGGATTTGACCGGAGCAAGAAAACAGAAAACCAAGAGGGGCTTTGCCAAGAAGAGCGAAGTCCTTGAATGGGAACGTAATTTCAAACTGAAAGAGGATCAGAGTATCAGCATGAGCTTCAAAAGTTTTGTGGATATTTATCTGACGGATTTAGAACCAAGAATAAAGCGCAATACTTTCTTGACAAAGAAGTACATTATTGAGACAAAAATTCTGCCTTATTTCGGGAAACGAAAACTGGATGATATTCGGACATCTGATGTCATCCAGTGGCAAAATAAGATTATGAAGCTGAAAAAGGATAATGGGGAGTTATTCTCCCCTACCTATCTGAAAACCATTCATAATCAGCTCAGTGCCATATTAAATCATGAGGTAAATATGTATGGTCTGAAGGATAATGTGGCACGAAAAGCCGGAACTATGGGAAAGGAAGAAAATAAGGAAATGGAGTTCTGGACACAGGAGGAATTTCAGGCATTTTTAGATTGTGTGGCAGATAAGCCTATTTCCTATTATGCATTTGAAATGCTTTATTGGACGGGCATTCGTGAAGGTGAGTTGCTTGCCCTGACACCGGCTGATTTCAATTTTGAAAAGAAAACTCTTCGGATAAATAAGTCATATCAGAGGCTGGAGGGCAAAGATGTGATTACGGACCCGAAAACACCAAAGAGTAACAGAACCATTGTCATGCCGGATTTTCTTGCTGTTGAGATGGAGAATTTTATAAGCAGCCTTTATGGAATAAAGGATGATGACAGAATTTTCACTATTTCAAAAAGTTATCTGCATCACGAGATGGATAGAGGTGCAAAGCTTGCAGGAGTGAAGAGAATACGGATTCATGGATTACGACACTCGCACATTTCATTGCTAATCAATTTGGGATTTTCTGCATTAGCAATAGGGGAAAGAGTCGGGCATGAGGCAGTAGATATCACATATCATTATGCACATTTATTTCCAACGGTGCAGACGGATATGGCAGCACAACTGGAAACGGAAAGGGAGGCGTTGGTCAATGTCAGAAAAGAATAGAGATGATAAAAACAGGTGGCGGAATGTGACAATAGCATTTCGCATGTCGTCAGAGGAAAATGAAGAACTGAATAACAGAGTGAAACTCAGCGGATTTCGTACCAAGCAGGATTATATAATCCAGAGTGTCCTTCATCAAAAGGTGGTTGCTACAGGCAATCCGATGATGTTGGTGCAATTCCGGCAGAACCTGCAAAGGATTGAGCGTGAGCTTGAAAGGATTGAAAAGGCATCGGATATGGATGGGGAGTTACTTACTCCCATCCGCTCCATGCTGGAAATATTGGAAGGCTTCAAGGAACAACCGGGAACATTGGCAGATATGAAACAACTTACAGTACCAAATGAGGAATAACAGATATTTTGTATAAAGGAAGTGACTGCTATGAGCGAAGAAACATTATTTGAAAAATTAGGTGTGAAATACATAGAAAAAGATGGGATTTTTTATCCGTTGATTACATTAGGTGGAGAGGAGAACAGTACAGATGTTGGCAAATATGGTCGTATGTGGATGGATTACATACAGAAGGAATATCCGCAGCGATACAGAAGTCTGGTACGATTTGGTGAATTACATGATAAAGCAACCGAGGTAAATGAAGTGGCTTATGAATTGCTGGAGGATATTGAAAATGAGTGGTTGCGTAAACATAAATCAAAGCATGCGAATTCTTTTGTGGAAATGTATCAGCTACGAACTCAGGCAAGAATGATTGCAGAAGAAGTAGTTCTGCATGATGCGGTGAACTGTTTTCATTAGGGGAGCTAGCATAGGATTTATCGGAGTTGTGAATGGTAAATGATATGCCGCGTATCCGCGGCTCACAAACTCCCGTAAGGGAGTTTTACCCGGCTTGAAGAGCCGTACAGCCACTCCGGCGAGGAGCGCAAAACCCGCTTGCGGGTCTGCATTTTTGATGGCGAAGCTGTCAAAAGTGCTTTTGCGTTACTTTTGACAAAAGTAACAAAACCTTCCCAGGGAAAACTACTGTTTCGTGCCGTATCCGGCACTCATTACGGATAAGAAGGATGTGCCTGTATACATACAAAAAGAGGAGGATTTTGACAATGGAAAGAACGATTAGTTTTATGAATGGGGAAGGTTCTATTGGACACAACACGAGAAGATTTATAGCTGACAATGTAGATGCCAGCCGCACTCCAAATAATATCACTCTTATCAATGAGGATATTAAACAGGCATATCATAAACTGTTTGATAAGGCGCTTAAGGAATACAATGCAAAACAGAAACGTAAGGACAGGCAGATTAAAAGTTATTATGATAAGATTTCCCGAAGCAAGCAGGAAAAATTATTTTATGAGGTTATCGTTCAGATAGGCAATAGGGATGATACCGGAGTAGGTAGTTCTTCTGCAGAGGTTGTAACATGGGTGCTGAAGGATTATGTGAAAAAGTTCCAACTTCGCAATCCACAGCTTTATGTGATTGGTGCTTATATTCATCTGGATGAGGAAACACCACATTTGCATCTTAATTTTATCCCTTGGGTATCCGGTTGCACGAGAGGATTGGAGACAAAGACAAGTCTTAAGGCGGCACTTGCTACAAGAGGATTTGTAAGTGAAGGCAAAGGGAACACCGAATGGAAGCAGTGGGCGGAGGCAGAGAAAGATGATCTTGCTCTGATTATGAGCCGGTACGGAATTGACTGGAAGAAGGAAGATACGCACAATAAGCATTTATCCGTATTGGATTATAAAAAGCAGGAACGGGCAAAAGAAGTGGCTGCACTTGAGGAGGAGTTGGATGGCGCACAGGTTGTTCTGAAATTAAATGAGGAACGGATAGAATCTTTGGAAAAAGAAATTGAAAGTAAGCGGGACTGTTTTAAAATAGAACAGTCTGACGCTCAAAAGAGGCTGGATGATACCATAGCCGAAAATCGGAAATTGCAGTCGGAAACAATGGATTTACGTTTAAAGAATTCGAAATTACGGCTGGAATATTATGAGAATGTTGATAAGCTCACAGATAAAAAGAAGAAAATTGAGGCGGCACGAAAAGAGACTGACAAGTGGATGATGATATCGAATACTGCAAAATTACAGACTGAACGAGCTGAATTTGAACTGGAAGAGGCGGAAAGGCTTAAGAAGGAACTGCTTGGTGAGGTCGATGGAGATGATTATCTGAAGGAGCAGGTGATAGAGCTGAGGTATCAGAACCATATTCTTCGTGAGGAAAATCGCAGCCTAAAGGACAAGCTGGAAAAGGCGTATGAGTTTATGAAACAGTTTGTAATTGGAGGAATTAATCTGTTAGAGAAGTTTATGGAGTGGATTGGAGAGAAGGTCAAGGATAATAGAGGCAGATATTGATGGCATGATTTTGGGATATAAATATTTGCGAGACCGGCATATAAGAAATTCTATATGCCAGTCTCGCTTAATTAGTATTCACCTCTACAATCAGTGCATTCGCTTTGGTCACGATTTACAGTTGTTCTAAGACCAAATTGTTCTGAACATTTTGCTCTTCCACATTTAGGGCATTCTTTTAAAAAATCACCATTCTGAATACCAACGATATTAGTAACACGTAAATTATCACCATCGTATCCGCTTGTTTTGGGAAAAGATAGGTTCGTTGGTGGTAAAGAGGTAAAGGTTTGACCGTCTTCTAATCTGACAGGTAATTTGTAAATCATATGATGTTCTCCTTTCGATGTTTTAATTTTTATCGGGAACTAGTCCCCATGTCATATTTCTACCAGAATAGTTCCAGTAGGCAATATCTTGTTCAATAAATAACCATTTAATTACTTTTAGTATATGTTCAGGTGATAATCCAAATTCAAAATGCAATTCGGAATACTCGATTTCTTTTATATCTTGGCATTCGAATACTTTTTTGAGTAGCTCATACAATTTTTTATACATTTCTGGATTTTCTTTTTTCTTTGCTTCTAGATCAACACTAATATCTTTGTGTGTTGGTACATTTTTATATGAACCTTTATGACCATAGTCCGCATTTTCAACTCTTATTACAAAATCAAATCCCTTATTAAGAAATGCTGGACGAGTTAAATATACTCTATTTCCATCGGCTAGTGTTTCGACATAATAAGTATATTTAGAAGAATCATTCCCGGCCCCCATTCCCGGTTCTTCTTCCATAAAACAAGTTATTATACGTTTCCTTACATCATTTCTTGAACCTCTATTTGAAAACCATTTTTCTATATATTGTCTTTCCATTTCGTATACTCCTATAATCCCAAGAAATTAAGAGGGATCTCATTAAAGAAAAATCGACAATCCATCATTTCAATGTATTCTAATGTGTCTTTGTATTTGTCTTTCAAAAACCAATCATTAAAGACATATAAATATTCAACTTGAAAGTTCAAAGGTGCGAATAACTTTTCATATTCTAGTTTTTTGAAGTGACATCCAGGAAGTTTTTCGTCAACAGAACCTTCACAGTTTTGAAATTTCTTTTCGATTATGTAGGCAACTTTATTTTCTAAATGTATAAAGCATTCATCTGGTAACCATTTTTTAGAATTATAGTAGGTATAATCGATTCCATTTGGCTCTAGAAAGCAAGTATAAATTTTGTTTTTGGGAACAGATAAACCTATTAATTTTTTGCCGTTATAGACTTCTGTGCCATATACCTTGTATCTTGCGTTTTCGAGAGCATCCTCTAGAGATGTGGTTTGCTCGAAGCGTAGGCCGTTAGCATTTGTTCGAGCACCACCACCGTGTATATTGGGAGTTCTAGCCATATTTGTTTACCTCCTTAAAAAATTCACAAATCTCAACACCAAGTACATTTGCGATCTGATTCAACACAGAAATAGAAAGACTCTTATCACATCCGGCAGCTTCGATTTTGGAGAGATAGCTGATGCTGATTTTAGCCTGTTCGGCAAGTTGTACCTGTGTTAATTTTGCTTGTTCTCTGTAATTTTTTATATTTGCACCTATAACACGATATAGGTCAGTATCGTTTTCGAAATACATAGATTTGCCTCTTTCACTATTTGTGAATATTATCTCATGAGATGTATAATAGATAAATTCACTTATAGTGAAAGGAAATCAGTATGGATTTTCCAGAAAAATTGAGTTACAATAGATAAATAAAAATAAAAGAAGGAGGTATGTCTTATAAGTTTACAACCAAATAATTTTAGGCTTGAACCAACAACAGTCTGGTCGTTTCCGGACAGAGGCAGTTGGGCAACGCATTCAGGAAAGTATCGAGGAAATTGGTCACCATATGTACCAAGAAATCTGATACTTCGTTATTCTAATCCCGGTGATTGGGTCTTAGATCAATTTATGGGTAGTGGAACAACCTTAGTAGAGGCAAAGCTACTCAATCGTCATGCGGTAGGTGTTGACATCAATCCGCAATCTGTTTCAATCTCTGAAACGAATTTACAATTCCAATGTGAAACTAATTCAAAAATCTTTACACGAAATGGAAATGCTACAGATTTGCATTTTATCAAAGACAGTCGTATTGACTTTATCTGTACGCATCCGCCATATGCCAATATCATCAAATATAGCAAAGGGATAGAAGGGGATATTTCATTGATTGGTGTGGAAGATTTTTTGGCAGAAATGCAGAAGGTGGCAGAGGAATCATATCGTGTGTTGAAAGAGGGAAAAATGTGTGCAGTGATGATAGGAGATGTAAGAAAATATGGGGAGGTTATTCCGTTAGGATTTCGTATGATGGAGTGCTTTTTACAGGTGGGATTTACGAATAAAGAGATTATTATTAAAGAGCAACATAATTGCCGTTCTACAGATTATTGGGAAAAGCAGAAGAATAATTTTCTCCTGCTGGCGCATGAGTACATATTTGTATTTCAGAAGTGAATTAATTCACAAAGAGTGAAAGTTTGTGGTTGTTATTTTGTATGTTTGCAAGTATAATAGATATGTAAAAGATTGTCCTTTTGCGGACATAGAGAAGAGGAATCAAAATGAGTAATTCAAGTGTAGCTCCATTTGTGAAATGGGCTGGCGGTAAGCGTCAGTTAATTCCGCAGATAAAGGAGAGGATGCCTGAAAAGTATAATAATTATTATGAGCCATTTGTGGGTGGCGGTGCAGTCACATTCGAATTGCTACCTGCAAATGCTCTGATAAATGATATAAACAAAGCATTGATAAATGCATACAAGCAGATATGTAACGCACCGGAAGCTTTCCTAAAGGCTGTGAGCAAGCTTGATACGGAAATGTGGGAGGATGGTAAAGAATATTATTATTCTCTAAGAGAGCATTACAATGACAAGCTGATGAAAGCGGAGTATGATGTGGAGTTGGCAGCGTTGTTTGTATTTATCAACAAGCATTGCTTTAATGGTTTGTATCGGGTAAATGGCAAAGGATTATTTAATGTTCCATATAACAACAGCCGGAGAACTTCTGTTGATGAAGATGTCATTATGGAGATTTCTAAATATCTTCAGGGTGTGACTATCATCGATGGAGATTTTGAGGAAGCTTGCAAGGGTGCAAAGAAGGGTGATTTTGTATTTATAGACAGCCCATATGCACCATTGAATCCTACTTCTTTTGAATCATACACAAAAGAGGGATTTGATATAGAAAGCCATAAGCGTTTAGCAAAACTTTTTGATGAATTAACAGCCAGAGGTTGTTACTGTATGCTTACAAATCACAATACAGATTTGATAAATGAATTATATGGTAACAAAGGGTATAAAATAGATGTTGTAAGTGTAAAGCGTATGATTAATTCAGATGCATCCAATAGAGTTGGTGAAGAAGTGATTATATGCAATTATTAGAGGAGTCGAGATAATGGAAAACTTATTTACAAAGAAAGTGCCATTATACTACGAGACAGAAGAATCACAACTGATATTAGGTGATTCCTTTAAAATTCTAACAAAAATGGAACCAGAATCTGTTGATATGATATTTGCAGATCCACCTTATTTTTTAAGTAATGACGGGATTACCTGTCAGGGTGGTAAGATGGTTTCGGTAAATAAAGGCTCATGGGATAAGCTTTCAGAAAGTGGAACCAGCGTCGAAGAGAAACATAAGTTTAACAGAAAGTGGATTAGGTTATGTAAGAAAGTACTCAAGCCGAATGGCACAATATGGATATCAGGAACATTACACAATATTTATTCGATTGGTATGGCATTGGAGCAAGAAGGCTTCAAGATAATAAACAACATAATATGGCAGAAAACAAATCCACCACCAAACTTAGCATGTCGATGCTTCACGCATTCTACGGAAACCATTTTGTGGGCAAAGAAGAATGATAAGAAGTCTCGGCATTTTTTTGATTATCAGAAGATGAAAGAAATGAATGGTGGAAAGCAGATGAAGGATGTGTGGACAGGTGCACTGACGAAACCTTCGGAGAAAACAGAAGGTAAGCACCCTACGCAGAAACCGGAATATTTGCTTGAAAAAATTGTACTGGCATCTACGGAAGAAGGACAAGTTATCTTGGATCCATTTTGTGGTTCAGGAACTACCGGAGTAGAGGCTGTACGATTTGGACGAAAATTTATTGGGATAGATGTAAGCGAAGAATACTTGGAGATATCCAAGAGAAGATTGGAGAAGGTAGCAAATGACAAATAGAAATTTTGATGAATGGTTGAGTAAGTTCAGACCGAGTATATCAAGTTATGACTACTATATCGACTTTGCAAAGGTCGTAAGAAATGTGGATGAAATCAAGGTGGAATTAAACATCTTAAATTCCTTGATTGGTTCTAAAAATATTGAAGAAGAATTTGAGAAGATAGTGACAAAGTATCCGGAAACATTGCAATGTGTTCCGTTACTTCTTGCAGTGAGAGGCAATGAAATATATGCACAGGATGAAGAAGGAGCTTTCCAATATAATTTCAAGAAAATGAATTATAGTGTGGAACAGTACAAGGTATTTATGCGTAAGACCGGGTTATTTGATATGATTGCAAATCATTTGGTAAACAATCTTGTGGATTATGCTCTGGGTATTGAAACCGGATTGGACTCTAATGGTCGTAAGAATCGTGGTGGGCACCAGATGGAAGATTTGGTTGAAAAGTACATTGCGGCAGCAGGATTTGAAAAGGCTGTAAATTACTTCAAGGAAATGTACCTTAGGGATATTGAAGAAAAGTGGAATATTGATTTATCTGCACTTTCCAATCAAGGCAAAGCTGCTAAGAGATTTGATTTTGTAATCAAGACGGATAAGATGATTTATGGTATTGAAACAAACTTCTACGGAGGTGGCGGTTCTAAACTGAATGAGACAGCAAGAAGTTATAAAATGCTTTCACAAGAAGCAGATACTATTGAGGGATTTACATTTGTGTGGTTTACTGATGGAATTGGCTGGAAGAGTGCAAGAGGTAATTTGAGAGAGACATTCGATGTCATGGATACGATTTATAGTATTGATGATATGGAGAATGGGGTAATGAAGGATTTGTTTAGGTAAGTAATTTGTAATAGAGTTTTAAAGATATTATATTGTTACGAGATGAGGTTGCACAATTGGTTGAAGAACAAAAAACTAAATTGAATGAAGGAACAGTAAAAATAGTCAAAGAAATATATGATGAAATATATTGTAAATTTAGAGAACAATATATAGTTATATTTTTATGCGGCGGTGCAAGTACAAGTAAACATAAATCGCTACGAGATAGGGTAAGGGTTTTACTTGAAAATGAAAAAAAGACATTTTGGAATAAACCATACAAAATATTCTATCCAGAGGATTTGTTGATAGAAGTTTTAAATAAAACAAAAGAAGCTGACCTATTAAGTTATGAGCAATTTTTAGCAAATAATTCGCATATGATTGTGATTATTTGTGAGAGTGCAGGTTCATTAGTTGAATTAGGGGCTTTTACAAATAATGAGTATACTGTTGATAAAGTGGTGGCAGCTGTTGATAAGAGACGAGTGAAGGATAAAAGTTTTATTATGCTTGGTCCGATAAAGTATCTAAGAAAAAGAAGCAAATTTAATGTTGTTGAATATGGACAAGATGATGTAGAATTTGCTAAAAGACTGTCAAAGGATATAAGGGAAAAGAATAGAGTTAGCGGAAGTAATAATAGTATGATTGATTTAACGACTATTGTTGGAATGCATTATTTTATACAAGTGGTACTTTATTATTTTAAATCCTTAAATTCTAAAGAACTAGTAGAGATAATAGAGTGTATTTCGGAAAAAGAAGACATAGTATATGATGACTTTAAAGTCCTTTTTAATGCGGCATTAAAATTGCTTTTTCAAGATAAAAAAATTGTTAAAACGACTGGCAATCCTTATTCTTCATATAAGTTAACTGATATTGGTTTTAAAACGATGAAATTAATGATAACTGATTGCACAAGAGCTGGATTATGTGATAAAATAAGAATTGAGTTGATGCATAATGAATTCTATAAATCGCCTCATTCTTAGAATTGTTGTTAAGATGCATACATAGCAACTAGGGGTTGTTTCGACCTCGAGAGAATGATAATTACATGAACTCAGCTAAAACAACGGTGAACTTCCACAATAGTGAAACTCCCCCGTTGTTTTACCCGAAAATATATTGAGTAAGAATGAGGTGATTTATTTGAATATTGGAAATAGTGTGGTTTTAAATACTTTAGGAGTTCCAATAATTAATTCATTTGAGCACTTATGTGAACAACTTTCGATAACAGAGCAGTTGTTGTACTTTTTAACATATAAGAATGAGTATTGTTATGATGAGGTAGTAATTCCTAAAAAAGACAAAACTGAAAGAAAATTACATGTGCCTAATTTATCTTTGAAAGTGGTACAAAGATGGATATTAAAGGAGATTCTAGAGAAGATTTTTGTGTCAGAGCAGTCGATGGCATTTGTTCCGCATAAAAACGGTCTCAAGGAAAATGCTGAACGACATAAAAAGAATATTTTCTTGCTGGAAATGGATATTACGAATTTCTTTGGGACAATAACAGAGCAACAAGTGTATAGATTGTTTTGTAATATAGGTTACAATAGCAAAGTCGCAGGTATTTTAGCCAATTTGTGTACATATAATGATTATTTACCGCAAGGAGCAGTTACGTCTCCCTATATTGCAAATTTAGTTTGCTATCATATGGATGCAAGAATTAATGGTTATTGTAGTAGAAAAGATATAGTATATACACGTTACGCAGATGATTTAACTTTTTCATCAAATAATAGAATGCTTTTAAACAAGGTTGAAAAGTTTATTAAGTATATAGTTGGAGATGAGGGGTTCGTGATTAATGAAAAAAAGACGAGATATCTTTCTAATGATGTTAAGAAAACGGTGACTGGTATTACTATAAATGATGATAGTATTCATGTAGATAAAAAATTTAAAAAGGATTTACGCTCACAAATATATCAATCGATAAAATTAAAGAATTACGGAAATAATAGTCAGATATTGGGTAAGATTGCATATGTGAATTCAATAGAAGATGGTTTTAGAAATAAAATGTTAAAGTATATAACAGATACTATTGCAAAACCAGAACTTGCAAGAGACCAAACTATAGTTGATGCGTTCAACGAGAATAAGTTGTTTTCTGAGTTGCCGGATATGATATTTGTACAAGCAAGTGATTTTCCTTTTTTTAGTGAGGAAGATTATAGGTAGGTCGGTTGCTGATTGTAAATATAAATGAGTGATTGGTGTTCTCACTGACATTAAAATGACAATACAATCCCCTAAAAATCTATACAACAGGTAGAAATCAGACAAAACTCCATGGTCGCTTCTACCAAAACCAACGAAAAACACTACACAACAATTTTGCAAAGAGGAGTTTGAATAACGGATTTAAATGCCGAAAGCCTGTATTTATGCGGGTTTCCGGCATTTGTTTTATCAAATGGCTCTGGTTTGGCTCTATTTGTGGGGAGAGCAATAGCAAGATTAAGGAGAAATTATGAAAAAGATAATCATATTAAGAGGTAACTCTGGAAGTGGAAAAACAACAGTAGCTAGAGCGTTGCAAAAGAAATTTGGATACAATACAATGATGATTTCACAAGATGAGATTAGGAGAAATATCTTGTGGGTTAAAGATGGCGTTGATACTAAGGCATTACCACTTATGATAGAACTTATGAAATATGGGTATGAGCATTGTGATGTGGTTATTTTAGAGGGCATCATGTATGATGAGTGGTATAGTCCTTTGTTCAAAACGGCAAATGAATTGTATGGAATGGATATATATGCGTACTATTTTGATATACCATTTGAAGAGACGGTCAGGCGGCATAATACAAGAGATAAAAAACAGGAATTTGGTGAAGAAGATATGCGTAGATGGTGGAGAGAAAAGGATTTTTCATCAGTTTTTAATGAAAAAATTATTACATCTGATATTGATGCAGACAGTATTGTTGAAATGATATATATGGATTCAGCAAATGAAGGATAAGGGTATTACGAATGGCAAGAACAGAAAAAGTGATAATGACTAATATGTGTATGGTGTTTAGTGAAAATGGGATACTTGTCCAAGATAAGACGGATGATGATTACTCTGGAATAACATTTCCGGGAGGACATGTGGAAAGAGGAGAATCATTTACAGATGCTGTGATACGCGAAGTGTGGGAAGAAACTGGATTGAAAATTTCAGAACCAAAACTTTGTGGGATAAAAGACTGGATGAAGGATGAGGAAACAAGATATATAGTGTTATTATATAAGACAGATAAGTTTGAAGGAATAGTTACTTCGTCTGAAGAAGGGGATGTATTCTGGCTGACATTAGATGAAATGAAGCAGAGAAAACTTGCTTATGGAATGGATAAGATGTTGGAAGTATTTTTAAATGACAATATTAGTGAATATTTCTTTTTTGAAGAAAATGGAAAATGGATAGAAGAGTTGAAATAGTTTAAATAAATGCAAAGGAGTTTGAAGTGGATATTTTATTTAAGAATGATGATTTTGTATTTTCATACAGAGTTGGTGGAATATTGATACGCAATGGAAAAATTCTATTACAGCGTCCTAAGAATGATGATTATTCCATTATAGGTGGACATGTAGCAGCAATGGAAACAAGTATAGAAACTTTGAAGCGGGAATTTGAAGAAGAACTTCACACTAAAATAGAGGTAGATAATCTGCTGGCGATTGGTTAAATATATTTTCCATGGGGTAAAAGACCATGTCATCAGATATGTTTATATTATAATGTACATCTCGTTAATTATGATATTCCTTTAGATGGAGTATTTCATGGTTATGATGGTCTGGATGACAAAAGGATTGATTTAGATTTTTGCTGGGTTCCACTTGAGGATTTAAAGAATGATGTAAAGGTATATCCGCAGGAGTTGGTACCTTATATTCTTGAACCAAAGAAGGAAATTGTACATTTTGTTTCAAAGCAAATTTAGAAGATGAGATTATAGGTGTCGATGGAGAAGAAATATGTTAGAAGTTAAATTTTATGATACAGTAGATGATTCATTACTGAAGTTTGCAGTAATAATTTCACAGAGCAACGGCAAGTGGGTGTTTTGTAAGCATAAAGAAAGAGATACCTATGAAGTGCCGGGAGGGCATAGAGAAGCTGGAGAGGATATTTTAGAAACAGCTAAAAGGGAGTTGCAGGAAGAGACTGGGGCTATCAAATTTGAGATAAAACCAATATGCGTATATTCGGTGACAGGTAAGACTAGAGTAAATGATACTGGTGAAGAAACATTTGGACTGCTTTGCTTTGCAGAGATAACAGAGTTTGCGAAAGAATTACATAGCGAAATGGAGAAAGTTGTGCTTATGGATGAGTTGCCTGAGAACTGGACATATCCGTTGATACAGCCGAAATTGATAGAGAAGTATTTACAGGTAAAAATAATTCTATAATTGGAGCAACAGTAACTGTCACAGTCGATAGACCATTAGGAAGTTATCATCCTGAATATAAGGATATGTATTATCCAATAAATTATGGTTATATTGAAGGAGTTATGGCACCAGATGGAGAAGAGCAGGATGCTTATATATTAGGTGTAAATGAACCAGTAAAGAAGTTTACAGGTAAAATTATTGCCATTGTTCGGAGAAAAGATGATATAGAAGAAAAGTGGGTAGTTGTGCCAGACGGAGTAACTTTTTCAAAGGAAGAAATCAGAAGACAGATTCATTTTCAGGAACAATATTTCGACAGTGAAATTGTGATGTAATATTAAGGAGATTGCTATGTCATTAGGATTAAAAAGAGGAACAGTGCAGCTTGAACCACATGATAAACAGTGGGATGAGGCTGCCATTCAAACAATCAAAAAACTTAAATCTATATTAGGAGATGATGCTATTGATATACAGCATATTGGAAGTACAGCAATACCGGCAATTAAAGCAAAACCGATTATTGATATTGTCGTTGGGGTAACTGATTTTGATAAAGTAATGTCACATAATGAGCAATTACGACAAGTGGGAATATTTTATCGCGGTTCAGATGTGGAACGTCAGCTTCTTTATGTAATGGGCGATATGGAAAATGATACAAGAACGCACCATATTCATATTGTGAAATGGAATGGAACTGAGTGGGAAAATTATATTCATTTCAGAGATTGTCTAAATGCTAATGAGAATATAGCTTTGCAGTATGAGAGGGTGAAGGAAGAACTGGAAAGTAAGTATGCAGATAATAGGGGATTGTACACTAAAGGAAAGAAAGATATAATAGATATTATTCTCAATAATTAATAATTTTTATTTTGTATGTCTTGACAAAAAATAATTATGAATCTACTATGTTAAAAAGCGATGAAGAGAGATAGTAAATATTTTGGAAATTACAGAGAGGAGTTGCTTGGTGGAAAACTCTATTGAAGAAATATTGAACCAGTCTTGGAGCCGTGTACCGAGTGAGATATTTATTAGGCTACACTGGGAACGCCCATTATAGCGTCAGAGTATCGAAAGAGATTTCCGTACTTGCTAAGGTCTATATTGCGAGATATAGATGAATTAAGGTGGTAACACGAAGCTATCAGCTATCGTCCTTAAAGTAAATTTAAGGAGGGTAGCTTTTTTAATACATAAAAATAATAGAATCGGAGGAATTAGTGATGAATTATGTTGTTGACAGTTACGAGAATTACAAAGAGGAAAATCGTTTGACTACAAATAATGCAAGAAGAATTGAATTTGTAACAACTACAAGAGTTTTGGATGAGATTATCGGCACCAAGAGTAAAATATTAGATTGTGCAGCAGGAACAGGAATTTATGCTTTCTGGTTTGCAGATAAGGGGCATGATGTAACTGCTACAGATATTACGCCAAGGCATATAGACATTATTAATCGAACTCTTACCAATAAAAATTATCATATGAATACTTCTGTTTTGGATGCTACAGATATGTCCTGTTTCGCAGATGATTCATTTGATATTGTTCTCAATATGGGACCATTTTATCATTTGATTACAGAAGAGCAGAGAGAAAAATGCATGAAGGAATGTCTAAGAGTGTTAAGGAAAGGCGGGCTTTTGGTTACTGCGTACATTCCAAGATACTATGTTTTTCAATATATTGCTACGAGCAATGAAAAATATTTGGATGAACACTTGGCGAAGCAACTTATTGAAACTGGTGTGCTGAAGCATGATGATGAGAAATGCTTTTGGACAGATACTTATTACTCATCAAAAGAAGAAATGGAATCAATTTACCAAAGATATAGATTAAAAATTGTAGACCATTTCGCCCAAGATGGTTTAGCTCCTCTTTTATCACAAAAGGTTGACAAATGGGATGAAAATCAGTTCAAAACTTGGTGCGACTATCATTATAGTGTATGCCGTGAACAGTCGGTTTTAGGAGCAAGTAATCATGTTATTATAATTGGGAGAAAATGATAAGATTTTGAAAGATATAACATTTATCTTTGCATTAACATGAGTTCCTGTGTTAGGATACTATCTAAGGAAAGTACCCATGACAGGGCGTTAAGCGTCCGGGGGACGCTTGTTTAGCGCCGACCGGAGCGGAGTGTAGACGTGGCGCCGATGACGGCTTATGAGATCCTTTCGATTTTCATTGGGATATTAAAAGGATATTTCTGGAAAGGACTAATGAAGAAAGTGTACGAGAGGCATTAAGTGGTACTCATTACGATGTAGTAATTGATAAAATTGCATATTGCTCAAATGATATTACTCATGTTTTTCAAAACGAAAAAACATTGTTGGAATAATTAGTAAATTTTATATGGAGGTATTAATGAAAGAGAAATTTATATCATTTTTAGAGGTTATAAAAGGGCTTATAAAATTCCCAATCGTATTTGGATTAGTTGTAGTGGCATTTGCTTTAAATATTATTCAGGAATTCTTTCCGACGAAAGGCTGGATTCAATTTTTACAGTTAATCGGAATCATAATAATTGCTGCAATTTGTGCTGTTATTCTTCTTACTGATAAGAATGGGAAAAATTACATTAAAAAAATTGGTATTTTCTCGTTTTTCTGGTTTGCATCGTGTATAGCATTAGTTGATTTTAATAGTTTTAATTGGGAATTGTTGATTCAGATTATTACTTCTTATGAATTTATCTTTTTGGGATGTTTGATACCAGACTATTTTTCTCAGATTGAAAGAGAACGCGATAATTCAATCAAAAAAATGGAAGAGAGAAATTCAATATTAGAGAATAATCAATCTCATCAATCATAATAATTATTAGTATAGAATAGTAGAACTATCTCGTGTATTATATACTGCTATTAGATATTTTGAGGTTGTTTTTAACATAATTTATACATAGCCATTAGGAAGGCAGCACACTTTCTTAATGGCTTTTTCTATGCCCGGAGAGGAGGTGAGATTAAGATGAATATCAAGAAAGTGGATGATAAGCCAATGGTTATTCACACCAAGAAAAAGATGGAGTTTCATACAAAGGAACCAGATAAAAGGTCTTATATACAAAAGACATAAAAGATTCTGCTAAGAATGTTGTAAATATCAATGAAAATGCAACAACTAAGGGTAAAAGATTTTTTAGAAACAGGATAAATGAGGCGAACAGTTCAATCAAAATTAAGTCTCAGAGGCTTAAAGTTGCAGGTGTTGCAGGTGCCGGGGTAGTTGCAAATCAAGTCGAAGGCGGAAAAGAGGTTAATGAAGCTGTAGGAGTAGCTGTTGCAATTTCAAGTCCGGTTATTAGGGGAGCAAGGATGTCATCTGGGCTAATAAGAGAGGCTGGTATGCAGATAAGAAAGCAAAAATTTAAGAAAGTTGAAGCGGGGAAGAAAATTGCAAGGCGGGAATGCAGTCCAATTTGTATTATTCAGCTTGGTAGGTCTTTGCAATATATTTAACTGTTCAGCAATTTGCCCTGTAGAATAGCCATACAGGTACATAAAAAAGATTAATCAAACTGTCTTGGCTTCCTCTTCGTTAATGATAAGATTTCCATCTTCATCGTGGTCATAACCAAGAAGAACAGGAGTTAAAAATAAGCCTCTTCCAAATCGCATATCAATGGAACGCTCCATTGTTTTTGATTTAGTGTGACTTTCTTCTTGTGCCATAGTTGAGACTAAGGCAAGACTCATTTCATAATCTTCCTTAAGGGTATAAATACTTTCCGTTTCAAAGAATATGCCAATGGGTGGATTGAGGGCACGCAAATGTCTGGCATTATCAATACAATCGACAATATTACGGGCAAATCTGGATACGCTTTTAGTAATAATCATATCTACTTTTCTCGCATCACAGTCACGCATAAGTCGTTTGAATGCATCTCTGTGTTGCAAGGAAGTTCCCGAAATACCTTCATCAGCATAAATATCAACAAGAGTCCAGCCAGGTCTTTTGTTGATCATATCTTCATAGTGATTTCTTTGAAGCTCATATGATGATGTCTGATTAATTCCATCTGTGGATACTCGTGCGTAAACAGCTACTCTTTTTTCACTTGTATCATTGTAAAAATCTTCTTGAGTAATACATGGAATTATGTCAATCAGGTCAGTATCAATTCCTTTGTATCGTTAACGAATCTTGGTTTTTTGGTCTTCGACAGACAAAGTATGCTTTTCCACTTCATTCATTTGCATTTGCTCCTTTATTTGTTTCGTTCTGATTATCTATAATAAGCGATTCACCAATTATCAAATCATCTATAGGAACATTGAATAGTTTACTTAGGGCAAATAATACATCTATCTTTGGAATGGATTCTCCTCGAAACCATTTATAGATGGCTTGGGGATTTTTCAAATAAAGGTATTCTTTGATATCGTTAATGGTGTAACCCTGCTGTAACATTATCTTTTTTATCTGTTTCCCGGTTGCCTGCATATCTATTGAGATAAATTTCTTCATAGTAATTAGTTCATTTTTGCCCACGTTATTAATATACTATAGTGGAAATAAGGTAAAAAAATAAAGGCCTGAAGGCTAAGCTTTACAAAGCATTCAGGTCATATTTTGAGATAGTATTAAGGTTGAGTTGTGTAAAATCAGATAGAATCTTTGTATTTGAATAAGGCTTCCTTAACATCCTGCATTATCCTGAGCAAAGATTTTCGTTCAGCAGCAGTACAGTCAGAAAGCAGTTCGTCAAACTCATTCCTTTGAATCTGCTTAACTTCATTGTTTGATGCACGGAGCAGCCAATCAGCAGAAACATTAAGAGCTTCGGTTATTCTTATAAATATTTCAATCCCAATTTGTTTCTTTCCATTTTCAATGTCGCTTATGTGAGAAATAGAAACTTGAGCTTTTTCGGCTAAATCAGCTTGGCTCATACTTTTTTTCTTTCTTGCTTGTGCAATTCTTAATCCGATTTCTTTCAAATTATCATTCATTTTATTTCACCTCTTGGCTTATAGACGATATTATGATACTATGATATAGTCTATAGACTATTTTTGAAATAGCCAATAGGATAATAATTAGTCTGTAGACCAAACAAAATTTTTAGGAGGTGTGTTCTAATGGAGTTTGATTACAGCGAAATCGGAACTAACATTAGAAAAGCAAGGAAGAAAAGAGGCATTACGCAGGAAGAACTGGCAAATGTAGCAGACATTTCTACGCAGCATTTATGCAGGATAGAAAATGGAGTCAGGACACCAAGTCTTGAAACTGTACATAGGATTACGTATGCACTAGGCACTACGGCAGATGTACTATTTGGAAATGTAGTTGACAAAACTGTGGACTATCAGGAGGAGCTGAAACTGATTTTTGATGACTGTAACGAATATGAGAAGAATGTCATAGGTGAAATATTAGTGAATGCAAAGAAACGTATCAGAAGAAATCTTCCACTTATTGATAAAGAGAAATAGTTTAAACTACAAGGACAATGACAGCTAAGTCAAATAATGTTATGGAGAAAAGAGAAACATAGTTTATATAAATATTATATATGGCAGGGCGGATTGTTAGCGATATCTCCGGAATCGTAAACGAGCAATGGTATGATTATTGATAGGACCGTAATAAATTAAAGTAAACGGATAAGTGAGTATGATAGTTGAAGGGTGGTCATATTATTATACAAGGAGGTGATAATGTCGATGAATATTGAAAAAAGGCATAGATTCTGGTATGATAATCATAGAATAAACATAGGAGGAATTTTTGTGGATCCAATTACTCAAAAATTTTTAGGTGAATTTTGCAAATTATTTGAAATAGATGAAAAAAAGACAGATACAGCATTTGAACATTTTTGTAATTATTGCTGCGTTAATAAGGAAAATGGAATTGTTGATATTAAACTTGAAGAAATATCAACAGGGAAGAATGCGCAGGGAATTGATGGAATTGCTATTATTGTAAATCATAAGTTGGTGACTTCTATTTCAGAAATAGAATTTCAGATTCAGAATTCTAGAATGCTGGATGTGAATTTTGTATTTATTCAAGCTAAGACTTCTTCATCATTTGATAATACATTAATGTTAAATTTTTTTGAGTTTACAAAATCGTTTTTTGAAGGAGATGGTAGCGAATTTACGACATCTGAAATTCAAAACTTCTTTGAAATGAAAGAGTTTATTTATAATAATGCAGAATACATGACAGAGAGTAATCCAAAATTGTCAATGTATTACGTTACTACTGGAAAATGGGTTGATGATAAAACTCTTGTTAAGGTAAAGAATAGAAATGAGAAAGAATTACAAAACTTAAATATTTTTTCGGAAATAAAGTTTGTTCCTTGTGGAGCAACAGAGATTCAGTCACTATATCGTGGAACAAAAAATATGTTGACAGCGGAGTTTAAATTTGAAAAATATATTGTTATGTTTGGAGATGAAGATAGTGATAGCATAGGATATAGTGGAGTAATCCCGTTTAGCGAATATAAAAAAATTATTATGGGTGATGGTGATTCGTTAAAGCCTGTTTTTGATGATAATATTCGAGATTTTTTAGGAAATAGAAATCCGGTTAATAAAGCCATAACAACTACATTGCAATTAATGGATAAAAATTCATTTTGCATGTTGAATAATGGGATCACAATAATAGCTGAAAATGTACAAATAACAGGAACAACTGCGGTACTTACAGATTATCAGATAGTGAACGGATGTCAGACAAGCCATGTTCTGTATGAGAATAGGAATTTAGATGGAATTGAGGAGCTTTTAATCCCAATTAAAGTAATAGGAACAAAAGATGATATTACACGTAATAGTATTACTAAGGCAACAAATAGTCAGACATCAATAAAACCAGAACAGTTAGAGGCTTTATCAGATTTTCAAAAAAATTTGGAAACATATTATAGCACTTTTGAAGATGAACGAAGATTATATTATGAAAGAAGAACTGGACAGTATCGATTAGAGGCTATTCCAAAGACTAGAATAGTTAATATTCCCCAACAGATTAAGTCGGTAACAGCGATGTTTTTGAATAATCCACATGGTGTCTCTGGTAATTATGGTACTATTGTTAAAGCAGTTGGAAATAAGATTTTTAATGCGAATGATCAGAAAATATTATATTATACCAGTTCTATAGCACAGTATAAAGTTGAGAGACTGATTTCTGAGGGTGTGATTGATAAAAAATACAATAAATCACGTTATCATGCGATGATGCTGTTTCGAATATATGTATCCGGAAAAAAGGTTCCTCGTTTTAACGAAAATAAAATGGAAGAATATTGTAACAAGATCATTGATACGTTATTTGATGAGGAAAAATGCAAGTCGATATTTATGAAAATAATTGAGTTTATTGTTGCTCAAGATGAAATTGATTTTAATGATAGAAAAACATTTGAGAGAAAAGAGACTACAGATTTGTTGTTGAATAAATCTGCTGAATTAAAAAGATATATAGATGGACAGTAAAACACGGAGACATTTATATTAAATCACAAGGACACAACTTTAAACTATACAATGATAGGTGCGTATGTATTTGATAAGTTATTATTGGGAGAATAATTCTTCTGGTAGTAGCTTATTTTTATGGAAAGAGGCATCAGTAAAATGGAGAAACCTATGTATGAAATTCTAAGCAATGATATAGAAATGGTTGAAGATATGATTGATGCACTTATGATTGTTCCAAAGGGGTATAAGTTGCATCCAATGGGAAACAAATGTGCTTTGGCAGTTGATCATATTCATGAATGTGTGTATGCGGATGAGGAAATGTGGATTAATGATTATGAATATGAGATTGTCAGTGAGGCAAAAGAAATGGCATTACCTGTAGAGACAGATGTGCCGGATGAAAAGCTTGCAACATACGCAGACAAGGAACTATATGTTGTTATTGGCTATGATGATGTGTGTGGGAATGGTAATTATGAGGCAATTCTTTATGGGGTGTACAGTACGGAGCAACTTGCAAGAGAAACTGCGGAGGAACTTTTTGAACTGGGGAATATACATCATTATGAAATAGAATGTCCTAAGTTAGATGAATTTGGATGGAGATAGGAAATGTGGTTAATAGTTTCATAAATCACATTAAGGAATTAAACTGCAAAGACACAAGAGTAAACTACAAGGACTGTAATGGGAAATTTGTAGGAGAGTTATTTGGAGAAATCCACACGTAAATGATATTTTAAGAGAAATAATACAAATGATTGACAATGTAAATCAAAACGATACATTATAATTATAAGAGGTGCATATAATATTATTATTGTATTTTGAGATGGAGGCGATTTTATGGCTACAGTACCTACACAAGTAAGAATAGATGAAAATTTAAAGAAACAGGCAAGTGAACTTTTCTCACAGTTAGGAATGGATATGTCTGGTGCAATGAATATATTCTTAAAACAGTGTGTATTAAGAGGCGGACTTCCTTTTAGTGTTGAACTGCCACAGTATAAGCCGGAAGTATTAGAGGCAATGGAAGAAGCAAAGAGAATCAGCAAAGCTCCTAATACAAAGAGATACAGCAGCTTTTCAGAGGCTTTGGAAGATATTGATTAATGCAATATGAATTAATACTAACCGGGAAATTTAAGAAAAGTCTCAAGTTGGCAAAGAAATGAGGCTTGGATTTGAAACTTTTAGATAAAGTTATTACTATGCTGCAGAATGATATTCCTCTCGAAGAGAAATATCGTGACCATGAACTAAAAGGGAAATACCAGGGGTTCAAGGAATGTCACATTCAGCCAGATTGGTTATTAATTTATCTGAAGGAAAATGATGTTCTAACATTGACTTTAGTTGATACTGGAACACATGCGGATTTGTTCAATTTGTAGCAAAATATGCAAATGTATTTTATAGTGGTTTGAGTGATGGAAAATCTATAAGACCTCATAAAAATTTGAGTAATGGATAATGTAAAAAATTGATACATTTGCTGAAATGCCGATGGATACTGGGATAGAACCTGTTTTTACTGGTACTAAAATTGTAGTACCAGAGAAAAAAGAAATTGAAAAGTGGCAGTTTCAGATGTATAATATGGCTGAAGATTGGATAATTAATAACATTTAATCTTCGTGATACTAAATCAAATGTAAGCCACTTGACACCCAAAGAATGATAAAATGGCTGTTGGTACTAATTTGGTACTAAAAAGTTTCAAAACAGGGTGTGAATAAAAAGAAATAATGAGTTTTCTAACTTAAAAGGTTAGAAAAAATAACGGGAAATAGAGTTTAATTCGCCAGAACTTGCCGAGTTTGAATAACGGACAGAAATGCCGAAAGCCTGTATTTATGCGGGTTTCCGGCATTTGTTTTATCAAATAGCTCTGGTCTGACTCTATTTGTGGGGAGAGTAATGGAGTTATCAGTTTTGAAAAGGTAAATAAAAAAGGAAGAAGGTACAAGCTATGTTGCCAACAAGAGAAGAAGCACTGAAGTTAATTCGTGATGGGTTATTATTTAATCCGGGACCTTGGGGAAAACATTGTTTAACAGCAGCACACTGTGCAGAAAAAATAGCAAGTGCATGTGGTGATATGGATGTTGAGAAAGCATATATATTAGGTTTACTACATGATATAGGAAGAAAATTTGGTGTAAGACATCTTGGACATGTTTATGATGGATACGTATATATGAAATCATTGGGATATGATGAAGTAGCAAAGATCTGTTTAACCCATTCTTTTAATAATCATACGATAGATGAATACATCGGAAAATTTGATGTTACAGATGAAGAATTGACAATTATAAAAACTGAATTAGCAAAGACCATATATGATGAATATGACCGGTTAATTCAATTGTGCGATTGTTTGGCAGGAGCGGAAGGAGTTCTTGATATAGAAAATAGGATGAATGACGTAAAGAAAAGGTATGGCTTTTATCCGCAGGACAAGTGGAATTCCAATATGAATTTGAAGCAATATTTTGAGGGGAAAATGAATAAAGATATTTACCTTATATGTGAGAAAGATACATTTGCACCAGGAGATTTATGATCTTATAAATATATTTTTACTACAAGTTTTATGAACAGGTTGGAGGTGGTTAAGTGGATATTTTATTTAAAAATGATGATTTTGTATTTTCATACAGAGTTGGCGGTATATTGAAACATAATGGTAAAATCTTGTTACAGCGTCCGAAGAATGATGATTATGCCATTATTGGTGGACATGTTGCGGCTATGGAGACAAGTATGGAAACTCTTAAACGGGAATTTGAAGAAGAGCTTCATGCTAAGATAGAGGTAGATAATCTGTTAGCAATCGGAGAAATTTATTTTCTATGGGGAAAAAGACCCTGTCATCAGATATGCTTATATTATAATGTACATCTGATAGATGATAATATTCCATTAGATGGTGTGTTTCATGGATATGATGAGCTGGATAATGAAAGAATTGATTTGGATTTCTGCTGGGTTCCGCTAGAGGATTTAAAGAAAGGTACTAAGGTATATCCTTTGGAGTTGATACCATATATTCTTGAGCCGGGGAAAGAAATTGTACATTTTGTTTCAAAGCAGATTTGAGGAGATAGTCAATGATAAAAAATATGAAGGTAGAATTTGGCAGAACATCAGATATTGATTCATGGATGCGATTAGTTAGAAAAGTAGGTTGGAATTTTCCAGGATTAGAGACAGAGCAGAGTATAGATGAACACAAAATAATAGTTTTGAAATTTATGAATGACAAGCGTGCTTTGTGCGTGAAGAATGAAGAAGATATTGTTGGCATACTTTTATATTCAAGGAAGCATAATATGATATGTTGTTTGGCTGTTGATCCAGCTTATCGAAAAAAGGGAATTGCTTCGATGCTTTTGAGTGAGGCACTTGATAAACTTGACCGAGATAAAGATATAACTGTGTTCACATTTAGAGAGAACGATGTTAAAGGAATTGCACCTAGAAATTTATATAAGAAATTTGGCTTTGAAGAGGATGAGTTGATTGAAGAATTTGGGTATCCTAATCAAAGATTTGTGCTGCATGCCAACAAAAGTGCTGATAATGTATAAATTGATACAACAGTAACTGTCACGGTCGATAGACCATTAGGAAGTTATCATCCTGAATATAAGGATATGTATTATCCAATAAATTATGGTTACATTGAAGGAGTTATGGCACCAGATGGAGAAGAGCAGGATGCATATATATTAGGTGTAAATGAACCAGTAAAGAAGTTTACAGGTAAAATTATTGCCATTGTTTATAGAAAAGATGATATAGAAGAAAAGTGGGTAGTTGTGCCTGACGGAGTAACTTTTTCAAAGGAAGAAATCAGGAGACAGATTCATTTTCAGGAACAATATTTCGACAGTGAAATTGTGATGTAATATTAAGGAGATTGCTATGTCATTAGGATTAAAAAGAGGAACAGTGCAACTTGAACCACATGATAAACAGTGGGACGAGACTGCCATTCAAACAATCAAGACACTTAAATCCATATTAGGTGATGATGCTATTGATATACAGCATATTGGGAGCACAGCAATACCGGCAATTAAAGCGAAACCGATTATTGATATCGTCGTTGAGGTAACCGATTTTGAGAGAATAATGTTACATAATGAGCAGTTACAGAAGGAAGGAATCTTTTATCGTGGCTCGGATGTGGAATATCAGATTCTTTATGTAATGGGTGATATGGAAAAGGATATCAGGACACACCATATTCATGTTGTGAAGTGGAATGGGACTGAGTGGAAGAATTATATTCATTTTAGAGATTGTCTAAATGCTAATAAGAATATAGCTTTGCAGTATGAGAGGGTGAAGGAAGAACTGGAAAGTAAGTATGCAGATGATAGGGTGGCATATACTAATGGAAAGCAAGAAATGATAGATATTATTCTGAATGGCAAATAGATTGTTGACATGAATTGCCAAGACTGGTATATTATTCAACAAAAACAAGGAGAACATACACATGAATCAGAACTTATATTCAAGACATTATATGTACATGTATTACGGACGTACACGGCTATAAACATGCAAGGTTAGTGCATTAGGTTATAGCGTGTAGGTCTTTTAGTCTAGTGCATAAAACCAGAATATAAGAGAAGATTTTACATACATTGCATCTTATTAAATTGGAGTTATCGCACTGGACATTAAATGTTTGGTGCGATTTTTTATGTTTACAAGAAAGAGGTGCAGAAAATGAATGATTTAATTGAACTTAAACTGATAACAAGAAAAGATGCTGAATGTCTGCATAAACTGCAGATAGAAGCGTTTATGCCCTTATATGAAAAATATCATGATGATGCTACAAGTCCGGCGAAAGAAAGCCTTGAAACAATAACAAAGAAGATAGTTGATGATAATTCGGATTTCTATTTTATTTTGTTTAATGGTGAGAAAGCTGGAGCTGTAAGAGTTAAATGGCATAAAGGGCAAAAAGTACACAAGAATGTAAATTGGATATCTCCTATTTTTATTATTCCAAAGTTTCAAAATAAAGGAATTGCCAGTAACGTAATCAAACAATTATTTGATATTTATCCGAATACAATAGAATGGTGGTTATCTACTATTAAGCAAGAAGAGAAAAATTGCCATTTGTATGAAAAATATGGATTTGTTCGAACTGGAGATGAAATAGTTGTAAACGAAAATATGACATTAGTTTTTTATGTAAAGAGCTATATTGAGGTAAGGAGATTTAAGGAAGAGGATGCCCAAGAGGTCAGAAATCTTATTGTCAGGAATTTCTTAGAGGTTAACAGTAAAGATTATGGCATATCAGCAATGGAGAAACTTGCAAAGACTTACGATGCGGAAAAGGTTCTGAATGTGGCAAGTTATGCGCATATGTATGTATTTGAATTTGATGGAAAAATAATTGGAACAGGTTCTATATCAAGTTTTTGGGGAAGTAAAACAGAAAGTATACTTTTGTCCATTTTTGTTCTTCCGGAGTTTCATGGAAAGGGTGTCGGAAGAAAAATCATAAATACATTAGAAACGGATGAATTTTATGTAAGAGCAAGCAGAATTGAGATACCGGCATCCATTACAGCAACGGAGTTTTATAGAAAATTTGGATATGATTACAAAAATGGTGTTAAGGAATTGGATAATGAGCATCATTACAGATTGGAAAAGTTTAAGGAGGCAGGGTTGAAATAACAACAGATAATCAATTATTTTTATTTATCCTTGCAGAAGCATTAGTTCTTATATTAGGATACTATCTAAGGAAAGTACCCATGACAGGGCGTTAAGCGTCCGGGGGACGCTTGTTTAGCGCCGACCGGAGCGGAGCGTAGAGGTAGCCTCCCGAGTTTTATGATACCGGGCAACCGGAATACATAGGAAGGGGTGCTAGGTGCCAGTGGCACCTGCTTAGCACCGACCGAAACAGAGTGTAGACGTGGCGCCGATGACGGCTTATGAGATCATTTCGATTTTCATTGGGATATTAGCATTGCTGATGTCATTTGGTAGCTTGATTGTAGCGTTGCTTGCCTTTCTCGATAAAGAGGAAAGCTCTTCGAGGAAGAGCATGCGAAAATAAAAATGCCTATCCTGTCTGATCCACAGGATAGGCGGTGTCCTTAAGGACATTCATTAACCTAAACTCGGAGCATCCACCTTTGGAGTGGGTGCTTTCTGTTTAATTAGATATTATCATCTTATGTCTGATAATTCAAGAGGTTTCACTAATTTGGATAATTTTTTACAGTAAGGCGGTCAGTCCCTTTTTTGACAACCATATTGTCATCAAGCAGATGTTGCTTGATTTCTTCGATATTTTCATTGATATGCTGCAAACTGTCAGCATACTCTTCTTCTGAATATTCATCTTTAGCATTTAGCATTTTTTCACGAATTTCCAAAGCTTTCATATAGGTACAAAGTTTTTTATTGATGAGATTGTTCTTAAAGGACAGCTTAACAGTAGCAGGTTTGAAATTGCCCTAATCGTCCTTATCTGCCTCAAATTTCATATCGATCTGGTCGTCTAGTTTAAACAGTAATGATAATACATCAGAAACTGTTTCTATATCAAAATCAGCATTGTGAAAGAAGATTTGTATACGGCATATTATGCGGTGTCGGAGAATGAGGAGATTGTTGCTGACAGGGATGTTGAGATACCGGGGATGGAAGAGGAGGCTGTGTTTGAGGAAGATGTGGCTGTTGAGCCGGAGACGAATGTTGTGGTAATGTATCCAGACAATAATCAGAATGAAATAGGTATACAGAAAGAGCAAACAGATAGTGCGAGAAAACAACAGACTGATTTAGATGGCATAGGAATACCAGAGATTCTTAATTTGTCTGATGTGAATATGGCAAGAGTTGGCGAAAGTATAACTGATGTAAAAGGTAAAAGTGAATTTGTGGAAACTAGAGAAACTGAATCAGTGGACAAAGCTGGCTGGATTGTCAGGAGAATATCAGAGCTTGGTGGTTATGAGAATATTAGTGATTCTGTTAAGGCTGATATATTCGGATTTGATATTGCTGATATTAGTGGAAGCATAAGACTGTTCTCTGATGTGATGAAACGGCTGGGGATAAAGCTTGATGGAGATGAGCTTTATGAGGAGTTTCAGAGGATTTATGATGAGAGTATCAATAGAGATGCTGATAAAGAAAAGGTAAGAGATAAGATAAGGAATAGGGGCAGAGGAAGATAATTCCTCTGCATATCCCCGGTTCACTTTACACAGCCGAATTATATATTGAAAACTAGGAAACAATCGCAAGATATTGCGATTGTTATTGATGATGTGGTGATTCTGTGATATCATATAAAAACATGGGGCATGAAAGCGGAGGTCAAAATGAAAGTATTGGTAATGAATTGTAGTCCTGTAAGAAATGGAGCAACAGCAGAAATTGTTAATATAGTTACTGCTCGTCTGGAAAAGAAACATGATGTTAAAAACATATGTATTGATGATTATGAGATAAAATTTTGCAAAGGATGTAGAACTTGTCATAATACAGCAAAATGTGTTCAGAATGACGATGTTGATAGGATAATTGAGCAATATGAATGGGCTGATATAGTTATATCTGTGTCTCCATCATACTGGGCAGATATACCGGGACAATTTAAAGTTTTTATTGATAGATGCACTCCGTGGTGTAACACACATGAACCGCATGCCAAGATAAGTAGTGGTAAGAAGGGATATGTTATCGCATTAAGAACTGGACCGGGCATGAGGGAATGTGAGAGGATTATCGCAAGCATAGAACATTTCTATGGACATATGGAAATTGAGTGTTGTGACAGTCTTGGTTTATGCTCAGTGGAATATAAGGAAGATTTGGACTGTAGGAAAGAAGAAATTATAGAATTTTGTAACCAGATAGAGTAAGTGGTTTATTGTATCTTACAAATATTTCAGAAAGAGTTAAGGATAGGTGGTAAAATTGATTCGAAAAGCTACTTTAGAGGATGTTCCCCAACTTGTGAGCTTGGCAATTCAAATGTGGAAATCACACACAGTTGAAGATTTAACAAAGATTTTTTGCGAACATATAAGAAAAGGAAAAAATATTATTTTTCTTGCTATATCAGAGGAACATATAGTTGGATTTGCACAATGCGGATTAAGGTTTGACTATGTAGAGGGAACTGATTCTAGTCCGGTAGGATATTTGGAAGGCATTTTTGTTTTAGAAGAATATAAAAAAAGAGGTTATGCGAAAGAATTGTTAGGAGAATGTCAGAATTGGGCAAAGGATCAGGGGTGCCTTGAGTTTGCGAGTGACTGTGAGTTGGATAATGAAGATAGTCTTAAGTTTCATTTGAAAATGGGGTTTGCGGAAGCAAATAGAATTATTTGTTTTACGAAAAGATTAACAGATTTAGAGGAGTAGTATGTGATGGCGAAAAACTATGAATATAAAAAAGCAACCATAGCAGACATTGATGAACTTGTAAGGATTAGAATTATCGTCCTTCGTACTGCCAATAAACTATCGAATGATGTGGATATGTCATTGGTGGAAAAAGAATCCTATGAGTATTATAAGAACGCATTAGAAACTGGTGAGCATATTGCATATCTGGTGTATGATAACGAAACCTTTATTGGCGCTGGTGGTGTCAGTTTTTATCATGTTATGCCGACATATTATAATCCAACAGGTAAAAAGGCTTATATTATGAATATGTATACGGCACCGGCATATCGGAGACAGGGGATTGCATTTCATACATTAGATTTACTGGTAAAGGATATAAGGAAACAGGGCGTATCACAGATTACTTTAGAGGCGACAGAGATGGGACGACCAGTGTATGAAAAATATGGATTCGTAAAAATGGAAGATGAAATGGAGCTGATCAAATGACAAGAGTTTATTTCGTGCGTCACGCACAGCCGGAACACGAATGGGAAGAAGACAGGACAAGACCTTTGACGGAAGAGGGTAAGAAAGATTCTGCAATTGTGCTGGAATTTTTGAAGGATAAGAAAATAGATGCGTTTTATTGTAGTCCGTATAAACGTAGTATGGATACCATTGCAGAGGCAGCAGATTTTTTCACAAAAGAGATTATAACAGATGAGAGATTGAGGGAGCGCGAAAAAGGACCTGATGGAAACAATCACGGAATGTTCCAGAAACGATGGGCTGATCATAATTATCATGAAGAAGGTGGAGAGTCCATTGCTATGGTGCAAAAACGTAACATAGAGGCACTGAATGAGATTTTATCAGATAATACGGATAAAGATATTGTTATAGGAACCCATGGTACTGCCCTTAGTACGATATTGAATTTTTATGATAGTAATTTTGGCTGTGAAGATTTTCTGCGAATTATAGATTGGATGCCATATATTATCGAACTGGACTTTGAAAGCAGCTGTAACGAAATGGAATCTGAATGTCCAATTTACAGTTTTAAGTTGATTGCCAAACAGGAACATTGTTATATAGAGAAGGAATTTAAGGGGAAGCAGCGTGCGGATAAAAAGTAATATTGTTTTATCTAAGGAAGGATTGTAGTTATGCAATATGCAAGAAAATTAAGAAAAGGTGACAAAGTAGCGATTGTAAGCTTGTCAAGTGGAATGCTTGGTGAAGAATTCTGCAGTCATAATATTGAGATTGGCGTAAAGAGATTAAAAGAATATGGTTTGGAGCCGGTATTTATGCCAAATGCTTTGAAGGGTATTGAATATTTGCAAACTCACCCGCAAGCAAGGGCGAAAGACCTAAAAGATGCATTTCTGGATAATTCTATTGCAGGGATTATTTGTGCAATTGGTGGTGATGATACATACAGACTTTTGCCGTATCTAATGGAAGATGAAAAGTTTATAAAGGCGGTAGAGGAGCATCCAAAATTATTTACAGGATTCTCAGATACTACGATCAATCATTTGATGTTTTATAAACTGGGCTTGTCTACTTATTACGGACCAAACTTTATTTGTGATTTGGGAGAAATTGCAGATGAAATGTTACCATATACCAAAAGGGCATTTGAGAGTTATTTGGAAGGTAATGAATCTGATGAAATTATATCCAGTGATACTTGGTATGAAGAAAGAGAAGATTTTTCAAGAGCTGCAATAGGAACAAAAAGAAAAGCTCATAAGGAAGAACGTGGGTTTGAACTTCTCCAGGGAAGTGAAATTTTCCAAGGAGGATTATTAGGTGGATGTTTGGAAAGCCTTTATGATGTATTGACCAATAGCAGATATGAAGATGAAAAGGAAGTTTGTGAAAGATATGATCTGTTTCCAAATAAGGAAGAGTGGATTGGGAAAATTCTATTTATAGAAACCTGCGAAGAAAAACCGACTCCTGAATTGTTTGAAAGAGAAGTGTTATTACTGAAAGAAAAGGGAGTATTCGACGTGGTAAATGGTGTATTAGTTGGAAAACCACAGGATGAAGCTTATTATCAGGAATATAAAGATATTCTTATTAGAGTGATAGATAATGAGAAACTTCCGATTGTTTATAATGTGAATTTCGGACATGCTATGCCACGATGTGCGTTACAGTATGGTGCTGTTGCAAAGGTAGATATGAAGCAGAAAAAGATTTATGTGAATAGGTAGGAACGAATATTATGGCTGTATCATATAACAAATTATGGAAATTATTAGTGGATAAAAAAATGAGCAAATCTGATTTGCGTAAAAAGGCAGAAATTGCTCCTAACACGATGACAAAATTACGTCGTGATGAAGAAGTAAGTCTTACAATCTTAAGTAAGATATGTAAGACTCTAAATGCAGATTTTGGCGATATTGTGGAATATGTACCGGATGCGGAAATTTGGGATTTGTATGATGAAAATAGGGAACTTCTTGGGAAGGACCATGTTAGAGGTGAGCAGTTACCGATAGACGGATACCATCTGGTGGTGCATGTATGGATTCGCAATTCAAAGGGAGAGTATCTGATTTCGCAGCGCTCGGCAAACAGACCAACATTTCCGCTGATGTGGGAATGTGTAGGTGGCTCGGTTGTGAAAGGCGAGGATAGCCTGTTAGGAGCAATCAGAGAAGCAAAAGAAGAAGTTGGTGTTGATTTGAATCCGGAAAATGGACAAGTTCTTTTTACAAAGACACGAAAAATCATAGAGGGTAAAATCTTTAATGATATTATGGATGTTTGGCTATTTGAATATGATGGAGAGGTTGATTTGAGTAATGCTACAACAGATGAAGTGGCGCAGGTTGCGTGGATGCATCGGGAGCAAATTAAGGAACTGTTTGAACATAATATGTTTGTGGAGGCGTTGGAATACTTCTTTACAGATGTGGATAAATAGATGTTTGTATATGGAAATTTAGGTAGAGGAATATAGCAGGAGGACTTATGATAAATAAGATTGTAATGAAAAATGTTGCCAGTTATAAGGCGGAAACAGTTCTGGAAACGGATAAAAAAGTTAATTTGATATATGGTTTAAATGGGACGGGTAAAAGTACATTGTCTAGTTATTTGTATGATATGACAGGTGAACCATACAGAGAATGTAGGGTTGAAGGCTTGGGTAATACAGATAAAGTATTGGTGTATAATCAGAAATTTATAGCTGATAATTTTTATGAGACAGAGGAAATACAAGGTATTTTTACATTATCCAAAAAGAATAAAGAAGTAAAGAAAATTGTGGATGAAGCTAAAATTAAATTAAAAACTCTGATAGAAAATCAAAGCATGATTGAAAAGGAAAGGGAGGAACTTGGGGATAAGTATCAAAAGCAATTGTTGGATTTCTATAAAGAAGTTTGGAAAATAAAAACTGAATATACTGGTGGAGACCGTGTCTTGGAGTATTGTCTTGAAGGATTAAAAGGTAAGCAAGAAACATTGTTTAATTATCTGGTAGGTATATCTTTGGATGAGGACATTAACTATTCTGTAGATGAGTTAAAGAAAGAGGCACAAGAGTTAAAAGGTGATCTGAAAAAAGAAATATTGATAAAGAAAATTTCCTTTATGGTTGAAGAAATGGAAAAGTCTTCTTTGTTAGAAAAAATCATAGTTGGAAATAAAAATAGTTCGGTTGCCACATTGATTGAAAAGCTTGGAAATTCAGCCTGGGTAAGTGAAGGTTTAGAATATGTGCATGATGAAGATGAAATTGCACCGTGTCCGTTTTGTCAACAAGATACGATTTCAAAAGAGTTGTTGTCACAAATAAAAGGCTATTTTGACGAGAGTTATCAGAATGATATAAGAAGTATTGAAACTCTTTTGAGTAATTATCAGAAAAGAATAGAGAAAGGAATTACTCAAATAGAGGAACTAAGAAACAATCGATTTATAGAGGAGTATACGAAAGAAACGGAGATTTGTTTATCCAAAATTGTAAAGGTAACAACTGAAAATATTAGCTTATTAAAAGAGAAGATTAAAACACCTAGTTTGGTGGTTAGTATATCCTCATTGAATGAATGTGAAAAAGAAATAAATGCTATTATTGAAAAAGCAAATGATAAAATTAAAATATACAACGAAAAAATTGATAATGTTCAGGAAAGTTTAAAAATAATTAAGAGTAAATTCTGGAAATTGATGAAGAAACAATATTTTTCTGTGTTTACATTATATGAAACTGTTAAGAATACCTATATGAAAGACAAAGAAGAGTATAAAAAGAAATTTGAGCAAATTGTAAAAGATGTTAATCTACAGCAGGCGATTATTGCTGAAAAGCAGAAGGAAACCGTTAATATAGACGAGGCGGTAGAGAATATAAAACAAGGCTTAGTAGATATCGGAATTACAGATTTTACTATAGAAAAGTATTCAGAGGAAAATGCTCTATACCGATTAAAAAGAGAAGATGGTAGAGGAAATGTTTTTAAAACGCTCAGTGAAGGAGAAAAGATGGTTATTAGTTTCCTCTACTTCATGGAATTGTGTAAGGGTGAAACAACGATCGAATCTTCTACAACAGGGAAAATTGTTGTAATTGATGATCCGATTTCGAGTTTGTCTCATATATATGTATTTAATATTGGTAGATTAATCCATAATGAATTTTTACGGACAAAAAAGTATGAACAAATATTTGTTCTTACACATAGTTTGTATTTTTTCTATGAATTGACTAATACAAATCATAAAGAACGTGAGGAAACGCAAAAATTAATTAGACTATGTAAAAATGCAGACGGAAGTTCTTTTGTATCCATGAAATATGAAGAAATTCAAAATGATTATCAAGCATACTGGCAAATTGTAAAAGATAGGGCACAAGCACCTGCGTTAATAGCAAATTGCATGAGAAACATAATTGAGTATTTTTTTAATTTTGTCGAAAAGCTTGATTTTCCACAGGTCTTTCAAAAACCAGAATTACAGGATATAAGATTCCTTGCATTTAATTGATATATGAATAGAGAATCACATTCAAAGGGACAAAATATATTTGATATTAAAGAGTTTGATTATGATAGCTTTAGAGATGCATTCAAATTGGTTTTTGAAATAGAAGGATATCCGGAACATTATCAAAAAATGATGAAATAAAGTCATAAGACAATCATGTCTATAAAAGAGAGGCATTGAATGATACCATTAAAAATAGAAACATTATTAGAAGGTCGTGTTGTCGAGCACGATCGTGTAGAATATAAAACAGGTTGGAATCCAAATGATATTATTCATTCCATATGTGCCTTTGCCAATGATTATGATAATACTAATGGTGGTTATATTGTGATTGGTGTAGAAGAGGAAAAAGGAATGCCAGTATTTCCGCTGATGGGTGTTCCAAAGGAAGAATTGGATACTATCCAACAGGAAATATTTCAGTATTGTAATCAGATTGTCCCACGATATATTCCAAAAATAGAAGTGGTTGATTACAAGAAACAAGGAAACTTTTTAATATATTTATGGTGTTCGGCAGGTGATAGTGGTCCTTATCAGGCACCGAAGTCTGTGTATGTTGAAAAGGGGCAAAAGGCAGATAAGACAATGAAATACTGGATTAGACCAGCCTCTCTTACAACCTATGCAAAACAGGATGAAATATCAGAATTGTTTGATAAATTCAATTCGGTTCCGTTTGACGATAGGGTAAATAGAAGAGCAACAATTGATAATATCAGAAGAGGTTATCTTGAGGATTTTATTCGCAAAAGTAATAGTAGTTTGGTGGAGGAACTTAATAATAGTTCATTAGAAGATTTATTACTTGCACAGGAAGTCGCAAATGAGACAGATACGGAATTAGATATTAGAAATATTGGCGTATTGATGTTTACAGAACATCCGGAAAAATTAATTCCTGGGGCATACATTGAATTGATTAGATTCAATACAAAAGAAGCAGAGGCGTCTGATGATTTCACGGAAAAAACATTTACGGGTCCGATATGGAAACAGGTTCAGGATGCTTTAGAGTATATAAAAGCAACAATTCTTGAACAAAAGGTTATAAAAGTGCAAGGACAATCGGAAGCGATAAGATATTTTAACTACCCATATAATGCTTTGGAAGAAGCTCTTGTAAATGCAGTTTTTCACAAATCATATCGGGAAGCTGAACCGGTAGAAATTCGTATATATGTAGATAGTATTCAAATACTAAATTATCCGGGACTTGCAAAATGGATTAATATAGAACGTTTTGCAGCAGGTAAGGTAAAGGGAAGAAAGTATCGTAATAGAAGAATTGGTGAATTGTTTAAGGAAATTGATTTATCTGAGAAGAAAGGCACGGGTATTCCAACGATATTAAGAGAATTAAGACAAAATGGTTCACCAGAGCCGGAATTTGAGATGGATGAAGACAGAACCTATTTGAATACGATTATTCATATTAGGGATGGATTTGAAAATAAAGTGGCAATGTCCGAATCAATGTCCGAATCAATGTCCGAATTAATGTCCGAATTGGAAAGAGCCAGAATGCAGGTTGTTTTAGGGTATTTGAATGGAAATAAAAAAATAAACAGTGTTATTGCGGCAGAATTGTTGGGCGTTGAGGTAAAGACAGCAAGTCGTTTGTTGTCAAAAGCAGAAAAACTAGAGATTCTTAAAGGAGAGGGGAAGACAAAGAATAAAGTGTATTGTGTATTATAATACTAATTAAATTTAGGTTTTACAGGAAGGATGAAGATATGCAAGACAAACAAGGTAAAGAGATTGTAGACAGTCAAGGAAATACTTATAAAAGTACACGAGATAGTAAGGTCAAGCAATTTTTGAAAGATAATGTATGGAATATTTTGGGCACTGGTTTAGCTGCGTTTATTACTTTAGTAGGAACAATGAATTTGGTAATTTCAAAGAGCTTTTCTGTTTCATGCTCAAGTTTTTATGGGATAGATGGAAAGTATTTTAGTGGAACAGAAATGTTTGAAAATAAATTGATTTTTGTTCTATGTGCATTTCTTATGTTTGCTTATCCCTTCATATTTTCGTATATAAGTGAAAAAATTAACAGCAAGATATATGTGATACTGATGTTCCTTTTTACGGTGTGTGTTTTGTTTGTTCAAAATATATTATATACAATTAACTTGATAGAAATTATTCCTTGGACATGGTTGAGAAAAATTGTAGATAATTATGTGACAATTATAGTGTTTTTAATTGTGGACGTAATGATAGCATATTTTATAATAATCAGGAATTTCTTTTGGAAAAATAGAAAATATAATAAAGTTGAAAAGATAGTATTATCAATAGCGCTGCTGCTATATGTTATGAATGTAGCAACAGGAATTGCAATAAAAATGGACTATGAAATTAGTGACAAGAAATCATATGAGGTTATTGAACAGAATAGAGCTATAGTATCGAATTATAATGGCAAATTTGTGGTTATGGACTGCGAAATACAAGGGGAAACGATTGTTTTAAAAAAAGGAACATATAGTTTGGAGGAGATGACAGGAGTTTCAATTACATATCATAAATATGAGAAAGTAATCTGTGAATAAAATAACCAGTCCCAACAAGTGTGTATGGAGGGATTGGTATAGGTATTAATTAAATTCATTCATAGCATCAACATAATCCTGCAATCCATTTTCCTTCATTGCAAGCTCGGCATACAGCAGAGGTGTTTCCTTTGCTAGCCGGTAAAGATACACAACATCGTTCGGGTCGTCAAAAGTAACGGAGGAATTACATTCTTTACAACGGATAATAAGAACAGAATTCTCGCCGGTATTGATAATGATGGAGTCTGTGGCAGGCGCATACATACCAAATTGATAATCAAGATTATTGTTCATGGGACTCTCCTTCCCACAGATACTTAGCACCATCAAGCAGGTCAATGATGGCTGTAAGCAGATTGTTATAATCGGTCTGTAGTTCTTTGATTTCATCGTTTGTAGGAAGACTGTTTAAAGCTTGATGTTCACAGCATTCAATAAATGATTTCTGCATTTCAAGTAATTGTAGATACAGAGCATTAATAGTCTGCACAAGAGGATATATAGTTTCTTTCTTGCCGACAACGCAGATGCGGTTATAGATGCAGGAACGGACAAAGTAATCTTTCTTCATCATGCCACTGGCAAGAATGCGGGATTCGATTTGCTTGCGTTCAGCATCGCTTATTCTAAAACTTATAGTTGGATGTTTGTGTTGATTGCTCATAGAAAAGCTCCTTTCATAGTGGGTGTGGCAGCAGGCACAGTGAAGTACCCTCAAGACACATTTGATTATTTGTTTTTAGTAGTAAAAGTAGATTATATCTGCAATGGATTTCATAGGAGCAATAGGGAAGTATTGCAACTAATTTGCTGCTAAAGTTTTTGAAAACGATATGAAAAGAGTAACATTTGATGAAATAGATTTGGTGAAATGTCGCATCAAATCAGCATTTTTGATTTGATGATACTTCCTTTGGGAAGAGTTAGAATAGTACGGAATTACATATATTATTTGATATGGAGGGTAGTCTTTACGATTTCCTGTTATGTTTCAAATTTTATTGATTGTAATTCTTTTGTTGTCATGAGAAAGTATAAAATATAAAAAAATGAGAACTATGACTAAATAGATTTAGAAAGGAAATATGTGTAAAAGTATGAATGAAGTAGTATATCACTATTGTAGTGTTGATACATTTTTTAATATTATCAAAAATTCAAGTATATGGCTTTCTGATATTGCAAAATCAAACGATTATCAAGAGTGTATAAGATGCAGAGAATTTGTAAATAAGGGGATGGAAGAATATCTGAGAGATGATGTTGAAGCATTAAAAGCATGGAGTGTTTGGTATGAGGAGGGGGTACATATTGATTTTTCAATGAAAACATTTTGTGTTTGCTTTTCTGAAAGTAAAGATAAATTAAGTCAATGGAGAGGTTATGCGCAGGATGGGAAAGGAATAGCAATTGGTTTTGATAAGGCAATTTTTGAAGAACTAAATCAGATAAGTGAATTTCATACTGCTTTTGGAAAAGTGATTTATGATAACCTACAGGAATATGTTCAGGGTATAATTGCAGACAATATAAAAAAATTGGAATATAAGGGGGTGGGACATGTTGCACTTGAGTTAAGTCAAAATTATAGAATGCAGTTTCCATTTGTAAAAAATCCGGGTTTTAAAGAGGAGAAAGAATGGAGAGCAGTAGTATGTTCTCCAATAGGACACTATAACATACCAAGTTCAAAAAATATTCTTTTTTCTAAGGTTAAATATAGAACAGCAAATAATAAATTGATACCATACATAGAAATGAACTTTGAAAGAGTTAAAAAAAGTATTATCAAGGAAATATTTATTGGCCCTAAATCAGAAGTGGAAATTGAAGATATAGTTAATCTCTTGAGTTTTTATGGATATTATGATGGTATAGAGGGAGGATATAATTCGCAGCAACCAATTGCTATCAAAAAATCAAGCACGACGTATCGATGAGAAAGGTATAGGTAAAAGAAAAATTGGGGGGGCATATGATAAATAAGAATTTTAATTAATGAATACCGAAAGATGACAGATAAGTGATACCCAAGATGATACTGAAATAATACTCAAGATGATACTTAAGGTGATTCTTAAGATAATTGATTAAAATTTATTTGGATTAAATAGATCAAATAATTATATATTAGTCCAAAGTAGAAGAAAAGATGCAGATAAACAGCGGCTTTTCTGCTTAGACTAAAGATAGAATTAGCTCAAGATTGAAGCCAATAAAATGTGGAAGTTATAGGAAGGTGAATGCAATGACGATTGAAGAAATTTTATCAAAGGAAGAAAATCAGACATTTGATAGAAAAAGTATAAATATTTCTCCTAAGGATTTAGCAATACCGATTGTTGCATTTGCTAATGCGGATGGTGGAGATATTGCAATAGGTATAACCGATAAGACAAAAAGAATTGAAGGCATTGATTTTGAAACAAAGAAGATAAATGAACTTCTAAGAGTGCCATTTGATTTCTGCAATCCGACTATTAAAGTCAGAATAGAAAAAGTTCCATGCGTCAATGAAAAGGGAAGAGAGAATCATGTGCTTGTAATGAATATTGACGCAAGTCCACAGGTGCATGCAAATCAGGCAGATGATGTATTCTTAAGAGTTGGTGATAAATCTAAATTACAGACTTTTGAAGAACGCCTTCAGCTTAATTATGACAAGGGAGAACGTTACTTTGAAGGTAAACGCTCCATCTGATGTACCTTGACTTTTGAAAGACCGCAGTTTAGCGGTCTTTTTGTATTCTGATATATTCTGGCAGCGTTAGTGACCATAGAAGAAGATCTTCCAGAAATGAGCGGTCTGTATCATTCTTTGGACATGGCACCATCAACAGCAGCTTGTATTTCTTCGATAGGAGTTTTACATCTGCCATCTACAAAAGGTGCAACATCAAAAGTTTCACCAGGGTGTTGTAAAATCTGTTCTGTAATAGAACGAGAAGATTTAACAAATATATCGGAAAAGACATCATCCAGTTTTAAGTTAGAAACAGTAAGGCAGTTGTGGGCACGATTCTTCTCACAGGTAATCATACAAGTGAGTTTGAAACGGTATCTTACCAAATCCCTTAATTCACGGATGTCAGCAGGTGGAATAAAGGAAGGTTTAACCATTCCACACATATATAAATCACAAATCCATTTAGCATCTTTGCGGTCAGTCTTGTTGCCTTTTTGAGGCTTGGTATATTTGGGGTGGGAAAGAGTAACCCAGATGTTATTCTTGTCCAGAACATTAAAAACAGGGATCCAGTACTTACCGGTAGATTCTATGCAGACATCCGTACAGTTGTATTTAGAAAGCCAGTAACACAGCTCATTCAGACCTTTGGTGAAGGAAGAAAAGAGGGCTTCTTTATACTCGGTACGTTTCAGGGAATCTGTTATGCCGATATATGCATAAATCCATGTTTTGTGGACACCAAGACCACAGCAGTTATTTTTGAGGATTTTAAAGGACAATAGAAGTACCTCCTGATGAATTATTATTATAAAGCTGACAGTGACTGGTCATCCGGCAAAATCGAGTCGACTTTGGAAGGGATAAGTTTACGGGCTACGTTATGCGCCAATCATTGATGCCTTAACGGATGACCGACAACAAATAAAAATGCGAGGTCGCCGCTATACAGCCCCGCCACTCACATCCACGTGTTCTGTAGTGTGTCAGCCTTATAGGTAAATAATATCAGAAGGAATATAAATTAGAAAAGCGAAAGTCAGCCAAGATGTTTCATGACGTATTGGTGCATTTCGCAGAAAGGAGGATTATAAATATGATAAGAAAACAAAGACATTTCCAGTATTTATTAATTATGATAAATCGGATGATATTAGTGACACAACAAAATATGAGGATCATTTTGAACCAGGATTTAGGGATCGATTGATAGCAATATCAAAATCGGGAAGGAGCCTGCAATCTGAGGATGTACAGAATTTTCTTAAGGCTAAAGAGAGAGGAATTAGAGTAGAACTTTTTGTACGAAAGAATAAGGACGATAAGATTTCTAAGGAATTTTATTATCTTGGGCATATGACGGCTAGTGGAAATACTAAGGAATTTACAATGCCAAATACACAGAAAACAGCAGTTGAGATAGAGTGGATACTTGATGTTCCTGTGCGTGAGGATATATATGAGTATATTGTAAATTCATAAATATTATGTATATGTCAAAAGTATAAAAAGTCGTTTGTGCTTGCAGAAAAAGACTTTTTTACTTAATTTATTGCATTAAATCACGATATTAAAAGAAAGAAGGAAAGTGAGATAATTAGTTTTATAATTGTCACACAAGAATTATATGAAAACAGTTAAAGTAGTTGCAGCAGTAATAAAAGAAGTTAATGATAAGGGGGAGCCTATTATATTCGCAACGCAGCGCGGGTATGGAGAATTCAAGGATGGCTGGGAATTTCCAGGAGGAAAAATAGAGGCAGGAGAGACACCACAGGAAGCATTAAAACGAGAGATTATGGAAGAATTAGATACAAAAGTTAAAATAGGAAATTTAATAGATACAATTGAATATGATTATCCCAATTTTCATCTTTTAATGGATTGTTTTTGGTGTGAGATAGTAAGCGGAGAATTGAAGTTAAAGGAACATGAAAATGCAAAATGGCTGACTAAGGAGCATCTTGATGAGGTTGAATGGCTGCCGGCAGATGTTATTTTGATTGATAAAATAAGAATGGATATGTAGGAGGATTTCACTAATATAATAAGTTTCACTACACGAGTGAAAGCGGGGATATAAGTGGATATTTTATTTAAAAATGATGATTTTGTATTTTCGTACAGAGTTGGCGGTATATTGATACATAATGATAAAATCTCGTTACAGCATCCAAAGAATGATGATTATGCTATTATTGGCGGACACGTTGCAGCTATGGAGATAAGCATGGAAACTCTTAAACGGGAATTTTAAGAAGAGCTTCATACAAAGATAGAGGTAGATAATCTATTGGCAATCGGAAAAATTTATTTTCCATGGGGGAAGACCCTGTCATCAGATATGCTTATATTATAATGTGCATCTGGTGAATGATAATATTCCATTAGATGGAGTGTTTTATGGATATGATGAGCTGGATAATGAAAGAATTGATCTGGATTTCTGTTGGGTTCCACTAGAGGATTTAAAGAAAGGTAATAAAGTATATCCTTTAGAGTTGATACCATATATTCTTGAAACTGCTAAAATAGAGTTACAGGAAAGAATAGGAGCAGTCAAGTTTGAGATAAAATCGATAGGTGTTTACTCAGTAACAGGTAAGACCAGAGTAAATGTTTATTGAACATTAATATTAGATGTATAAATTTTTGCATATTGAAAATGTTTTGCATTATCACTTTAAAAATATTAAATAATAAGTAAATTAATAAATTAAATATATACTATAGAAAATAAAATACACACATAGTATGCTGGGTTTATAAAAATAATACAAAAAAGCGTATTTAAATACAATATATGTTATTGTTTAAATATGATAACTTAATATTTAAGTACATATTTTATATTATATACAAATTTATCATTATTTAACAACATAAATTAGATATTTTTTGAATGTTTTCTAGAAAATATGTTACAATTTTATTTATAGAGGAGAGTTATAATTAATATATAATAACGTTGAAGTGAAAAGAGGTGATACAATGAATATTAAAGTATATGAATTAAAAATTAAATTATATACTCTTAAAGATATACCAGTTGACGATATGTTATCAATAGAATCAGATTACATAGACTCAGCACTGGCATTGAGTGATGAGTGGTTGACATACCACGAGAACACAGGATATAAGATGTATACGTACAATGGCTTATATCCTCTTGAGCGTTCGGGAATATATAAGAAAGACAGCATATATACGATGACAATAAGAACAGTTAAATATGAACTGGCATCTTATATGTCTAAGGTGCTTGCTAATCATTATACAGAAACATTAAAAGGTTTGACAGTTGAGAAAAGAATTATTTCAAAGAGATTTATTGAGGAGATATATACCCTGACACCGGCAATTCAAAAGAATGATATTGGATACTGGAAGGATAATTACTCAGTAGAGCAGTATGAGCAGAGACTTTTTATAAATGCTGTTAAAAAATATAATGCTTTTACTAATAGCAAACTAGATGAAGATTTTGATTTATATACATCAATACAGTTCCTTAATAAGAAGCCGGTGAAGTTTAGGTATAAAGGCATTACACTTCTTGGTGATAAGTTTGACCTTAAGATAGCCGATAATAAAAAGGCTCAGGAATTAGCATATTTTCTGATTGGAACAGGAATTAGCGAAATGAATTCCAGAGGAGCTGGATATTGTGATTATAAATATATATAATTGTGTATAATTTATAGTTATATATTTATATTACAAAATATTAAGATGATGGAGGTGGATATGTTTGTTAAAAGATTGCATTGAAATATTTGCCAGGGAGCTTGAAAAGACCGAAGAACAATTTGGAAATCGGGAAAAATTTATATTAGATAGCTATATTCCGGCAGATGGCGATTATATTGTTGTGCAGAAGGATGGAACGTTAAAGAGCAGGTCATTTAAGCTTGATAAGAAGACAAGAACATTAAACGGTATGATAAGCGGTAGTCAATTAGATGATGATATTAAGTTTTATGATTATCATAGCAGACTGGTAAGTAAGGATAAGCCTCAGGATCCGAAAAAAGCAATACATTCTAATAATTATTTGTCATTTTGGATAAAATGGAACAAGCTGGATAATATGGAATTGGTTATGCAGGCGATTGACAGATATTATGATGTATTAAAAAATCCCAAAGCAAAATATAAGAATATTTATGATGCGAAAATGTATGATTATATAGCTGAAAAGGTAGGCAATGTTGATCAGGAAAAGCTGGAATATTCAAGAAACTGGATAAAACAGAATATATTTAAGCTTAAAGATATGGGGATAGAGTTAACAGGTAAGAATTATCTTAAGATATTTTTTGAAGATGATAAAGAGTTGTATGTCAGGGAAGAACAACGTTATCTTATAACTAAACTTTTTAACAAGAATGATTATAGTACAGAAATTGATGGACAGATACTAGGACCTCCGAATGATAATCTTACATTGAATCCGAAGAAGCCATATATGGAACATAAGACAAGAAAAATAATGGCACCATATTTACTAACTACACAAAATGCGTTAGTCCAAAGAATGTTTTTTGATTATCTTATGAACGAAGCTAATAAAGGTAATACTAATTTGTTTTTTGATAATTCAGTCCTTGATAGCAAGTATAACAAAAGTGGAATTACGGCTTTGAAAAATGGAGAATTTATTGAAGGAGATTTTTCGGGTTTCTTTTTGCAGACTATTGTTGTATGTACCCAAAAGGGGGATATATTAATAGAAATAGAACATCAGGATACTATAGTTGATTATAAGTATAATCTTTATAAGCCATTTGTATATTCTAATGTTTTGGAAGATGATGTTACAGATGAACAATATAGGAAATATGGTAATAAGAAAGAATTACTTGCTGTAATTAATGAAGTATTATTTTCTAAGTGGTTGTCGGGCAATTTCTTTTCGGATGAAGAGCAAATTAAAAAAATAAATATAGATAGTATTTTAAAGAAAAATATATTTTTATCAAGGGATGCTATATTTGCGTGGCTTTATAAGGGGCAGAGTAAAGGTATAGAAAGCATTCTGCACTTAGTGAGTATTAGTATTATTAAGAGTTCAATTACTAACGGTTATATTGGGAAAGCAGTTAAGCAGTTTAATCTGATGAAATCGTTAGATGTGTATTTTGGAGGAAACGATATGAAAGAAGAGAAAGACAGATATATTAATATAAGAAGTAATCTTAGAAGTAAGATTAATCAGGATGGAGATAGTCAGATAGAAAGCGAAAGCGAATATTATTATGCAGTCGGTCAGCTTGTTAGATATTACATTTCATTAAATAAATCAAAAGATAAAAACCATTCGTTAGCAAATCCATTTATTTATGTTGCAAATGAAGGTGTATTAAAAAAGAGATTGGAACAATTATTTAAGAAATATAATTATGCAATTAAAATTAACTATAATAGATACAATAAGCTTTATGCAATGATTATAGCTTATATGACAGAAGGAAAGGTAAATAGTGAAGATATAATAGCTGGATATTTAAGTGATAATCTTATATACGATTCAAAGAAGTCAGAGGAGGAAAATTAATATGAATAAGAGAGTATATGGAGTTATAGGAATTTCTTCAATTATGGCTAATTGGAATGCAGATTTTTCTGGGTATCCAAAGAGTACACAGAATGGAGATGTGTATGGAAGTGATAAAGCTTTAAAGTATCCTATGAAGAAAATGTGGAATGATGAAGGAAAGAAAGTGTTATATATTAAATCTATGACAATTTCTAAGAAAGATGGAACACTTGTGCCAAGAACATTAAGAGATAGATATGAGGAAATATTTAAAGGATTCGATTTAAAAGGGAAAAAGAAAGCCAAAGAGGTACTTATGAATCTTATGTCAGCGGTAGATATTAAGAACTTTGGTGCAACATTTACAGTATCTGATAATAAATTTTCAATAACAGGTGCTGTTCAGTTTGGACAGGGTTTCAACAAATATTCTGATATTAATCCTGAAGTTCAACAAATATTATCACCATTTAGTACTGAAGCAGGTAAAGATAGTAAGAAAAATTCGGAAGAAAGTAAAGACAGCGAGAAAAATGAAGAGGCAAAGAATTCAACATTAGGAACAAAAATTACAAGCGATGAAGCACATTATTTTTATCCATTTGTAATTAACCCACTTGCATATAAGGAACTGGTAAGTCTTGGAGTTACAGACGGATATACAGAGGAAGATTATGAGAACTTTAAAAGAACTGCTTTAGTAAGTGCAACAGCTTATGCAACTAATGCTAAAGAAGGCTGCGAGAATGAATTTGCAATATTTGTAGAGACAGAGATAGATACATATCTTCCTAACTTATCTGAGTACATAAGCTTTGAAAAAGGTGATAAACTTAATACAATAGATATAAGTGGAGTTGCAGAAATACTTAATAATATCGGAGATAGAATAAAGGACGTTGAAGTTTACTTTAATCCACATACAACTAAGATTGTATCTGGAATTAAAGGGGAGAAGCTTTATGATATTATTACACAAAAAGAGGTGTAATGTATGGAGGCTGTTAAATTTACATTAAGTGGCAGAAATGCCTTTTTCAAGAAACCGAAAGTTAATGCCTATTATTATTTTACATATAGCCATATACATAAGGTTGCTTTGTTAGGAATATTTGGTGCAATATTAGGGTATGGTGGATACGCACAGAAAGAATGGAAAAAGGAAAAGAAGGGGCATCCTATAGAAGTTGATTATCCTGAATTCTATGAAAAATTAAGACATATAAAAGTGTCAGTTGTGCCTAAAAATGAACGTGGATATATACCTAAGAAAGTCCAGATATTTAATAATTCAGTAGGTTATGCAAGTGCTGAACAGGGCGGTAATCTTATTATAAAAGAGCAATGGTTAGAGAATCCAGTGTGGGATATATATGTACTGATTGATTGTGAAGAAGCCGAGAAACTGGCTGGATTTTTACAACAAGGAAAGTGCGTTTATTTTCCTTATCTTGGTAAAAACGATCATCCAGCAGATATTACAAATGTAGAAAAAGTTGTTGTTGAGGATACAATATTAAAAGAAACAGTTATATCTAGTATGTTTTTAAAGGAAACAGGCAGTTTAATTATGCCTGATGATGAAGATGATATAGAAGTGTTTAAATATGCTGAAAAATTGCCAGTTGCTCTTAATGGATACACTAACTTATATGAATATGCAGATATTTGTTATACTAATATGTTAGTGGATATAAATAATGACAAGTTATATGACCTTTATAAAACAGAAGGTAAGGTTTTGGAGTTTTACTAATAATTATATTAATGATGTCACATCAGGCAATAGGAATTTATTATAAGTTCATTTTGTCTGATGTGGCATTTTTAATTAATTATGTAAGTGAGAGAAAGGGGAAACATAGACAAGTATGAGTAAAGAATGTGATGGGAAAATGTTGTTTAATATAAAAAGTTTAATGCTGCCGTTAGACAGTATTACGGAATTTGGAGATGAATGTTATGCACATTTATCAGAAGATGAAACTCAAAAAGAAACTTTAACAGAGCACACAAGGCGTTGTCAGAAGTATTGGTTTAATATTGTTGAAGCTAAACATATTGAAACAGTATTTATAAAGTTTGAGCAGTTGTATATGGGGGATATTACCAATGAAGCCAGACATATATTTGAGTTGATGTCGGTTAATGTTGTAACTTTACACGATATTGGAAAGATAAATCCTTTATTTCAAAAGCTGAAAATGAAGAATAGCTGGAAAGTGGAATATGCACCTGAAAGTATATCGAGCAGACATTCTATTGTATCGGCAATTTTTTATCTTGATTATTTTCTGGATATTATTAATACAGCAAAAGGTGATGGAAGAATTAACAGGGATGAGTCTGATGTGCTTAAAGACTTTGCGTATATCTATTCTTATATAATTTCAAGGCATCATAGTGATATGAATAATCTGGAATATTTTTTTAGTGGGTTGACTGGAAAAAATACAGAAGGTGATAATTCAGGAAAAGATGCATATGACTGGTACGAAATGTTTAAACAGGAGTTATACAAAGAGCCGGTTGTAAAGCTTAGAAAACGTGATGAATGGCTTAATAGAATGGCATATCAAAGTAATGAAAAGAATATTTATTTGTATGCGTGGACAAGGCTTTTATATTCTTTATTAGTGGCAGCAGATTATTATGCAACATCTGAATTTATGAATGGATATGAAAATAACGATTATGGAAATGTTAATAATATTGATAACATAATAAATGAATATGAGAATAATGACGTACAGAAAAGTATACGTAATTATGAGAAGAATATTAAAAGATTAGATGAAGAACAGCTTGCTAAAGTTAATAAAGACACGGTTATTGGAAATATTAAGGGGATAAATGTACTGCGGACAGAAATGTTTCTTGAAACAGAATATAATCTGAAAAACAATATAGACAGTAAGATATTCTATCTTGAAGCTCCAACCGGAAGTGGAAAGAGTAATACCGCATTTAATTTAAGTTTTCAATTATTGAAAAAATCGGACTATTGCAAAAAGATTTTTTATGTATATCCGTTTAATACTTTAGTTGAACAGAATATGAATTCTATGGAGAAAATATTTGGACAAAAAGAGGATATTATGTCAAATATAGCTGTAGTAAACTCAATTACTCCATATAAAGTAAAGAATAGTTTAAATATAAATCTATATAAGAATGAGAAATATGCCATAGAAGATTATCAAAAAATATTATTGGATAGACAATTTTTAAATTATCCTATAGTGCTATCAACTCATATTACTTTATTTGATACAATGTTTGGCAGGTCTAGAGGTAGTACATTTGGATTTCATCAGTTATGTCATTCAGTTATTGTTTTAGATGAAATTCAAAGTTACAACAATAACAAATGGGGAGCAATGATAAATTTTCTAAAGGCATATGCACAGTTATTAGATATAAAAATAATTATAATGTCAGCAACTCTGCCTAATCTTGAATTGCTTACCAATAATAATGCCAAAGCTGTCAGATTGATAAATAACAGAGAAAAATATTTTAATCACAGAATGTTTGCCAATAGGGTGAAAGTTAATTATGAACTTCTTAACAGAAAAATAGGAATTGCTGAGTTGGAAGAACACATTTTGCAACATAAAAATAAGAGAATACTTATAGAATTTATAAGAAAATCAAGTGCAGAAGAATTTTATGCATATATAAGTGAAAGTGCAGAATGTCCGGTCAGGTTAATAACAGGCGATAGCAGCATACAGGAACGTAAAGATATAATTGCTGACATTGAAAATATGCAGGAAGTCATTCTTGTTGCAACACAGGTTATTGAAGCAGGTGTAGATATAGATATGGACATAGGATATAAAGATATATCAAGACTTGACAGCGAGGAACAGTTTATAGGACGAATTAATAGGTCGTGCAGGAAAGATGGAGTTGTATATTTCTTTAATATGGACGATGCTAAAGGAATATACAGGCAAGATGTCCGCGTGGATACTGATAATACTTTAATGAATGAGGAAATAAGAGAAGTACTTAATTCTAAAGATTTTTATGATTATTATGAAAAATATGTAATACCAGTTTTAAAAAATGCCCAGGGACAATGTAACGATAATAATATAGATGAATTTATCAGAAAAGAAGTAGGAAAGCTGGATTTTAATAAAGTTGCAGATAAAATGAAACTCATAGATGATAACAGACAGATGTATTCGATATATTTTTCAAGAAATATTATTGATAAAAATAATCCTGAGAATGTTATAGAGGGTAAAAAGATATGGAAAGAGTATAAAGAACTTTTGCAGGATAATCATATGTCTTATCAGGAAAAGACCGTTAAACTACATAATATCAGAAGTAAAATGAATATGTTTATGTATCAGTTTAAAATAGAATTATACAATGAAAATGATAAACCGGTTATTGAACATCTGGAGTGGGATGAGCAGATAGGAGATATTTTTTATATTGAAAATGGCGAAGATTATTATGATGAAAATGGAGTGTTAAATAAAGATTTATTTAGGGATAATGAAGATTTATTCATATAAGGAGGTAGTGAAAAATTAGATTAATATCTGATTTTTTATATGTATGATTTGTGGCTGCATACACTTGACACAAATTCAATAGGCGAAAAAAACGTGCGTAGAAAGGAGGTTTAGTATGCAGGTTAATGGTACATTGATTAATTATTATTTTCATTGCAAAAGACAATGCTACCTGCACGGCAACAGGTTAAATCTGGAAGATAATAGTGAGCAGGTTAAGATAGGAAAAGCAATTCACGAAGAAAAAGCGGCAGATAAAAGTAATTCAGAGATTGCAATAGACAATATAAGGCTTGATAAGCTTACAAGAGAATATCTTACAGAAGTAAAAAAGTCGGATGCAGATGTAGAAGCAGCAAAATGGCAACTATTGTATTATTTAAAAGTATTAAAAAATAAGGGAATAGTAAGAAAAGGAAAACTTGAGTTTGTAGAAAAGAATAAAAGCGATAAGAAAGTTATGATTCTTGAATTAACAGAAGAACTGGAAAATGAACTTGATGGATATGTTAATGAAATACAGGAGTTAATTGCAAGTGATAAGCCACCAGAAATACTTAACAGCAGCATGTGTAAAAAATGTGCATATTATGAATATTGTTATATCTGATGCAATAGGAAAGGCGTGTTATGGGAAGTACAAGATATATAATGTCAATGGGAGAATTAACAAGAAAAGATAATTCATTATGTTTTCGCAAGAATGGCAAGAATGTGTATATTCCAGTAGAAAATACGAAGGAAATATTTTGTTTTAATGAGGTTAGTATTAATACAAAGCTGTTGGACTTTTTGTCACAAAATAATATTATAGTTCATTTCTTTAATTACTATGGAGGATATAGCGGTACATATTATCCGAGAGACCATTATCTTAGTGGAAAGCTTTTGGTAAAGCAGGTTGGTAAATATAACGATGACAGAATGAGTATTGCCAGACCAATAGTAAGGGGTATTGGACTTAATATTTATGAACTTCTTTATCATTATTATAAGCACGATAAAAAAGATGTTAAGGAAACAATAGACTGGATAAAAAGTGATTTTTTAAAATCAGTTGAACAGGCAGAAGATGTGAAGGAGTTGATGGCATATGAGGGTGAAGTGTGGATGCGTTTTTATGATAATTTCAGATATTTTCTGCCAGATGATTTTGTAATGAATAAGAGGGTAAAAAGACCACCGGATAATCCAATTAATGCCTTGATTTCTTTTGGAAATACATTGTTGTATACGAAAACTATTTCAGCAATATATCAGACACATTTAGACCAGAGAATAAGTTTTCTGCATGAGCCGTCTGAAGGAAGATTTTCACTAAGTCTTGATATTAGTGAGGTATTCAAGCCTGTTATTGTCTATAGAACTATATTTGATTTGGTTAATAATAGAAAATTACAGGTTGAAAAGCATTTTGATAAAAATGTTAATTACTGCATTTTAAATGAAGATGGAAGAAAAATATTTGTGCAGGCTTTTGAAGACAGAATGGAAAGTGTATTTACACATCCGGTACTAAAAAGAAAAGTATCGTACAGAACAGCATTAAAGCTGGATTGTTATAAACTAATTAAAAGTATTTTGGAAGGAAAAGATTTTGTTCCATTTTCACTGAAAGAAGGTATGTAATGAAGAAAGAATTGAATTATAATTATGCATTTTTATTTTATGATGTTGGCGAAAAAAGAGTGCCGAAAGTATTTAAGATATGTAAAAAATATTTAGCACATTATCAAAAGTCAGTATTCAGAGGTGATATGACACCATCGAGGTTTATATCACTGAGGGCAGAATTAAAAAAGGTTATAAATGAGGATGAGGATTTTATCTGTATTGTCAAGCTTAAGAATGACAGTGTGTTTGGGGAAGAAGTGTTAGGAAATGGTGGTGAGCCAACAGGAGAAGATTTGATGATATAATAATTAAATAAATTACCATCCGGTTTATTGTGCAGATATTAACAAAGCTCGTAAATATGGGGCTTAAGACAATAATAAAGAAAAATTTTAAATAATTATTGAATTGTCTGGTAAAATTCATGAGAATGTACTAATATAGTGGGTATAGTGGAATTGGCTGTAAAATAGATGGCTTAAAATCGTTGGTTGAATAGTAACATTAGATGTATTGAAATTTCTGAACAAATACTATAACAAAACAGCTTATAAGGTTGAATAGTAACATTAGATGTATTGAAATATGATGAAAATAATAACAATTTGGAATTTAAAGGGTTGAATAGTAACATTAGATGTATTGAAATAGTGTTGGTCTGCCAATTCCACAGACCACTTGCACGTTGAATAGTAACATTAGATGTATTGAAATGTTTTTATGCTGTCTTAATATTCTTTACACTTCTAGTTGAATAGTAACATTAGATGTATTGAAATGGTTTTACTTGCAATCTTATTTTAAGAGTATTAGTTGAATAGTAACATTAGATGTATTGAAATAGGTGTACATCTTTATTAAATGCCGCACCTATTCGTTGAATAGTAACATTAGATGTATTGAAATCCGCAAACATAACAGATGTTGAAGAGTTGATGAGATAGTTGAATAGTAACATTAGATGTATTGAAATATCTTACAAAGATAAGCATTAAGTCCATTGATATAAGTTGAATAGTAACATTAGATGTATTGAAATTACTTCAAATCATTGCAGGCTACAGATGACAACATTGTTGAATAGTAACATTAGATGTATTGAAATATGCATTATGTATAATACGAACATTATCCATACCGTTGAATAGTAACATTAGATGTATTGAAATATAAGCTCTGTAGGTTTTTCAGCCTGGTGAATTTTAGTTGAATAGTAACATTAGATGTATTGAAATTATTATCTGATAATGAAGAATTACAACGTATGACCGTTGAATAGTAACATTAGATGTATTGAAATTAAAGCAAGCTCTCTCGGATATAATGGTAACATCGTTGAATAGTAACATTAGATGTATTGAAATGCACAAAGATACAGACGACATTGCAGACGATCCAGTTGAATAGTAACATTAGATGTATTGAAATATGAACGTGTCAACAAGTATCATCCGATTCACTTTGTTGAATAGTAACATTAGATGTATTGAAATGTACTTGAAATGACAGTAACAGCAGTTCCTAACAGTTGAATAGTAACATTAGATGTATTGAAATGAAATGTATAACTGGTTTTTAGTTTACGCAATTCCGTTGAATAGTAACATTAGATGTATTGAAATGTTATAGAATTCTTAATAATACTAAAAGAATAAACTGTTGAATAGTAACATTAGATGTATTGAAATAGGGGATTATAACACGAAAGCGGCAAGAAAGGAAAGTTGAATAGTAACATTAGATGTATTGAAATTATCCTTGTACATGTAGCGGACTCTCTCATATTCGGTTGAATAGTAACATTAGATGTATTGAAATCAGAATATTAGTGCTAAAGATATAACTTGTAATAAGTTGAATAGTAACATTAGATGTATTGAAATGGAATTTACGTTGTAAATACTACAACAGGAACATCGTTGAATAGTAACATTAGATGTATTGAAATTTAGTATGCTCACATCTTTCTGGGTTCTCCCCTGGTGTTGAATAGTAACATTAGATGTATTGAAATAGTATTAACCAAACAGCAGAACAAATAAAAACAGAAGTTGAATAGTAACATTAGATGTATTGAAATCTCGTAAAAGGTGTGTAATCTTTACCTAATAACATTGTTGAATAGTAACATTAGATGTATTGAAATTAATCTACCTCCTAGCCAAGTGATGGAAGACCTGTGGTTGAATAGTAACATTAGATGTATTGAAATAGTACAATGACGGCATTATATTTGAATATAAGCTTGTTGAATAGTAACATTAGATGTATTGAAATTTGCTTTAATTATCTATCTGATTAAGACAGGACAGAGTTGAATAGTAACATTAGATGTATTGAAATTATCGACTCGCTTACTTTTAATCGTATAACATCAAGTTGAATAGTAACATTAGATGTATTGAAATATTTTTAAGCGGTAATTTTAAGCTGATTAATGTTTGTTGAATAGTAACATTAGATGTATTGAAATTCGTACAAATTTGTTTTACCAACGTCATTGTACCCGTTGAATAGTAACATTAGATGTATTGAAATTATTCTAACGTACTCACATAACTCATTTTTTACACCTGTTGAATAGTAACATTAGATGTATTGAAATAAAAGTATCTCCAACGATAGCAGAATTAGAAGCTATAGTTGAATAGTAACATTAGATGTATTGAAATCTGATTGGTGCAAAATGCTGGCGTTATCTATATCAAAGTTGAATAGTAACATTAGATGTATTGAAATTACAAATCTTGTGTGTAAGTATTGTAATACCAATCTTGTTGAATAGTAACATTAGATGTATTGAAATTCTCTTAATTTAACCTGTGTTTCTGTGTATGTGCAGTTGAATAGTAACATTAGATGTATTGAAATCGTTATGGAAGTAGGGGAGAAAGGTGCAAGGCACGTTGAATAGTAACATTAGATGTATTGAAATGTATTTACGCGAGTTTTAGGGTTATACACATTAAGTTGAATAGTAACATTAGATGTATTGAAATGCTGGAGTATCATATGCTCTAAATGCTGCTGTAATAGTTGAATAGTAACATTAGATGTATTGAAATCCTCTACGTCCTTGTTTAAGGACGGCGGTAATCTGGTTGAATAGTAACATTAGATGTATTGAAATATAAAGAACTCTGGCTGTACGCTTACCCCCATATCCGTTGAATAGTAACATTAGATGTATTGAAATCTTATGGCAGCAGTATGGGAGATAGCAACAAGCGAAGGTTGAATAGTAACATTAGATGTATTGAAATTCATCGACAGTACCACTTGCACTTACCTGCTGAGTTGAATAGTAACATTAGATGTATTGAAATTTGCAAATCAGCCATATTGCAACTATGCAAGCAACTGTTGAATAGTAACATTAGATGTATTGAAATCAGCTTATGGTAGATGTTGTTGTCATATAAAGAATGGATATATCATTAATACAGATACTGGAAGTTATTATTTCGAGGCAGATGCGGAAGTAGACGATTCTGTTCCACCTACTGATGATAACAATGGTAGTACCGGTGGTAACAATAATCAGACAACAACTGATGGAAACAAAGGCAACAATGAAGGAACTAAGTTATCATCTGATAAGATACAGGAAGCTGTAGCAGCAATTACTACTGCCAAGGCTGGAGATACTTATACAGTTGATATGTCAGATGCAACAGTTGCACCAAAGGATGTGTTAGAAGCAGCCAAGGGTAAGGATGTTGATATTGTTCTTGATATGAATGGTTATAAATGGACTATCAACGGAAATAATATTCAGGCTGATAATCTTAAGGATATTAACCTTGCGGTAGATACAGACTCTGATGCAATACCAGATGATGTTATATCGGAGCTTGCTGGCAATAACCCAGTTAAGCAGATTTCACTTGCATATAGTGGAGATTTTGGATTCAAGGCAAGTCTTACATACAATATAGGAAGTGAATATGCTGGCAAATATGGCAATCTCTATTATTATGACAGCACAGGCAGAATGATATTCCAGAATGCAGGTGCAATAGATGCAGATGGTAACATATCTCTTAACTTTAGTCACGCATCTGAATATGCAGTTGTAATAGCAGATTATGCTGTAACAACAGATAATGCTGATAATACAGCAACAGGCGGCATAGCAACAGGAGACAGCACACCTATAGCATTGTATGCTGTTCTGTGTGTGATGGCAATTGCATTAGCAGGTATTGCTGCTGTAACAAGAAAGAAGAATGTATAAAGTAAAGAGGTTATTTATCTTATTGTTATAATCAGACAAATGGCAGATAGTATCTAAAGTCATTGATGAGGATAATAAGATTAGTAATAAGTAGAAACTAAAGATAATTAATCATACCCGGCTTCATATTGTTGTGGAGCCGGGTATATCTGTATATTAAGGATAAATATAAAAGAATAAAGCAGAGGAATGAAATAGGTGTGGAAACAAACATTTCCACACCCATAATTCCTGCTATATATAAAATTAATCAATAACAAAGTTATTAACATTCTTACGAAGTTCAGCAGCAGAGGCTTCTGCGGTTTTAGCTCCATTCATAACAGCTTCTGAGCCTTTTACGATTACGATTGTCTTCTGGGCTATGTTGGTTGTTCCAGTTGCACTGTCATTAGAAGCGGAAGTGATTCCATCTATCGCCTGAGTGATATTGCTTATAGATGCAACAAGCTCTTCTGATGTTGCACTGAAATCAGATACAAGATCGTTAATGTTGGAAGCATCCATATTATAGTCATCAGCCATCTTTTCAAATCCGTTAAGACATTCAACAATATCAGTATCAACGAAATCAAGCAGGCGGTTAGAATCGCTTGTCAGGTTGCCTACAGCTTTGTTTACATTTTCTGTAACAGCCTGAATGTTGGCTACAGCATCTTTAGACTGTTCAGCTAATACACGTATTTCCTCTGCAACAACCGCAAAGCCTTTACCAGCCTCACCAGCTCTTGCAGCTTCAATAGAAGCGTTAAGGGCAAGCAGATTGGTCTGTGCAGTAATATTCAGGATAGAGTCGGCAAGCACACCAATCTGGTCAACTACTTTGGCATCTTCAAGAGCCTGCTCAAGATTTACTCTGATGTCAGCCATCATCTGTTTAACTTTCTGACGGTTTTCTACAGTATCATCCTTAGTCTTTACAGCACGTTTATGGATGTCCTGGGATTCAGTTGCACCATCCTGTGCTCTTATGGCAATTTCCCTTGCAGCTTCTTCAATCTGCTGTGTCATTCCGTTAATCTGTTCAGCAGAGGCGGCAGTTTCCTCTGAACTTGCAGCAAGCTCTTCTGTTGTTGCAGATACGTCTTCAATTTCTGCATTAAGATTGTATACATTAGTGTCGATAGTTTCTACAACCTTATCAATATTGGCAGCCTCGTTTTTTACCTGAGCTAACAGGCTTCGTACAGATTCGCGCATAGTTTCAAGTGCATTGGCTAGCTGTCCGAAATCATCCTTACGCTTAAGCATAGGCTGTTGCATTTTTGTGGCAAAATTACCACCGGCAATTACTTCGAATTGTTCTTTTATTTTTCTTAATGATTTAGTAATATCAATTGCGATGAGAGCAACGAGTATAGCAACAACAATAAGCATACATACGCTGCATAAAATAAGCGAAATAGCTTTGCTTGAAGCATAGCTGGTGAATTCCTCATCCTGCTGTGCAATAGCAGTGTCTATGTAATCAGTATAGTTGCCAGTACCAACAACCCAGTCAAAAGGTTTGAAGTATTCGCTGTAAGAACGCTTTGGTGAAGGTTCTGTTTCTCCCTCCTTAGGAAATACATAATCTGTATAACCACCACCATCCTGGACTGCAACACGTATTATTTCCTTGACCATCTGGTAGCCATCAGCATCTTTAGTATTCATACGATTAGTACCCTCAGTTGAACTTCCAAGCAGAACAATATTCTTGCCATCGGACTGGTCAACCCAGAAATATCCAGCTTCGCCATAACGCATCTGACGGATTTCATCAGCGGCTATTTTCTTAGCTTCATCAAGAGTATATTTACCAGACTTATACTCATTATTGATTTCCGATAACAGGGAGATGACAACACCAACCTGCTCTTTAATTGAATCATCATAATTTTGTCTTGATGATGTGTCCATAGTTTCAAGTGCCTTGTCTTTTAACTGGTTCATATTCTTAATAGAAATAAAACTTTCAGAAGTTACAAGGACAATTACTAAAGCCAGAATTATAGTAAGCTTTGTTCGAACCTTAATATTTTTCATTGGAATCACGCTCCTTAAATTAGATTAATTTGTGAAAAATTATATATCTCCACGCATCTTTATCTAATAATTATAATGTTATAAAAGAATTGTGTCAATAAAACCAGCTGTAAATATTAAAAAAATCTTAAATTTTCATATACTTATATATGTATATAATTATAAAGTTTGTAATTTATTAATATATAAAATAAATATATACCATACCAAAATGATATATAATATACATCAGAGTGATTATAAAAAAATCAAATATTCCTTTTATTCACAACTATCACAAGAGCAAAGGTTTTGCTGCTGGCTGTTCAAGAGAGGTTATTTAAAATAGAGCAGATATGCCCGGCTTGAGTGTTGATGACCTTATACAGCAGACAATAGATGCTTTAAAGACATTCAGAACATAATAAATGTTACAGTAAAGATATAGTAGAAATGTAGTCAAATTAAAAATACATTAAAAATACAAAAAAATAATTAAATTTTTTATTGACAAATTAAAATGAAGAGATTATCTTATTACTTAATTCAATAGTCAAATGCGAAGAACAGGAAATGATTTATTTATATCACCGCCTACAGAGAGCCGTTGGTTGATGAGAAACGGCAGCAAGGAATAGATAAGCCCTCACCTGCAAGCAGTTCTGGTGAAAGATATTAATTTAGTAGTCAGAACCGGTACCCATCGTTAACAGGGCATGCCATATGTGTGGCAGTAGAGAGGTCGGATTTATCCGGCAAGCAAAGTGGTAACGCGGAAGTAATGTAATTTACCTTCGTCTTTGTACGATATCGTTAAGATATGTGCAGAGGCGAAGGTTTTTTGCATTATGGAATTAGTTATTTTTAATTTCCGTTTTTCTGCGTTCATTGTATTTGGCTAGTGAAATAGGCTGGGAATATTTATTTGCTCAGCTAATATTATATATAGGAGAGTGACATTATGAACACTTTAGTAATCGTTTTAATCGCGGCTGTTATATTATTTGGTGCCTATATGGTATATGGCCGTTGGTTAGCAAACAAGTGGGGTATAGACCCTAAGGCAGAAACACCTGCCGTAAAGTACAATGATGGAAAAGATTATGTTCCAACCAAAGGATGGACTGTATTTAGTCATCAGTTCTCATCAATCGCTGGTGCAGGTCCTGTAACAGGTGCTATTCAGGCAGCAGCATTTGGATGGTTACCAGTATTACTCTGGATTCTTATCGGTGGTGTATTCTTTGGTGCTGTAACAGACTTCGGTGCTTTATATGCCTCAGTTAAGAACGAAGGTAAGTCAATGGGTATGATCATTGAGAAATATATCGGTAAGTTTGGACGTAAGATTTTCTTACTTTTCTGCTGGTTATTTACACTTATCGTTATTGCAGCATTTGCTGATATGGTTGCAGGTACATTTAATGCATATACAGTAGTTGATGGAGCATCACAGTTAGCACCAGCAGCTTCAACTAATGGTTCTGCTGGTACAGTATCAATTATGTTTATGGTATTCGCAGTAGTATTTGGTCTTATCCAGAAGAAGTTTAATCTTTCAGGCTGGAAAGAAGCAGTAGTTGGTATTGCATTTATTGTTGCTTCATTTGTAATTGGTAACTTCTGTCCAATTATCTTAGGTAAGAATGCATGGAGCTATATCACATTCGTATATATCTTCTTTGCAGCAGTTATGCCAATGTGGCTTATGAAGCAGCCAAGAGATTATATGACAACATTTATGTTTATCGCTATGATAGTTGGAGCAGCACTTGGTCTTGTAGTTGCCCATCCATCTATGAACCTTCCTGTATACACAGGATTTAACAATGCAAAGCTTGGAACAATGTTCCCTATCCTTTTTGTAACAGTTGCCTGTGGTGCTGTTTCAGGTTTCCACAGCCTTGTTTCATCTGGTACATCTTCTAAGACAGTAGAGAATGAGAAGGATATGCTTAAGGTTGGTTATGGTGCTATGGTACTTGAAAGCTTACTTGCAGTTCTTGCTCTTTGTGTAGCAGGTGCAGCCGCAGCCGCTGATGGTACAGCAGCAACAGGTACTCCATTCCAGATATTCAGCCGTGGTGTAGCTGGTTTCTTTGAAATGTTTGGTGTTCCAGTACATTTCGCAACAGTATTTATGACAATGTGTGTATCAGCACTTGCCCTTACATCACTTGATGCAGTTGCACGTATCGGACGTATGAGCTTCCAGGAGCTTTTCAGCGTAGATGATATGGAACATGCAGAAGGCTGGAGAAAGTTACTTTGCAATACATATTTCTCAACAATCGTAACACTTCTTTGTGGTTTCGTACTTACAAAGATTGGATATGCTAACATCTGGCCATTATTTGGTTCAGCTAACCAGTTATTAAGTGCACTTGTTCTTATAACACTCTGCGTATTCTTAAAGGTTACAGGACGCAGCAACAAGATGCTCTTCCCACCTCTTATCATTATGCTTTGTGTAACATTTACAGCACTTGTACAGAGACTTATCGCTATGGTTAAGGCTATCCAGAACGCAGCATCAGTTACAATCCCAGCAGGTACTACTACATGGGGTAAGGTGTTCATAGCAAATGGACTTCAGCTTATAATAGCAATTCTTCTTATCGTACTTGGTCTTATCATTGTAGTTAACTCAGCTAAGAGCTATGCAAAGAGTGAGAAGAACTCAGAGAAGGCTGCTTAAGCAGGTTGATGTGTTATAATGTAGATGTATTGGAAAGTGATAGATTTTAACTTCTGATTAATACATTATAATATAGAAGAAATAATTTAATTTAAAGAAAATTACTATAATTATAGAAGTGTTATAAATGAATATTATAGTTGAAATTTAATTAAAAATAGCTGGTATCTTATATAAGATGTGACAGTTTACAAAGTCAGGTTACAGATTGGACGATGTGGATAGTTACATTTATAAGATATCAGCTATTTTAAATTTATTTAATGATACCAAGGTTAAAAGGTCTAATATGAGCATAGTTCATAGTTCTTACAGTCATTTTATAATTTGTAAAATTTGATATTTGGTGTTAATATAGAATTCGGGTGCTGCCATAACGGTAGGCGGTTTAGTCTTGAACCTCTTCAGAAGGGAGGTGATAGACATGGTTACATATTCAGATTTATTTAACTATACTTTAGTTATTTGTGCGATAGTTTCTATATGCATTTCTGTGTATAAATCAAAAAAATAACCGCCCCAGTCTGGTCAACTAAGCGGTTATTTTTTAATCATTATTGAAAAGACTAAGCCGTCTATCGGTAGCATCTTTTATAATATTATATTACTCTATTTCTATTTTTATGTCAAATTATTACGTTAAATTCCCAGAATTAGAATTTCTTTTTATCTGTGTCGGTGTGATACCATAATGCTTCTTAAGCAGTGCACTAAGGTAGCTTGCATTAGATATGCCGACTTTGTTTGCAACCTCACTTATAGATATTTCCCCGATTTCTAAAAGAATCTTTGCGTGTTGTAATCGGACTGCTGTTATATATTCAGTATATGATGAACCAGTTACAGCTTTGAAAAGTCTTGAAAAATGTGATGGAGAAAGACAGGCAAAGTCTGCCACATTCTGCAGGCTGGCACCATATTCAAGATTATTTTCAGCATATATCATAGCCTTCTGAATTCTGTCATCGAATCTTTTCAGATATAAAGTATTGTTATCTGAGTCACTAGAAATGTGATGCTCATATACATAGAAGAATAGTTTATAAAACATTCCCTGAAGAAGCAGTTGTGAGTGGTCAGAATTCCGTTCGTATTCGTATAACATTTCATCACACATTTTTTGTATTTCATCCTGTGAAGCTTTGGTAAAATGTAGATAATTGCGACAAAGAATATCTAATTGAGTATGTCCGATTATTTGAATAATAGGTTCAAATACTTCTGTACGAACTTTTATTACATATCTGTCATAAGTAACATCCGATATAGGACAGTTCCTGTGATAAACCTCAGGCTTAGCAATCCCAAAATCGCCAGCGTGGCATACACGTATGTTATCAGTTGCAATCCATCTTCGATCACCTGATACCATATAACCGATGGTGTAGTGGTCATGTGCTGCCTGCATTGCTGGCATTGCGTAGCTTGCTTCTTTTATTTTGTGGTCTATATAAATATTTTCTCCGGGTTTAAGTGGAAGAGGCATAGTAATCTCCATTCTTGAGTGGTTTAACCAAGTTATAATTTACATAGCATAATTTTATAAATTATACGTCATAAAAGCAATAATATTTAATGAAAATAATAAAATTTTGTGCAAGAATAAGTTATAGTTAAATCATAATAAGAGGTGGATAACATATGAATCAGAAGTTTAATCTTAAAACAAATAATTTTATAAAAAATATGCTCAGGTATTCGTATCTGATAATTATGGCACTGCTTCTTAATGCTGTTGTGAATGAGATAATTGTGAGTGCCAATAAGATAATAAGTGTCAACATAGATTATATGCTGTCAGGTGAAGCTGTTGATATTGGCAGTATTATTGAGAAGTTTATATATCTGACATTATCAGGCTTTGTACTTTCCTTTGCAGGAAGCAGGCTTTCGCTTAAATATGCGGTAAGGGTTATTAATTCATACAGAAAACAGATAAGCTGCAAGTTATACCGGATAGATTATTCATATTATGATAATGCAGGTACAGCAACAATAATTAATAAGGTGAATTCTGATATAGCAGAAGCCGAAAACTTTCTGACAGAGCATTTTGCAACAATTATAACAAATATTACGGCAGCACTTATATATGCCAATTATGTGCGAAGGATAAATGTAGTGCTTTTTGTTGCAGTTGTTGTGAGTTATCCACTTGTAATATGGCTGTCAAATATTCTTGTGAAGAAAATGCGTGATGTGTCAAAGGTATATCGTTTAAAGGTTGATGCAATGCTTGGGATTGATCATGAAGCTATAATGGGGTATCAGATAATAAAAGCCTTTGGATTACAGAAGTATTTTGAAAACAGAATGCATAGGGCGTCAGAGGAGCTTGTGGAAACAGAGCAGATAAGAACAGGTATAAGCAATACGGCGATAGTTATAAGAAGACTCATACAATGGATTCCTTCTATATTATGTGCATTTTTAAGCATATGGCTTGTAAGAAATGGACAGCTTACAGTTGGAGAGCTTGTTGGTTTTGTCGTTATTCTGGAAAAGTTTGTTGAGTCGATTATAGGAATTCCGTTTGCCATAGTTGATGCAACAGGCTGTATGGTGTGTATAGGAAGGCTTGAAGGAATACTTTCGGCTAAAGATGAGCATTTTGGGGACAAGACTTACAAGGCAACGAATATAGCTAATAGCGTATCTGATAAGAGCAACTTAGACGTAGATTACGTTATAGAATTTGACAATATAAAGTTTGCATATAAAGAGGGCGAAAATGTTCTTAATGATGTCAGCTTTAAGATTAAAAATGGCGAAAATATAGCAATAGTCGGAAGCTCAGGTGGTGGAAAGACTACTATTTTTAGACTGTTATGCGGCTTATATCATGCCAGTGCCGGAACATATAAGCTGTACGGGATGGATATTAATGAATGGAATATTGAAAGCGCAAGAGAGAATATGGCGCTTGTTTCACAGAATACATTTTTATTTCCAGGAACTATTGAGGAAAATATCAGGTATGGAAATATTAATGCAACTCACGATGAAGTTGTTAATGCATGTAAGGATGCAAGAATTCACGACTTCATAGAAGGACTTGCTGACGGATATGAAACTGTGATAAGTGAGGGTGGAAGCCAGCTTTCAGGTGGTCAGAGGCAGCGTATTGCTATAGCAAGGGCAATATTAAAAAATACGCCAATTCTGTTGTTAGATGAGCCTACATCTGCTATTGATGAGGGAACAGAGCAGCTTATACAGGATGCTCTTGACAGGTTGTGCAAAGGGAAAACTAGCATAACGATCGCACACAGATTGTCTACAATAAAAGATGCTGACGGAATAATTGTACTTCAGCATGGAAGGATAGTTGAAACTGGAACTCATAAACAGTTGCTTGATATGGGAGGAGTATATGCAGGAATGTATGCAGAAGGATAATAATAAGAAGAATTCCGGAATATGGCAGTTATTCTTACGGACTATGAGAACTATGGGAAAAAGACGTTTTATGTATTATGGTTCAATATTAGGGATGAGTATAACATTTGCAATGTTTTCAGTTATGGAAGCATTTCTTATGAAGATAGTTGTTGACATAGCACAGAAAGGTGAGTGGGACAGGCTTATAAGTTCTGTCGTAATAATAGTCATAACAGGTGTGATAGTGTTGTTAGGATATAGATTTGCCTGCATAAGATATAACGTGGAAGCAAAGCGAATATATGGAAAGCTGTACGAACAGGTGTTAAGTCACGAAATGAAGCTGCCTTGTGAATATTATGAAAATCACCATAGCGGGGAAATGTTATCAAAAGTATCATTTGACCTTGGACGAATGGGAGATATATTTGGCTCAAGATTCAGAAGAGTAGTTATGCCATTTATAATGGTAGTTGTATTCTTAGTGCCTATGTTTGCACTCAGCTGGCAGCTTACACTTTGTCTTGTGGCTGTGAATACAGTGCTGATAGGAGTTACGATGGTTCTGACTGGACCGCTTAAAAGCTTAAGTAAGAAAATGTCTGAGTCAAACAGCATAATGACAAAGCATATAACAGATCTTATTCAGGGAATTATACAGGTAAGGATGTTTCCGGCAGGAGGAAAAACAGTTGACAGATATAATGAAGAGGCAGATGTGTATGCTGTAAAGTCTGATAAAAGAAATATGTTTTCATCTTTGCTTGAATGTGCTAATACAGGCTTTGACCTTATATGTAATCTTGTATTTCTGGCACTTGGAATATTATTCGTGCAGAAGGGCTATACAACACTTGGTGCTATTGCGGCGATATATACAATGTATGGACGTTTTTCAAGACAATTCCTGCAAATGGGAAAGTATATTCCGGAGCTTATTGCGTATCTGACATATGCACAGAATATATTTGATTTTCTTGATGAGGAAACAGAGGATAAAAGTAAAAAATTGAATAAATCGGACATTCTAAATCATAAAGATATAAATGAGGATGTTGTAATTAATGAAATAAACAACTTTTGCGGTCATAATACAATTTTAAATAATGCTGATTATTCAGTTAAGATAAGTGATTTAACATTTTCATATATAAAAGATGAAAATAATGCACCGATTGTAGTTCTTGATAATTATAATGAAAGAATAAAGTCAGGCGAGTTCGTGGCAGTTACAGGTGCTTCAGGTTCTGGAAAGACAACACTTTCTAAGCTTCTTATGGGATTTTATAAGCCGGACAGTGGAATGATTGAAGTGTGCGGCAATAATCTTGATGATATAAGTCTGGCGGCTGGCAGAAGCTTTTTTGCACTTGTTCCACAGGATGCAATACTTTTTAATATGAGTATAATGGATAATATAAGAATGGGAAGGCTTGATGCCACGGAAGCTGAGATTATTAAAGCTGCAAAGATGGCTAATGCTCACCAGTTTATAATAGAATTTACAGATGGTTATGACACAGTTGTTGGTGAAAAGGGGATGTCTGTATCAGGTGGTCAAAGACAGCGTATAGCCATAGCAAGGGCAATCCTTAAAAATGCTCCGATAATGCTTATGGATGAGGCAACCTCCGCACTTGATAATGAGTCGGAGCGTGCAGTAAACGAAACATTACAGAACTTAAAGGGGAGAATGACAATTATAATGATTGCACACAGGACATCAACAATACAGATGGCAGACAGGGTTATAAGTTTATAATTGACAATAACAACGAATAGTGTTATATTACTCCACCCTATCATCTTATTTCATCATCATTAAAATTATAAAAAGAAGATGATTATTGAGTACAAATCATATGAAATGTAACTCAATAAATATATGGGGATGAAAGGATCAGAGTGGTTTTATGACATTTTATCAGGAATTACAGTTAAGTTCTGCAGGCTCTAAACAGCTTATTAAGAACACAAAAGATGCTAAAGAGAAAAGAAAACATATATTAATATATAATTTCAAGGTTTACCTTGTTATGGTATTCTGTGTAGCAGTTGTTACAATATTCAGTAAGCTTCTAGGCAGTGCTAACAGTGTGGTAGGTGTTACAGTACTTCTTGCAGTGCTTGTGTTAAGACAGGCGGACTTTGGAATAAAGACATCACATGGACTTTTGTCAATTATGGGAATATATGCTATATTGATAGCAGGACCAAGGCTTAGTAATATGGTGCCACCATTTGCAGCATTTCTTATTAATATAGTATGTATAATGCTTCTTATGATAATGGGCTGTCATAATGTAATTATGTATAATCATTCGACATTTGTGCTTGGTTATCTGTTATTACAGGGGTATGACGTTACAGGACAGGACTATGTGTTAAGGGTTATCGGACTTCTTTGTGGTATGGTAATTTGTATGATTATCTTTTATAAGAACCAGAAGAACAGACCATATCGAAGAACATTCCAGGATTTATTCTATGAATTCAATATTAATTCGGCAAGAAACAGATGGTATATCAAGCTTACATTTATAGTATCAAGTGCAATGCTTGTGATGAATCTGCTTAATATGCCAAGAGCAATGTGGATAGGTATAGCGTGCATGTCAGTGTGCCTGCCATTTTCAAAGGATATAGAAGGACGGGCAGGCAAGAGAGGTGCATTTAACATTGTTGGATGTCTGATTTTTTCAATTATGTATATTGTGCTTCCAAAGTCGATGTATCCTTATATCGGTATGATAGGTGGAATAGGTGTCGGATATTCAGCTGGTTATTCGTGGCAGACAGTGTTTAATACATTTGGCGCACTTTCAATAGCGGCGGAATTGTTCGGACTTAAATATGCTGTTTTACTTAGAATAGGTGTAAATGTAGTAGGAGCGGCGTATACATTGTTATGTGACAGGTTGATAGATAAGATATATGCTGCCTGCACAGGCAGGAAAGTCGAAACAGCGTAACATACATAATTCAGATTGAGCTGTAACACATTGTTAATACTGGAGATGAGGTGTTATAATATAAGAATAACATCTCGTCGAAATACTACTTCATAAGATAAGGAGAGAGTACAATGTTATACATAATGAGGCACGGCAGGACTGATTGGAATGAGAGAAATAAACTGCAGGGGAGAACAGATATTCCACTCAATGCAGCTGGAAGAAAGATGGCGGAAGAGGCAGCAGCGGTTTATAAAAATGTGCCGCTTGATGTATGCTATTGTTCTCCATTGGCAAGAGCAAGACAGACGGCAGAGATATTTTTAAAAAACCGCAATATTCCGATTATAACAGATGACAGGCTTGTTGAGATGAGCTTTGGAATATATGAAGGAACAGAACAGTCAGCAAGGGCTTTAGATTGTCCGATTAATATATTATTTAAAGAACCAGAAAAGTATAAGGCAGTTGAAGGTGGGGAAAGCATTGAGAAGTTATTTGAAAGAACAGGTGACTTTCTTAGAAATGTAGTGGAACCACAGCTTGAGGATGGAAAGAATATTGTAATAATCGGACATGGTGCAATGAATTCAGGAATAATATGCCAGGTCAGGGGTTTAAGCACAGAACATTTTTGGGATGCAGGAATTAATCAGTGTGAATTACTGCAATTAAAGTAGTGTGTACACAAGGAGTGAATATACATTTGTACGAAGATGTTAAGAATATAATAAGTGAATTAAGAAGCAGACATACAGGTTATACGGATTTCCCAATGGAACTGAAAAGGCAGGTGTATTCAATTATATGTAAGCAGCTTGCGAGCAAAGATAACACTTATACTCAGACACAGCTTCTTGAATATCTGGGGCTTCCTAAGGACGTCTTTAAGGAGAAGTATTGGAATATGTATTCACCTGATATGAAGCTTAGACAGCAGGTTTACCATAATCTGCATATACCACTTAATTATGCTGAGGTTGAGTGTAATGAGATATACCGTGGAATGCTGCATTATATTATAAGTCAGGCAGACCAGAGGACGGATACATTTTTCGATATGTTCGGCAAAATGGGACTTGTTCCGCTGTTTTGTGCAAATGGATATTCTAACAGAATTGTTCTTTTAGCACGCAGGAATTATCACCAGCTTGTGCAGTTTCAGAATGCATTGAAAAAACCAGTTAAAGTATACAAGCACATCAAAGCATTTACTAAGACAATAGAAGTGATGGGTATCGAGAAGCAGAAGGAAGTGCTGATATCCAAGATTAACCAGTGGCTTGCACTGTTTAGTGTATATCAGGACTGGAGTGCAACAGGTTATGATGAATACACGCTTGCGGCAAGGTATTTTATGTGCAATTGTCTGCGGACTGAATACTGGCTTGATTCTAAGCTTGAGAAGACTTATTCATATAAAGACGGAAAGCTTGTTGTAGACGATATATCTTCATATCTTGATGATACGAAAATGTCCAGAAGCAGGATAAAGCAGTTATGTGGATTAAGCAAAGAGGATTTCTGCAAATTTGCTGATATGTATGTAAAGAAAATACATTTGCATCTTATAGAAGCTGATTATCTTAATATAGAAAGCATCTCCACAAGCATAGTTAAGCAGGGGCTTGATTTTCAATTTGACAGGCAGTTTCTTTATATAGATATGCCAAAATATATAAGGGAATATAAAAGATTTGAGTTTAGTGGTGCTCATATGATGGATATACTTAAGGTTCTTAAGACCTACCGTGGCAACTGGATTATGACTTGGAAGACTTATGTTGAGAACCAGAATGAGAATAGCCCTTATTACAGGCTTTCAAGCAAAGAAGCTGACTATGAGAATGATGTAACACTTGAAGTTATATATAGGGAAATGCTCAATATGCACAATGTTAAACCATTATATGTCTATGTATATCGTGATAAAGACAGAAACAGACCACAGAGCATAGCGTTTATAACGGATATAGATTGCAGTGAGGCAGACGACAGGGCATTTATGGACAAATACGATGTTGGGTTTCGTGATGGCGGACATATAAGGAAAATGACAATGCCTGAATTTATAGACAAATTTATAAGAAATTCCCATTGGAAAATGTTCTGATAGTGAATTTATGCGATGAAGAATTTTTTTGAAATTGCAGATACAGTAAAATAGCATATTTTAAAGATTAAAAAAAGCGGCTTGGAAAATCAAGCCGCTTTTTATTATGCTTCAATTGTCGATAGGAAAGAGAGTTCCTAAAGACAAGATAAAGGCTGTATAGCTCATAATCAATTTAAGTATCTGTTATAACAGGTAAGAATGGAGGATAGTGTGAAAAATAAGATTTTTCACACGCAGGATTTGTGCTTCGCACAAACTTGAGATGCGCTTAGAAGCAGCGCAAGAATGGAGGACATTATGATAGTTAAATTAAACAATGGAGCAGTAAGAGAGATTAAAAAGGCAGAACCAATAGTTGAAAAAAGATTTACATTTAATGGAGATGCACTGCGTATGGTAGCAAAGGCAAATAGCAGCAAAGAAGATATAACAGGTATTCTGTTTAAGTTAAAAGATGGCAGAAATGATGATATATCGGTATTTGCAGTAAATGAAGATGCTGTATTGGTCGGAAATCTTCAGTATAGTGAGGTGCAGAGAATTCTGGATATGCTTGTTACTAAAGGCTATGTAGATATTTCAGTGTATGACTATCAGCCAAAGACTTCTATTATTGCAGATACAGTATTTGATGAGGGAAAGTCCAAGCCTTATTGCCTTGACGGTTTTCAGGCAACAACCAATATGGTTATACCTGGCATAGGTAATAATTTCTGTCTGACAACGGCTGACGTATTCAACACTATGGGTCGTGTCTGTGGACCAGCTGCAGATAATAATACTGAGGAGTTGATAGGCGGAAAGCCATCACATTCAGGAGAATATGACGAGGATATGCAAGATGATTTATCAGATGATGAATGGAAGGATTTCTAAGAGAACACTCACTAAGATGATAAAGGCATATTATATGTGTGCACAGAATGGCGTTGTATACAAAGGTTACACAGAATGGACAGGCGATAAATTATCATATGTAAGAAAATATATCTTATGTAAATGTGCTGATAGAAGAATTGACAGTAAAAATATTGATGAAGGCTGCGGTACAGATGAACTTGATATTGTGTGGTTGAATGACAGTCTGTTACTAATAGCTGAAAAAGATGCAGTAGTGCAGGGCAGAACGCTTAACAGGGCATTTTACAGACTTCCAGTTAATAATGAAACAGATAAAAAATCAGCAGATGTTAAAAATACAGTTCACAATAAAATAAGTAATAACGATTTGGAAAGTTTAAAGCCTGAGAGAATATTTGCAGGAAATCTTGTAGTACTAAAGATAGAAAGCACATCAGATGGCAGTAATGAACTTGTAGATATTATAGATGAGGATATAGAATTTATAGAAAGTGTGTTAAGACCAATAGAGCGTATATATGCCGGTGTTGTGTATCTAAAGAAGGAGAAAGATTTAGGACAGAAGAGCGTGGATTAAGGTACGAAGACAGAGTGCAGACAAAGCTTGGAAACAGAGCACGCTCCATTATTAAGGCAGAGTGTTACTGTACAAAAAAGTGAGAACAATCCACATATATAATCATATAGTAGAATTGTTCTCACTCTGTTTTAAAAAATTCATTGAAATCGCACTCAAATATTTTGGTAAGGGCGACAAGCATATCAACTGTAGGGTTGTTGTAGCCATTTTCTACTTTACTGAAAATGCCGGTTGTTACATTGACATTTTCAAGCTGGAGCTTGGCAATAACCTCAGTTGCTTTCAGTCCACGTTCCTTGCGGAGTCTTCTTATATTATTTCCAACAAGTGGATTTAAGTGCTGGTTAATTCGTTCTGACATATAGCTCCAATCCTCAGGTACTAAATATAGGTAAATAATGGTGGATTTATAAAATCCATATATTAATATGGCTGGAAATTTATTAACACACATTAAAAATTGTATCCAATAAGGAAGAAAAAAGTATCCAAAATAGAAGAAAATAGTATCCAAAATGGAAGTTATGTGCTATACTTAGCAAAAAGTACGTATTTTACAGGAGAAAATAAATGGCAATACAGGAAGTTATTAAATATGAAGGTGATAATGACATTCTTATATATAAGCATCCTGCGGAGGATTTTAATACATTATCACAGCTTATTGTACACGAGTCACAGGAAGCAGTTTTTTTCAGTGATGGACAGGCATTAGATAGTTTCAAGGCTGGACGTTACACATTGGAAACTAAGAATATTCCATTAATTTCAAAGCTTAGAAATCTTGTTACAGGTGGAGTATCTCCATTTCACACAGAAGTATACTTCATTAATCTTGCAACAATGATGGATATACCTTGGGGAACACCAAGCCAGGTTACAGTAAAAGACCCTAATTATGGCTATAGTTATAGTGCAGGAGCAAGTGGTTCATTTGGGCTTAAGATAATTGATGGACGAAAGCTTCTGATTAATCTTGTTGGAACAGAACAGGAAATGTCTACAGCAAATATCCAGAAATATTTTAAGGATTTGATAGTTACAAGGGTTAAGAATTGTATAGCAGTGGAACTTAGCAGGTACAGCTACAATGAATTTAACCAGCATTTGAATGATATTTCTGAAAATGTTGCTGGGCTTATAAGAGATGATATAGCAGAATATGGAATTCAAATTCTTAATTTTTTCTTATCAGCGGTTAATATTAATGAAGATGATTTAATTGAGTTAAAGAATCTGGATAATAGTATGGCACAGAAGCGTTTTGAAGCTATGGGTAACAGGGATGCGGCTGTTATTGAGGCACAGGGACTTGCTAAATCACGAGAGATACAAGGCTACAACTGGCAGCAGGAACAGCAGTTTAATGTCAGCAAGGCATTTGCAGAAAATGAGGGTTTTGCAGGCAATCCAGCTAATATGATGGCACAGATTCCACTTGCATTTTCAATGGGCGATATGCTTAAAGGAAATATGGAAGCGGCAGTAAATGCCAATAACACAATGCAGAATTCAGCAATGAATATGCAGGGTGGCACAATGGGCGTACAGGGTGATTCAATGAATACGCAGGGTGCTTCGCTGGTGTGCAGTAAATGTAACAGCCCACTTCCACAGGGGGCTAAGTTTTGTATGAATTGTGGTGAGAAGGTCACTCCTAAAGAAGTGTATTGTCAGGAATGTGGAGCAGTTATGCCAGCTAATGCACAGTTTTGTATGAACTGCGGAACAAGGAGAAATGTATGATGAAATATATATTTTGTATTATTGCATTACTGATACAACCGGTATTTAGCTGGTATGTGTATCACAAGCAGGATAAGAAAAAAGCAGCACTAAAGATGCCAATGCTTTATTACAGTGTGGCATATATGGTAGTCCAGTTATATGTATTTTTTAAATTCTGTTCAAAGTTTCCAGAAAGATACAGCATTTATTCTTATCTTATACAGGCGGCTATACTGTTAGGATTTGTAATATTTGAGATGATTTTGTGGGGAAGCAATAAGTATATAGAAGATGTAGACAATAAAGAGAAGCAATCTATACAGGATTTTAAAGAATTAATTAAAGATTTGGAAATATGCAGGGTTAATATACAGGATACAGCCAATAAAGCGAATATAGACAAGCTTTACGAGAGAATGAGATATGAAAATCCTGTGAGTTCTCCAAAGGCTATAGAGGAGAATTTAAGAATTAAAGGGTTGATAGCTGAGTTAGCTGATATTACAGATAATACTTTATTTGAAGCAAAATGTAATGAGATTGTTAAACAGCTTGATATAAGAAAAATAAAGAATACAAAGGAGCAGTAAAGATATGAAGGCGATAAAATGCCCAAATTGCGGAAGTGAACAGGTTAAAGAGTTAACAGAAGAAAAGTATGCTTGTATGGCGTGTGATAATGTGTTTTTAATACATAATCATTCAAAGGAATTCAGAAAGACAGATGAGCATATAAGCAGTATGCATCAAGATTTAAAAGATGATATCAGTAAGCTTATGAATAGCAATAATATAGATCCTGATGCAATAATTGAAAAAGCCGAACAGCATTTAAAGAAAAAAGACTGGGATATAGCCAGTGACCTTTATGATAAAGCAACACAAGAAAATCCTGATAAGTCAAAGGCTTGGTATGGCTTATATAGAGCTCTTACAGGAGATTTTGAAGCTGTTGACAGGTATGCTTTATTCGTATGTGATGGCAATTATTTTGATGATGATGATAAAGAAATGGGAAGTCAGTCATTTTTCTATGGAAATGGTTTTATAAGCAGAGCTTTAGATTGTTCTGATGCCGATAAAACAGGAATAATTGATAATGTAACTGCATTTATTAAGAAATGTGCAGAACATGGTAAAAAAGATATTGAGGACAGCATAAAGGAATTACTTGAAGGCTTTGAGTCAATGAGAAAAGATTTAGATTCACAGAGAGATATTGTAAAGAAAGAAAAGAAGAAGGACAAGACGAAGGCATTTATTCCAGCTATTATTGTGCTTGCACTTTTAGCAGTATGCGTATGGTATTTCTTTGCATCAGGAGACTGGCTTGGCAAGGTATTAGGCGTTGCTGGTGTTGTACTTGTTTTAAAATTCGGTGGTAAATTCATAGGAAGAAGTTTTAGTAACGCTAAAGCTGAGGGCGTTGAATGGGATAATGCTGCCGAACAGCAATTTGCTCCGATAATCGAGGATATGGAATCACAGGTTCAGGCAGTTATGCGTTATTGCATAGATTTAGATAATTACAATATTGTATTAGATAATCTTAAGAATAAGAATAAGTTTATGGAAGGTTATCTTGAAGGTGAGTTTGATGGTATGAAAGATTATGATCAGGTATCAGACAACTCAGAGAAATTTATATTTGATTTATTAGATGGTAAAATGGAAAGATATAATTACTTACTTGATGCAGTCAAATAAAAATTGATATGTCAGAGTAAAGATTAATCCGTTAGGGCAAAGATTAAAGTGGCAGAGTGAAAATCAATCTGTTAAATTAACACATTAAATTTTTAGATTAACACATAAAAAGTCCAGTATATTTAAGCAGTATAGTCAGAAAGCTGACATTACATCTTAAAATATGCTGGGCTTTTTATGTGCCAGTGATGCACACTTGTATGAAGCTGTAGTTTGTCGCAGTTAATTGTACCCGGAGAGGAAATGTGCATTGCACATTCTTTTTTAAATCAATATTGTAAAAAAACAGCCAAAATTATATAATAAATATAACAAACCAAGCACTAATACTATATTAATAATAATGAATGAAAAGTGCGAAGAAACGAGGACAGAATGAAACGAAATAAATATAAGGATTATTTGTGGTATACAGCTATAGCAGTGTTTGTTATATGTGTACTTGAGGGTATATTCTATTACCATAGTGTGGAAAGTCCATTTCTTAAGGTAATGCTTAATATCCAGAATGCGATTAAGGCATACAAGATTGACCCTGATATTGACCAGGCAGATGCACTTGAATATGTTAAGACTGCGGGTGGTGGAGTGTTCACCATTATCCTTACATATGTGTATTGCATAGCAGTTATTATAGCACCTTTATGTACTGTAGGTGCTTTGGCAATACTTGTCCGCAAGCCGGCAAGCTATGTAAGAAGCCTTTTAAGCCAGCGTGGTAAGAAAAGAATTCTTCTTATAGGTGAGGGAACATATAAGAAGCAGTTTATTAGCGGACTTGCAAAGGAATGCCGTATAACTACGATAGAGACAGGTGCAATGACCGAAGAAGCTAAGCTTAAATATATGAATAAAGGCGTAAATTACAGACAGAAGTATGATGATATGTCTATTGAAGATATATTGAAGACAATCGATATAACTAAATATGCAGATATTATTCTTTGTGATGACAATGCGATGGAGAATATTGAATATCTTAAGGTTATAGGAAGTATATGCAACAGCTTGCAGAAGCCCTCAGGAGATAATGCTTCATATAAGCAGATATATTTAAGCTGTAGTGATAACTCAATGAGCCAGCTTATTAAGCAGTATTATGACAGACTTGAGGAGAAGAATTTTGACCTTAATATAATAGATGTCAACAGAATGGCAGTTAATAAAATGTTCAAGGAACATCCTGTATATCAGGTTAATACAGGTGATGATTATGATGTTCATCTTGGTATTATAGGCTTTGGTGAGTTCGGACAGAGTACGCTTATACAGGGGATTAATATGGCAGTGTTAACAGCGGAGTCTGATATATGTATAGATGTATTTGATAAGGATATGAAGTCGATAATCGGTTCATTTATGAAGAATTTCAGTGTAGATGCACTTGATGGTTTAAAGCTTGTAGCTGAAGATGTATTTATAGGTGAGAAAGCAGAATATTATGAGTTAAATTTCCCATTTGAGGAGAATAATGACAGATTTGGAATAGACGGACATATCAAAATAAGATTTTGGGAAACAGATGCTACAACATTACAGTTTAATAAAATATTCAAGAAGTGTAATGCTGATAAGCCTTTTACATATCTTGTAGTTGCTATGGGCGACACACATTCTATGGCTAACACGATTATTGAATTAAAGCAGCTTCTTTATAAGAAGGGCGATAAATGCATTAACATTCCTGTAGTTATAAGAATGAAGGACAGCAACAACATTTCCAAGATATATGATGAGAAGAACTTGTTCACAATTGAACAGAATAGGGATATATTCTCATATGAGTCACTCACAGACCATTATATTGTCGATGAAGCTAAGATGTTTAACCATAGATATAATGTGCTTTATGATGTTATAAATGAATATAAGAAGCAGGGTAAGGTTCTTAACGATGAGTTTATGTTAAAGATAGAAGATGTGTTATCAGAGGAAGCACTTTCGGTTGAGAGCAGTCAGGCAAAGCTTAATGCTGCCTGGCATAAGATGAGCATATTTGACCGTGAATCAAGCATAGCACAGTCGCTTCATCAGGACATTAAGAAATGGCTTGTGTGTGACAAGAAGGCATATACATTTTCTGATAAAGAGGAACTTGAGCGTATAGAGCATAGAAGATGGAATATCTTTATGATTACACACGGCTTTAAATATGAGAAGGCTGACAGGAAAGACTTGTATGCCAGGACACACCCTTGCATATCAAAATGGGAAGTGTTAAAGGTTGAAAAGCCTGATACTTTGGAGTATGATTTTACACCATATTATATATTAAGACATACACAGAATAAGTAATTATTGCTAAAATAGCACAATGACTATTGAGATTGAGTAATATATATAATAGAATGAAATATATAAGCATATTGTTATTTACTTATGTGAATATGTCAGGATTGGAGGAAATATTATGTATAAGTTTACTAAAGACTGTATGACAGGAATTGAGTCAATTGATAAAGAACACGAACAGCTTTTTAAAATAATTAATGAAGCACAGGCATTATTAGAGGAACAGGCTGTTGATGTTAAGACAGTAAAGAGCATTGTGGCACATCTTGTTGATTATGCCGCAGAGCATTTTGCACACGAGGAAGCATATATGGAGTCAATTAATGACCCTGAACTTATGCGACAGAAGAAGGAGCATACAGACTTTGCTAATAAAGTTAAATCAGTGGACTTTGATAATATGACAGATGAGGAGAGCAGGAAGGAATTAGCTGAGCTTGTAAAGTTCCTTGCTAAGTGGCTTTACCACCATATCCTTGGAAGTGATATTATGATTGGAAAGTTAGAGCCTGTTGTTCATAAGACACAGGATTCTAAGAAATCTGAAAATGTCAGCACAGCCAAGAAGGGTATGTTTGAATTTACAGATGAATACAAGACAGATATTGATTTTGTAGATGCAGAGCATAAGAAGTTATTTGAGATTATAGAGCGTACATATGAAGTTATTAATGACTATTATTTACACGATAAGTATGACCATATAGTTTCAATAATTAATGAGTTAAAAGATTATACTAAGCTTCATTTTAAAGATGAGGAGGAGTATATGGAAAAGATAGGATACGAGGGACTAGCAGCTCAGAAGCTTGCACACGAGTCATTTGTTGACAGACTTACAGGGATTAATATGGAAGAAGTTGACGATGGACAGCAGGAGTATCTGTTCGAGCTTATTGATTACCTTCTTGAATGGTTAAAGAACCACATATTAAAGATGGATAAGCAGATTCCAGCAAAGTAGATTGAAAGGGCTGTTGCACCAGACATAATTAATACAGTATGAGTTATTTATAAGCTGTTGCTTATTCGCATATTGTGTGAATTGTGGTTTGTGCAGCAGCCCGTTTAGTTTTAATTAATATTATGAGAATTGCGAGAGGTGAATATATGCCAAAGACGATTAATTCAGAAGCTCAGCTTACAACTTTTGAAGCGATAAGTATGATTATGGGTAACAGCATTGGTACAGGAATTATAGCTGTTCCATATCTGGCAACAAGAAACAGTATGTTAGATGTTGTATGGATGGTGGGACTTGCTTATGTAGTAAATGTTATTCTTCATCTTATCATAGCAGAACTTTCTTTTAACAATGGAGGTGTACAGCTTGTTAAAAGCTTTGAAGGAGAGCTTTTTAAGGGAAGAATGAAGAAAGTATTCAGCTGGATAATGTTTGTTGTATATGGACTTGCCATAATGATAGGTGTCAGTGGCAATATTAATGGTGGTGCACAGATATTTGTTAATTGGTTTCATATGCCGCTGTGGGTGGCACAGCTTATATATTATCTGATTGCAGGAAGTGTAGTGTTTATTGGAATGAAAGCGGTAGGTATCGCACAGAAATATGCAGTAAGTTTTCTTATGGTTATAGTTGTTATTATGACAGCTGGAACATTTACAAGACCACTAAATGTTTTGTATACAGCACCATTTCATATTAATAACCTGCTTGCTTTATATAGTATGGTTGTATTTGCAACATCAGCTAATCAGGCGGTAATACAGGTTGTTAAGGGACTTGATGGCAACCCACATAAGATAAGAAAGTCAATATTTATAGGTTTTGCGTTATCATCAATACTTGTGCTTATCGTTACGCTTACGGTGCTTCTTGGAACTAAGGGAACACTTGATAAGGAATTAGCATATATGCAGTTAGGTGAGAGCATAGGTTCGTGGGCTATGATACTTGCTGGTATATTCTCACTTTTTGCACTGCTTACAACCTTCTGGTCTAATACACTTGCATTAAGAGATGTAGTTCACGAACAGATAGGAATTGGCAACAGAATAAGCTGGGTTATAGCAACTATTCCATGTATATTATTTGCAATATTCGGTGTGAGCAGCTTTATAGTGCTTACAAGAATTATGAGCGGTGTTGTTGTGCTTGTGAGCATAATGCTTGTACTTACCTATGGAAAGTCTAGAAAGAAGGCTGGCAGCAGTCCGATATGTGGTGTTATAGGCACACTCCCATTCCAGATAATTATGGTAATATCGACTATAATATCAGCTGTCGGGGCACTTATACCATTAAGTTAATGAGCAAGACGGTGGTTAAATGTATAACTGTAATAATTAAGAAAATGAAAGGAACATATATATGTATAATTCTCATAATTTTACTAAGATAGATAATGAAACTTTCAATCTTCACATAGATACAGATAAAGATTATAAAATTCTACAACTTACAGACCTTCATCTTGGATTTGGAATATTATCAGGAAAGAAGGATAAGCTTGCACTTAGTGCGGTTACCAAGATTATTAAAAAGAGCAGGCCGGATTTAATTGTTCTTACGGGTGATTCTATATTCCCTTTTTTTCCTAAGTCTGGAACTATGAATAATGGAAGACAGGCAAGAATTCTTACAGCATTTATGGACAGATTTAAAATTCCATATACATTGTGCTTTGGTAACCACGACTGTGAGCTTGGTGCATTTTGTAATAAGGACGAGCTTGCTGATATATTTGCTGAGGGAAAATATTGTATATTCACTAAAGGTAACAGATATATTTACGGAGTGGGGAATTTCTTTATTAATCTTGTTGATGATAATAATAAAGCTGTGCTTCCGCTTGTTATGCTTGACTCTAATATGTATGGTGATGGAGGCTGGTTCTACAGCGGATTTGATTGTATACACAAGGATCAGACTGAATGGTGTATGAATAAGCTAACCAGCCTTAAAAATGAAGATGAGAATATCAAGGCAATGGCTTTTTTCCATATGCCTGTCAGGGAATTTAAGGAAGCTTATGAGCGTATGAAGCTTGGTGATAATGATGTAATATATAAGCACGGAAGTGTTGGCGAGAAGAATGACCATTTTGGAATATCCAGGTTTAAGGGGATATTTTTTAACAGTGCAGTTGATAATGGCGTAATAAAATGGATGTTTTGTGGACACGACCACTTAAATACATTATCACTTGTGTATAAAGGTATACAGCTTACTTATGGAATGTCGATAGATTACCTTGGATACAAGGGTATTGAGAAGCAGTATACACAAAGAGGCGGAACATTAATTACAAGAAAGAAAGACGGAAGTGTGAGTGTTAAAATGGTTCCTTTAACATCAGTAGTATCAACTAAAGTAAGCGGAGTAAAATAATATAAAGTTGATATGTATTTGTGCTGAAATGTATGTTAATATTAATATATTAATAAATAAACGAAGGAATAATTAAAATAATTAATGAGGAGTTTTATGAGAACAGGATTTGACAATGACAAATATTTAAAAATTCAGTCAGAACACATTAAAGAAAGAATTGGTAAGTTTGGTGACAAGCTTTATCTTGAATTTGGAGGCAAATTATTTGATGATTACCACGCTTCAAGAGTGCTTCCGGGATTTCAGCCAGACAGCAAGCTTCAGATGCTTATGCAGCTATCAGATGTTGCTGAGATAGTAATCGTAATAAGTGCAGCTGATATTGAGAAGAATAAAGTCCGTGGAGATTTGGGTATTACTTATGATGTAGACGTGCTTAGATTAATTGGCGAATTTGAGAAGAAGGGTTTATATGTAGGAAGTGTTGTTATCACTAAATTTACAGGACAGAATGCGGCAGTACAGTTCAAGGAAAAGCTTGAAAAGAAGAATATAAAGGTATACCAGCATTATGTTATAGACGGATATCCATCTAATATTCCTATGATTGTAAGTGAAGAAGGTTTTGGAAAGAACGATTACATAGAAACAACAAGACCATTGGTAGTAATTACAGCACCGGGTCCGGGAAGTGGTAAGATGGCTACCTGCCTTTCACAGTTATATCACGAGAATAAGAGAGGAATTAAGGCAGGATATGCTAAATTTGAGACATTTCCAATATGGAATATTCCACTTAAGCACCCTGTCAATCTTGCATATGAGGCGGCTACAGCAGACCTTAATGATGTTAATATGATTGACCCATTCCACCTTGAGGCATATGGAAGTACAGCAGTTAATTATAATCGTGATATAGAGATATATCCTGTTCTTAATGCTATATTAGAGGAAATCTATGGTGAGAATACATATTATAAATCACCTACAGATATGGGTGTTAATATGGCGGGCAATTGTATTATTGATGATGAAGCCTGCTGTGAAGCTTCCAAAATGGAGATTATAAGAAGATATTATGATGCAGTCAACAGAGTGGCAAAGGAAGAAGCTTCTGAGAGCGAAGTATATAAGATTGAGCTTTTAATGAAGCAGGCTAAGATTACAACAGATGACAGAAAGGTTACTGTTGCAGCTAAGAAGAGAGCAGAGGAGCTTGGTGTTGCGTGTGCCGCTATCGAACTTAATGATGGTACAGTTATTACATCTAAGACTACGGATTTTCTTGGAGCGTCCTCAGCACTTATACTTAATGCACTTAAGTATCTTGCAGGAATCAAGCACGATGAGAAGCTTATAAAGCCAGAATATATTGAGCCAATCCAGAAGCTTAAAGTTAAATATCTTGGCGGCAGAAACCCAAGACTTCATAGTGACGAGATTCTTATTGCACTTGCGATGACATCTGTAGCTAATGAGAATGCCAAGAAAGCATTAGAACAGATACCTGATCTTAAGGGCTGTCAGGTACATACATCTGTAATGTTATCAGAGGCAGATACCAAGACTTTTAACAGATTAGGAGTTAATCTTACAAGTGAACCAGTAAGAAGCAGTTCTAAATTATATTAATAAGGCAGGGCATTGATTATGCAGAAAGCATTTATTAACGGAAAGATTATAGACGGAACTAAAGATATGTCTGTTATGAGCGGCAAATGTATTATAACAGCCAATAGCCAATGATATACCAGTTGTGCCTGGCAATGATGTAGGCTGTCGGCTGTATTACAGGAAAATCCGCATATAATTCTAAGTTATATATTAAATATTCTGGCGGCGGCAAGAAGCAGGCTTCCATTACCGGGGAGGTACAAAGGTAAATCTTTGCGAGAGTTCTGCCTGTTGTTGCCGCTTTCTACATAATCATTTTTAGGGGAGTTAATAAGTAACTGTTCTAAGGCAATGTAATCAAGTCCAAGCTTATGAGCCGCCATTGCTATAACAGCAAAATCCCAGCCCCATAATGTAGAATAGTCCCACACATCAATTACCTTCATAAGGGTGTTGCGGTAGATATCTTTATCGACAATATCCTCTGCACCATAGCCGTCAAGCATACCATAGATTTGAAGCATAAGAGGGTGGTCTATAGCTTTATTAGTAAATGTATCAGGGCAGTTACTATGTGCAATGTATACATCGTCATTAATTGGAAGTGGTGCTATATGCATTGCAATATTGTGCCATTGGCTGGCTTCATCAGTAAAACCTAATTCATAAGCCCATTTTGCGGCAATCAAAAGACCATATCTGAAATATGCAAGTTCAAATATAGGATTTCTTGTATCCTCTGGCAGATGACGTTCCTGAACTGGAATTACAGGTGCTTCTATATTGTAAATATCGGACATCGGGTCATATACAAGATAATCAGCTATAAACACGGCGGTTTCTTTTACAAGTATCCAGTATTTGCTCATATATGCCTTAACGTCAAAATCATCAGAGGTATTATTATCAATTACTATTTGTAACATATTGATTATATGTGGCTGCTGCCAGACAAGAAGTGGTGCAATCTTTGACGGGCAGTCCGAACCGGTGTAAGACACCATCTTAGTCCAGCGTGCACCTTTATAGCCGTTGCGTGAAGCATTTTTCTTAGCTTCATCTAATATATCAATATACCAGTCAAAGCTTCGTGTAAGCAGTTCAGGGTGTCCCCATAAAGGAGCCCACGCCATATGCCAGTAGTGCATTTCAAGGTGCGCCTTGCCATACCAGCTATTGCAGGTAAGACCAGTTTCGGCAGGTGGAATATAGCCGCTGTCATTAATCACAAGAAGATACTGCGATAATATTACACGGCGCATAAGCTCTTTATTATCAGAGTTAAGAAACTTTCCAGTTGTCCAGTAGTTGTGCCAGAAATGTCTGCTGTTACCGGCAATTGTGTCGTATGTGGCAGGTGTGTATATTGATTTATTGAAATTAACGGACATATTAAGTTCATCATCAGTAGTTGTAATATTATAGCTGTGTATACCGTTAGATTTAATAGTGGCAGCAGCAGAGTTATTACATTTATTAATAGTAACATTAGAATCAGATGTAATTGTACTATTATTAGCAGTATGCTGTGAGGTGCCAGTTCCATTTATATTAAAATTGACATAGTAAGCGGTATCATCTATCTGCCGGTGTATATGGGAAGCGTTAAGAAAGTTGCTGTGTCCGTCAGTGTTATTCCAGTCTGAACCTGTTATATCACAGGATGCGTATGGAAAGGCAATATTAACGCTAAGTCCGCACTGCAAAAGACCAGAGCTTATATAAAATGCAACGGTGTCAGAATTATCATCGCATACTGTGTATACAGTTACGAGATTATCAATAATAGCATTGGTATTTATATTATCAGCGGCAATATTATTAAGTGTACGAACATTGTTATTACTGTTAACATTAAGCCTGAAACTGCTTTTTAGAATACCAGTTGTTATATCTAATGTCTGATTTATACAATAAATGCTGCCAGCTTTAATAGGTTCGTTATGAAAATAAAGTCCGATTTTTGCAAGATTGAACTTATGAGGGTTCTGTCTTACCCAGTCGTAGGCGGCTTCATTGCCCTCGTATTTTACACGTGGATAAGTGACAGTTCGTTTGCAGTAATTGTATGGTGTCATTCTGACATCGTCTAAAGTATAGAAGCCTTTTTCGTTATCAGCTTTCTTAGTATGCCAGCCCCATTCAGCCATTGTGCAGAGTGGAGTTTCGGCTGAGTATTCCTCATATAAAGTCTGCATACCAGTAATGTCGGCAGTATAGCAGAACCGCCCATTGCCAACTGATAGTGGAGATTGGGGATTAATATCTGTTAAATGTGGATTAAAACTGGCAATTATATCAAGTCTGTTAATAAGTTTATTGTCTGTATTAGTAGTTACAGTGCCCTGTCTGGCATCTGGGCGCTGTGCATTGCAGTATGTATGTGTATTATTCATAGCCACCTCGTATCTGTAAGTTGTATACTCACGAATTAATTAATACAAGTATAGCACATATAATAATTAAATTATGGCAAAATGATATTTGTTAACTTATGAATAACAGATTTATTTATCATTATATGGAATTATGATAGTAATGTTTATTGGAAGTCTGGAGATATAATTGACTGGTGCTTATTGATAATTAATTATTAAGATAGAATAATAGGCGATTATATGTTAATATTAAAGTTATAGTCAGAATGTGTTACGGGCTTTTGCACAGGATTGAATAATAGAGTAATTATTCAGACAGCAGATAATATTGCAATAGATATTAAGAAAGGGATATGTGATGGATTCAAAAGAGGTATTAAAGGAATATTTTGGATATGATTCCTTTAGGGCTGGGCAGGAAGATATTATTAATGCAATCTTAGAAAAGAAAGATGTGCTTGCGATAATGCCGACAGGAGCAGGAAAGTCGCTTTGTTATCAAGTGCCAGCTATGATGCTTTCAGGAATTACAGTAGTAATATCCCCATTGATTTCACTTATGCAGGATCAGGTGAAATCACTTAACGATGTCGGAATTAATGCGGCATATGTCAATTCCACGCTTTCAGAAAGTGAGATAGACGGCACATTAAATATGGTACTTAATGGCATATACAAGATTATATATATTGCACCAGAAAGGCTTGAAAGTGCGAAGTTCTGTGAGTTCTCCAAGCAGGCAGATATATCAATGGTGACGGTTGACGAGGCACATTGTATATCACAGTGGGGACAGGATTTCAGACCAAGCTATGTAAAGATAGTTGATTATATAAACAGCCTTCCAGCAAGACCGGTTGTCAGTGCATTTACAGCGACAGCAACCAATGAAGTAAAGACGGATATAGAGTGTATATTAAGGCTTGATAATCCTAAGGTTGTAATTACTGGCTTTGACAGGAAAAATCTTTACTACAGCGTAGAGCATATAAGCGGCAAGAATAAGGACAGGTATATAAGCAATTATGTTAAAGAGCATATTGATGAGAGTGGAATTATCTACTGCGCAACAAGGAAAAATGTGGACACTTTATATGAAACCTTAAGCAGTATGGGGATAAGTGTCACAAGATACCACGCGGGACTTAGCAATGAAGAAAGAAAAAGAAATCAGGACGATTTCATATATGACAGGTCATTGGTGGTCGTTGCTACTAATGCATTTGGAATGGGAATAGATAAGTCAAATGTAAGATATGTAATTCATTATAATATGCCACAGAGTATGGAGAATTATTATCAGGAGGCAGGAAGAGCTGGCAGAGATGGAGAGGACTCACAGTGTATAATGCTGTTTTCTGCACAGGATGTGATAATAGATAAGTTCCTTCTTGATAAGAAAGAATTTGAAGGCGTTGAATATGAGGATATAGACGTTATTAAACAGCGTGACCTGCATAGATTGTATGTAATGGAGGGGTATTGCAAGACAACGGGCTGTTTAAGAAATTACATACTTAATTATTTTGGAGAAAATGTAACCGGAGTATGTGGTAATTGCGGCAACTGCAATAGTGAATATGAAGAAATTGATATGACAGCGCAGGCAAAATGGGTCATTAACTGTATAGCAGAAACCAAGGGAAGATTTGGACAGGGCATAGTTATAGGAACTCTGCTTGGAGCTGACAGGGCAAGGCTTAAAGAGGTTGGAGCTGTTAATTATAAATCATATGGAAAGCTTGCAGGAATGAAAGAAGCTGAGTTAAGACCGCTTATAGCCCAGCTTATATCAGACGGTTATATAATACAGACACAGGACGAATACAGTGTCCTTAAAATGGGAGATATAACACCTTTAAAGCAGGAAAATGCACATATATATCTAAAGCGTATGAAAGAGTCCGAGGAAGTGAAAAATGCAAAGCTTGTAGGTAAGACAAGAAGCACAGGCAGTTCTTATGAGGCTGGTGATGAAACTTTTCTATCAGGTTCAGGAAAGAAAGGCAGAAAGCAGACAGGCAAAGCAGGTAAAAGAAGCAGTTCATCAACAGGAAAGAAGAGTACAGATTCACTTACAAGTGCAGGTTATGAGTTATTTGAACGCTTAAAGGCATTGCGAATGATAATAGCAAGGGAAGAAGGTATGCCTCCATATATTGTATTTAGTGATAAGACACTTATAGATATGTGTGAGAAGCTTCCTTTAAATGCAGAAGCAATGCTTGAGGTATCAGGTGTAGGACAGAATAAACTGATGAAATATGGACAGAGATTTGTAAATGAGATAGATACATTTGTTAAAGAACATAAAGGAATGGCAGCAACAATTAATTAGAAAAAGTGTGCATAGGCACAGTCAGGTTATATAGAATAGTGCACAGAAAAGAGGATTATTATGACAAAGATAGTAGCAGTAGCAGGTAAGGGCGGCGTTGGAAAGACTTCGCTTGCAGGAGCATTTGTTAAAGTGCTTGTAGAGAAATATCCAGATAAGAAGATACTGGCGATTGATGCTGACCCTGCGGTTGGACTTTCTACAGTGCTTAACATAGAAGTGGACAAGACAATAGATGATATAAGAAAAGAAGTCATTAAAAATGTAGAGGACGGCGATACCAAGTCAGCCGTTGAGCTGTTAGGTGAGGCGAAGTATGAGATATATGATGCAATTAAAGAACAGGACGGCTATGCATTTATAGCGATAGGAAGACCGGAAACAGCCGGCTGTTACTGCCGGATTAATTCATATCTTAAAGAGGTGATAACACTTCTTTCTGAACAGTTTGATTATGTAGTTATAGACGGCGAGGCTGGAATTGAGCAGATTAACAGGCGTGTTATGGAAAAGGTTACACATCTTGTGCTTGTAACAGATGCAAGCAAGAAAGGCTGTCAGGTAGTTAAGACTATTAAAAATGTTGCAGATGAGCTTGTTATGTATGAGAAAGCTGGAGTTATAGTTAACCGCATACCGGATAAGAAAGTGATAGAACTTATGGATATAAGTGGGCTTCCATTATTATCTGTAATTGAAAATGATATGAAACTGGCAGAGGCAGATATTAAGGGCGAGAATATACTTACACTTTCAGATGATGACAGAATTGTTGCAGGGGCGGCAGAGGCACTTTGCAATATTGGTTTGATATAGTATTGGAGGAATATTTTTGAAGGATTTACAGCATTTATATTATTTTGAGAAACTATTAGAGGAGGTCAATAATGACCTTGTAAGAGAAGCACAGAATAAAGGCAGTATTGCAATTGGAGCAGTCTGTTTTCAAATTCCAGAGCCACTAATTAATCTTCCTGGCTGTTTCTCGGTAAGACTTAGAGCACCAAGAACAGGTTCTATAGAGATGGGTACATATTATATGAGCAGTATGCTTTGTGAGGGCTGTCGTGCCATACTTGAAAGAGCAATCGAGGGAGGGTTTGAATTTCTTGACTGCATAATAGCACCTGATGCGTGTGCACAGATGAACAGGTGCGTTGAGAATATAGAAAGACAGAATTTATGTTCCAAGGAAAAGTTCTTTGTGGAATATTCTGATGTTCCTATGAAGGACGATGAAACAGCCTTAAGACATTATGTAAGGCAGATGAGGGCACATGTATTAGAGCCGCTTAACAAGGTGTATGGAATTGATATATCAGATGAAGCATTAAGAAAGGCAGTTGATTTGCAGAATAAGATAAGCAGGCTCATAACACAGATTGGTGACTACAGAAAAGAAGACAATCCAAGAATAACAGGCTATGAATTCGCAGTGTTATGCCTTGCGACATATTGCTGTCCTAAAGAGGCACTTATTGAAAAGCTGGAGGATACGCTTAAGGAGTTGGGCACAAGACAGCCAGATGATAAGAAGAATTACAGGGCAAAGGTTGTTATGGTAGGTTCGGAGATTGATAATCCAGAACTTATAAAGCTTTGTGAGGAGGCTGGTGCGTTAGTTGTTGCTGACAGGTTCTGTTTTGGTTCACTTCCGGGAAGAAGCGAGATTATTCTTAATGACACGGAAGATGTACTTATGCAGATATGCAGGCAGTATATGCACTGGGGCAAATGTCCACGTTATATGAATACAGCTAAGATTAAGGAACGTCAGGAATATGTAGACAGCATTGCCAAAGAATACAAGGCAGACGGGCTTATATACCAGCAGATAAAGTTCTGCGATTACTGGGGATATGAGAGAGCTTCGGCATTTCATATTATGCGTGAAGAATACGGATATCCGGTGTTATCAATTGACAGACCTTATGTAGCAGGTAATTCGGGACAGATAAGGACACGAATACAGGCATTTGTTGAGAGCCTTGAGCTTAAGAAGCTTAAAAAATAATAAATGAATAATAAGATGTAAATATTAAGATGTAAATGTATGACTGAAAGAATACATTTAAGAAATTAACAATAAAAATACAGATATATGGTTAAGAAAGGATTGGCTATGTCAGGTAAACTTGGAAGTGAGCCGCTTGGTAAGTTCTATACTGGTAAGAAACCTAAGAAAAGACGTGAATGGAGAGGTTTCAAAGATACATGGTATGACTATGTAAGGTGGCTTGGATATTGGAAAACTTTGATTACATTTATAATAAAACCTAATAATATAAAAGGCTTTTTCAGATACCGCTGGATGCTTAATTATCTTGCACTGCCTGATTTTATGGACAGGCATACGGAAGGAATGAGAGGCTTACAGCTTCGTATGGCACATCAGGCACTGGGACTTATTGTTACAGATATATGTGGTATGCTTGGACAGATATTTAGGGCAGACCCTGCAATCGGCAATGATAAGGAACTTAATAAGAAGATTGTTCTTTTTGATGAGAATATGATGAGTACACTTATGGGTGGATTTCCTAATCTTGTGTGGCTTTCAGTTGAAGTTCCAGCCGTGTATACAAGCTCAATGATGTCGCAGAATGGAGTTAGCTATTATGTTGATGTAACACACGAATATGGAGTTCCGACAGATGTATGTCCTATGCCGGCGGCAGAGCTTGGAGTTGCACTTGCAGACGATTTCCCGCTTATTGGCTGTTGTGCTGTACAGTGTAATACAACCTGTGATGGAAGTCTTATGGGAAATGGAATTGAGGCACGCTCATTTAAGATTCCAACATTCCAGCTTGCTGTCCCTATAAGGCACAGGCAGGAAAGCGTGCAGGAATATGCGGCAGAAGAAGTTGTCAATGCAATACATTTTATTGAGGAGCAGACAGGAGAAAAGTTTAACTGGGATGCTTTCTTTAAAAGTATGAAAAGGTTCAATGCAGAGACAGAAGAATTCCTTGAATGGATGGAAATCTCAAAGACTGACTATCCGCAGGTTATGGGTGTTACACTTGCACTTTACAGATATGGTGTATATCAGGCGGCAGGCGGAAGAAACCAGGCATTTCTTGATATGGATAAGAAGCTCACAAGAATGGCTATGGAAGGCTATAAGAAGAAAGAGCTTGCGGCAAGGGAATACCGACACCGTGCTATGACGTGGGGTGTTCAGGCGGCATATTATACAGCACTTCCAATATGGCTGCTTAACTGCTGGGGTATAGTTACAATAACCGATATGTTAAGTATGGTATCAACAGAGATGGTCAATACAGAGGATAAACATCAGGCAATGCTTGACCTTGCATATCTGTATGAGAATATGATTATGCGTAATCGTTCTAATGGCGGTTATGAAACAGGTGTTGAAGCGTTATGGCGTTATTGTGAGATGTTTAATATAGACATAGTTATTATGTATGTACATATGGGCTGTAAATCAATGTCAGGATATCACGGCTTATTTGAGGAAGAAGCAAGAAAGCACGGCGTACATCTTATATGGGTAACACATAATCTTATGTGTCCTGAGGACGGCAGCAGAAGAGATATGAGGACAGAAATCAACAGATATATGAGAACTGTATTCCGTGAAGAGCCGCTTGACCCTACATTGGAAGATTTTGACGACTCACAGAACTGGTAAGAATTCATAAAGATAAGAAAGGAATAATAATATGGCTAAATATTATGGCGGTTGTGATGCAGGAAGTACTTACACCAAATGCGTTATATTAGATGAAACAGGAAAAATAGCAGCAAATATCACTAAAAGAAGCAGAATTAATCCAGTGCTTAGTGCTAAAGACAGCTTAGATGAGGCTGTAGCTTTAGTAGACGGGCTTAATAGTGCAGACGAACTTGATTATCTTATTGGAACAGGCTATGGACGTAATAAAGTACCATTTGCTGACGAGAACATATCAGAGATAAGCTGTCACGCTATGGGTGTTCACGTTGCCGCACCAGATGTAAAGGCGATAATAGATATCGGTGGGCAGGACGTTAAGGGTATTGCTATAGATACAGATGGAACAGTTCTTAATTTCTCAATGAATGATAAATGTGCGGCTGGTACAGGAAGATTTTTTGAGTCAATGGCAAGGGCATTTGAGATGAGCCTTGATGAGTTCTCCAAGCTTTCTTTAACAGCTAAAAATGTTATCCCTATAACAGCACAATGTGCTGTATTTGCAGAGAGTGAGGTAATCTCACTTGTAGGAGAAGGAAAGCCAATGGAGGAGATAGCCGCAGGAATTGAGCTTTCGGTAGCAAAGAGATGTTTTGTAATGGCTAAGAAGGCAGGAGTTGTTGACTCAGTTACACTTACAGGCGGCTGTGCCAAGAATGAGGGCTTAAAGCAGGCTATAGAGAAGGTGTTAAAGGTTAAGGTGGTAGAACTTCCTATAGATCCACAGCTTATGGGTGCTTTAGGAGCGGCTGAATATGCCAGACAGAAAGGAATGGCCAGATGATAATATTAAAGATAATTGGAATAGTAGCGATTGTTATTGCAGTGCTGTTTATACTCAGCCTTTTTATATATTTCTTTAATCTTGATATGAAATTTGCCTCTAAGCTTATAAAGCCGCTTACGGCATATTATAACTGGTCAAAGAACAGACGTGAGGCAGATAAGAAGAATAAATGAGTATAAAGTTATATGATAAGGATATAGCCTGTGTAATGCAGGATATAAAGGCATATGGAGAGTGCAGAAGGCTTGATAATAATGCACACTGGAAGATGAATGATAAAGAAAAGCTTGTGCTAAGAAGTGATATGGCATACGAGCTTGGCGGCGGAATGAATGAGGCGGTGAGTGCATTGGCATTTACTACGGATAAAGCTGTTGTTGATACAGACGGAGTGTATCTTATAGGTGATGATATGACAAGCATTGACAAAGATATACCATATGCAAGACTTACATTTATAAGGCTTAAGGAAAATGTGCTTGATGACACTAAAAAAGGTGCATTATATGCAGTTATGAGAGCTGTCGATTATGTAAGATACAATACATATCCGGACGGATTTATGATGAGAATATCATCAGTTAAAGAAAGAGAGCCGGTAAGAATATCAAAGGAAGCTGTAAATAGTAATATAAGCTTTTCTAATATAGGTTCAGAGCTTATAAGGGCTTATAAGACAAGAGAAGAAGTTGAGGCTGTAAAGATATACTTTATTACATCAGGTAGTGCAGATTATACAATGCTTAAGCAGTATGCAGGCAGATGTGAGCAGATAACTGATTCACTTAACCACATATTCAATGGGCTTGTTATGGATTGTTCAACGTGTTCAAGCAGGGAGTTATGTGATGAAATAGAGGATTTAAGAAAGTTTCATATGGATAAGTTGTAATAATTAGAATTAAGTTATAACAATTGAATAAATTATAGGTGTATAAAATAAAATGTTCCCTCCACAAAGTCTGTATGAAATACCACAAAAGCCAGACCTGAAATCTGACTGCTAGAGGTGTTTCATAACAGTAATTATGGATGGTGCTTTTTTGTCTAGTTAAGACGACCTTTCTTGCTCGCCCTTTTATTCTGATACATTTTCGAATCAACAACCTTAAAGCACTGATCAATTCCACTATCATCGATTATACCGTAACCTGTGGCAACGGAATATGGATAATGTTTGTCAGCCGCAATATTTTTGACATCATCAAGGAAATTATCAATTCTTCTAAGCAGTATATTGATATCAGATATATTGGAAATGACACAGAATTCATCACCGCCGATACGGTAGCAGTTACCAATGTCGTTAAAATTATCGTTGATAAGATTAGCAGTGTTAATAATGGCTTCATCTCCAAGCCTGTGTCCGTAAGTATCGTTAATACGCTTAAGGTTATTAAGGTCGGCAATCATTATGCAGCCGCCGGAAGATGGCTTATTGCGCTCCTTTTCCATATAGACTTCAAATGCAGAGCGGTTGTTAATTTTAGTCATGCCATCAGTAAATGCAAGCTCTTTATATATGCGGTTGCGTGTATGTTCAACGAAGTTATTGCGTGTAACAATGAATATAGAGCCGGCAAAATACATAAGCAGAATAAACAATCCGTAGATGGAATATTTGACCCTGCCAGTAGATGGTCTGGTAGAATAATATCTAAGTATATCCATAGTCAGGAATACACTTATTATTATAAATGCTGTGTATATTTCAGTTTCCTGCTTTGAAATAACATTATGGTTTCGTATAAATGTTATTATTGTCATTATAAATGTTGTAATTAATTCAATATGTACTATCCATAATACATTGGATAATATAATAATATGGCTTAACTGTAACATAGTAATTATTATGATTGAGCCAAATTCAATCCAGTATAAGAATTTGAAATATTTTTCATCGGCGAATGTTTCGTAAGTAAGCAGGTAACCTGTTATGGTCAATGGAAACAGAAAATAACAGGCATAGCCTATATATGATGTGAATGAGCCACGGCTTATAAATATCTGCAATATTGTTGAATTACACATAGACCAGATACCAGCAATAGCAGTTATAATACTTAACCAGCGCAGTCTTATGCACAGTTCAGTTTTAATAAAAAGTGAAGCAAAAAATATTATAATGCCACAAAGTAAAGCAAGTACACCTGTTATAGCAGGAAATGAGTGTCTGGCAAAAAGATAATATATAAGAGCACTTTTAGTTCCGCTGTGAAGCTCAAGAAGGTTCTTTATATTAAGCTGTGAAGCCATAGTTATTGTAAGTGTAAAGTCACTTTGTGGCACTTTTATAAAGTACCAGTGAGAAGGGCGTGCCATACCTATTGTGTCCATAATATCTTATTCGCTGTATACCTGCACATCATTGATGTATACATTTATTGCAGAATTATAAGCGTAAAATGCTATATAATCACCAGCAAGTTCGTCAGCTTTGATATGCTTTTTAATTGTTATGTGTCTTGTTTTTTCTTTTAATTTTATTGGAAGTTCGGTTGTATAATTATGTTCATTATACTGTATATTAAAATCATTATATATAGAAGCAGTTGTTTCATTATTAAGGCATAATCCTGTTATTCTGGTGCTAAAGAATATGGCGGTACATATAACTGCAAGTCCGGCAATAACAAAATATATGCTTTTATTAATTAAAGACATATTCGATTTGATATTTTGCATCGATGAATATTATCCTTTCATTGATTACTTGAATTGTAAATGTTAATATTAAATATAGCACGAAATAACAATAAATAATAGTAAACAATTGTATATAATAGTATGCAATCAGTGTTTATGCAGTCAAAATGTTAAAGCCAGAAACAGGCAGAATGGAGAAAGAATGTATAGAGAAGATTATAAGGTAACTGTTCCCCAGTTTAAAAGACTTGAGGTATTATTAAGTGATTGTGGAGCAATAAGCGGAAAGCTTGATATTGAAACAGGAAGACATAATGCCAGAGTAATTAATGATAAGGTAAAAGAACTTTCAGAAAATGGTGGTGGTACAATTGTAATTCCTAAAGGAATATGGGCAAGTGCACCAATACGTCTTTTATCAGATGTAAGCATAAGAATTGAAAGTCAGGGACTTCTTAAGTTCATAAAATCCAAAGAAGATTATCCTTTAATTATAACTAATTATGAGGGACAGCCATGCATAAGAACTGTATCACCTATTACAGCAGAGAATGCGGTAAATGTTGCAATTACAGGTATGGGTATGGTTGACGGAAGTGGTGATGAATGGCGTCCGGTTAAGAAGTTCAAGGTAACAGATAAACAGTGGGAACAGCTTCTAAAAAAGAGTGATAACGTATTTGAAACTAAAGAAACACAGATATGGATGCCTACTAAATCAAGCCTTCTTGGTAATGAGAAGAATATCCAGTCAGATAAAGATGAAGCTTTAGAAGAAGCAAGAGATTATTATGATTTCTACAGACCAGTAATGGTGAGCCTGCGTCATTGTACTAACGTACTTTTAAGTGGTGTAACATTTATGAATTCACCAGCCTGGAATATACATCCATTTTTCTGTGAGAATGTCACAATTGACAATATTAAGGTACGCAATCCTTATTATGCACAGAATGGTGATGGCATTGATGTAGAGTCTTGTACTAATGTCCATATTCACCACAGTGTATTTGAGACAGGTGATGATGCAATATGTATCAAAGCAGGCAAGAATGCAATAGCAAGAACAATAGATGGACCTTGCAGTAATATATATATACACGATTGTGTTGTTAATGAAGGACATGGTGGTTTCGTAATCGGAAGTGAAATGTCAAGAGGTGTTAAGGATATACTTGTTGAGAACTGCACATTTATAGGTACGGATGTAGGTGTAAGAATAAAGAGTGCACTAGGCAGAGGCGGTGTTGTTGAGAATATCACAATACGCAATATCGATATGGTTAATATAAAGGGTGAGGCAGTTATACTTACTATGGGTTATGTACTCAACCTGCTTAACCGTAATGAAACAATAGCTATGGATAATGAAGAAGATGTTCCATACTTCAGAAATATTGATATGGATGGCATTGTGTGTACAGACTGTAAGGAATTCGCTAAGATTGAACCTTTAAACGGTCGTCCAGACACGATTAAGGATGTAGTCATTAATAAACAGAAGTTCTGCTAATAAAATGTAGTAATGTCTTTCTGATTATTAACAGATGTTATGTGCCGATGATGCACACTCGCTCGAAGCTGTAGTATGTCGTAAGCGGCTGTGCTCGGTGTTAGAATGTGCGTTGCACATTCTTGTTTATATATAGAAAGAGGATAAAGTTGTGAAAAATAATAAATATGAAATAGATATGTGTAATGGTACATTAATGGATAAGCTAATTTCCTTTGCACTTCCGTTAATGCTTTCAGGTATGTTACAGCTTATGTTTAATGCTGTAGATATAATTGTTGTTGGAAGATTCACAGGCAGTACTGCACTTGCCGCGGTAGGCTCCACAACGGCACTGATTAGTACGTTTACCAATCTTTTTATAGGTGTTTCACTAGGAGCAAATGTACTTGCGGCAAGATTTTATGCAACAGGCAAAGCTAAAGAAATGTCGGAGACAGTCCATACAGCCATAGCACTTGCGGCAATAAGTGGTGTTGTTATGTCCATTATTGGCATTGCTGCCGCAAGAGAGGCACTTGTCCTTATTGACACACCAGATGATGTAATTGGACAGGCAGCACTGTATTTAAGACTGTATTTTTGTGGTATGCCATTTTTTATGCTTTATAACTATGGAGCGGCAATATTAAGGGCAGTAGGTGACACGAAAAGACCACTTATGTATCTTATAATAGCAGGTTCTACCAATGCGGTTTTAGACCTTGTGCTTGTGATAATATTTAAAATGGGTGTTGCAGGTGTTGCTATAGGAACAGTTACTTCACAGCTTATATCGTGTATTCTTGTAATAAGATGCCTTATGACAACAGAGTCAGATTACAAGTTAAGAATAAGGGATTTAAGAATAAGAAAATATTACCTTTTACAGATACTAAGTGTAGGACTTCCAGCAGGAATACAGAGTACTGTTATTAACTTTTCAAATGTATTGCTTCAATCATCAGTTAATTCATTTGGCGAGATAGCAATGGCAGGTTATACAGCCGCTAATAATATACTTGGCTTTCTTTATGTGTCTGTCAACTCAATAACACAGGCGTGTATGAGCTTTACGAGCCAGAATTATGGCGTTAGAAAATTCAAGCGAATGGATAAGGTGTTAATTGACTGTATGATACTTTCGGTTATAGTGTCAGTAGTTATCGGTGGTGGTTCATACATTTTAGGACGCCAGATACTTGGTATATACACGAACCAGAGTGAGGTTATAGAGTGTGGTATGGAGATACTTTCAATATCGACAATACCATATTTTCTGTGTGGCATTATGGATATGCTTCCAGGAGCTATGCGCGGAGTAGGTTATTCAGCAGTTCCTATGGTCCTTTCAATTGTAGGTACAGTTGGGACAAGACTTGTGTGGATATATGGTGTATTCCCAAGCCATAGAAGTCTGTATGAGTTATTCATATCGTATCCAGCTTCGTGGTTTATAACAATTGTAATGCAGGCAATATGTCTTGTATTTGTAAGAAAAAAGGTAAGAAACAAAGAATGATTATCCAATATATAATCAATGATGGATTAAATTACAAGAAGTGAGGGTTAGTATGTATACAAAGGAAGATTTAAAAGAATATTTAAAGGCTATGGGGCTTACAGGAAAAGAAACAATACTTGTTCATTCTTCAATGAAATCCATAGGGGAAGTAGAAGGCAGGGCAGATACAGTGATTGATGCCTTAATAGAATATTTTAAGGACGGACTTTTACTGCTTCCAACCCATACATGGAAAAATATTAACGAGGACAATCCAGTATACGACCCAGCGGTTACGCCGTCCTGTGTTGGGATACTTACTAATCTGTTTCTTAAAAGAGATGGGGTAATACGTTCACTTCACCCAACACACAGTATGGCAGGAATAGGTGTAAGTGCCAAAGAATATCTTGCAGGTGAAGAATACAATAACACACCTTGTACACCGGGCGGCTGTTATGACCGCTTAAAAGACTGTGGTGGAAAGATACTTCTTATAGGAGTTGGCAATGAGCGTAATACATACATTCACAGCGTTGAAGAAGTGCTTAACATACCTAACAGACTGTCAGACAAACCAATGAAACTACAGATAATTATGCCAGATAAATCTATAAAGACAGTATATGTAAGAAAGCATTACAATGCTATCCAGCCACATATATCAGAAGACTTTGTAAAGCTTGACCAGGCATTATTAGAATGTAATGCAATGACCAGAGTAAAATTCGCAGATGCCGACAGCCTCCTGTGTGATGCCGGTCAAATCTTTAAGGTGGTAAGGCACATATTGTCCCCAGCCCCCGAATGTATAGTAACAAGCCCAATCGAAAAGTCCCAGTGGCAGGACTTTACAGATTAACCCAATAAAAATATCTTTTTATATGGTCAGTGTTTAAAAATGCCTTGCTATAGTTAAAAACTATAACAAGGCATAAAATATATCAATTTTACAATCCCCCAATAATAACATATAATAATCCTACAAACATACAATAAATATATGTAAATAGCAATTACAAGTTGATAACTTATTTGAATTTTGTAACAACGCCCAATTAGAAAAGCCATCGCAACCCTACCGTCAAGTGCTGGATTGATATAAGCATAAAAAGACAATGGGGAGCCGCCGGTCCTTAAGTGCTGTTCTTTAGCACTTTAGTACCGCTGCGAGCGACACTTAGTGCAAACGTGTCTTTGTTGCTTATAACAATCCAGCACGCCTCACTATATAACAATGCTTTTCTAATGTCCGTTGTCATAACATTGAATTAGAGCACCACTGTAATGCAATTTGAGAGTGTAATGCAATTCAAAAGCAATAAATTTATATAATATTGGAGGCATACCATATGAAGCAGATACTATGTTTTGGAGATTCCAACACCTGGGGACTTATCCCTAAGACTAACCAGCGTTACCCTTGGGGCGTAAGATGGACAAGTATTTTAGATAATGAACTTAACAGACATTTTAATAATGAATATCGTGTGATAGAGGAAGGATTGTGCGGAAGAACAACAGTATTTGACGACCCATTAAGAGATGGCCGCAATTCATTCAAACTCCTTCCAACAATATTAGAGTCGCACAATCCAGTAACAGATGTGATTATAATGTTAGGAACTAATGACTGCAAGACAGTATACAACGCTTCGGCAGAAGTTATCGGACAGGGTGTGGAGAGATTAATTAATCAGGTAAAGAGCTGCCTTCCACACAGCAGAATACTTCTTGTATCACCGATACATCTTGGAAAAGGTGTGTGGGAGCAGGACTACGACCCTGAGTTCTCAGAAGCTTCTGTTGAAGTATCTAAGAAGCTTGCAGGTGTATACAGCAAAATTGCAGAAAAAGAATCAATAGATTTCTTATCAGCCTCAGATGCAGCACAGCCAAGCGAAATAGACAGGGAACACCTAAGCGAACAGGGACATAAAGAACTTGCAAGAAACATATTAAAGTGGTTTGACATTTAAAAATACATAATGTTATAATACCATAGCCTTGAGTATGATAATAACAAAGGCTGTCAGCTACAATTAATTTATAAAATATATGTGGATTTTTCTAGTTGAATCTATTTTTCGCCACATAGCTGTTAATCACAGCTATGTGGCTATTTTTGTGTAATAGGGAATTCTATCGTAATTCCTTATTGCACAAAAGGCACTATGTGCCAATAATGCACACTCGTGCGAAGATGTAATTGGTCGCAGGCGACCGCACTAGGCACAGGAATGTGTTTAGCACATTCATTTTTATGAAATAGGGGATTTACCCCAATAAGATAAGGAGATAAGTATGGATCAGACTTATATGAAGAAAGAAAACGTATTAAAACTTCTGATAACTATGGCACTTCCAATGGTTATATCAATGCTTGTAAATTCACTCTACAACATTGTAGACAGCTTCTTCGTAGCACAGATAAGCGAAGACGCGATGACTGCTATATCGCTTGTGTTTCCAATGCAGAACTTTATTAATTCGGTAATGATAGGTTTTGGAATAGGAATAAATTCAGTAATATCATTTTATATGGGTGCACAGGATAAGGTACAGGCAGACAAAGCCGCAAGTCAGGGGATATTACTTGCGACAATACACGGAATAGTAATGACAGCAGGATGTATTATGCTTATAAAGCCATTCCTTTGTATGTTTACTAATGACAGCAGTATTGTAGAATTAGGACTTCAATACTCATATATAGCATTTGCATTTTCAACAATACTTGCATGGCAGCTGGTGTTTGAAAAGACATTTCAGGCAGTTGGAAGAATGACAGCATCAATGACGGCAATGCTTGGTGGCTGTATAACTAATATCCTGCTTGACCCGATGCTTATATTCGGAGTAGGAATATTCCCTGATCTTGGAATAAGAGGAGCGGCAATTGCCACAGGAATAGGACAGACAGTAAGCCTTCTTGTGTATGTTATCATATATATACTACGACCTATGCCAGTTCGTTTTACAAGAAAATGTATGAAGCCAGAGAAAACATTATGTCTGAAAATGTATTCGGTCGGCATACCAGCCAGTCTTAATATGGCACTTCCTTCACTGTTAATATCAGCACTTAATGTAATACTAGCAGCATTTTCACAGACATATGTATTCGTGCTTGGTGTATATTACAAGTTACAGACATTTCTTTATCTGCCTGCCAATGGAGTTGTTCAGGGAATGAGACCATTAATCGGATATAATTATGGTGCAGGAGAGCATAAGAGGGTTAAGAAAATATATTCGACAGCCACAATAATAGTATTAATAATTATGTGTGCTGGAACAGCTATATGCCTTGAAATACCAGATAAGCTTATAGGCTTATTCACAACTAATGCAAATACAATTAGTGCCGGTGCCAAGGCACTTAGAATAATCAGTGCAGGCTTTATCGTATCGTCAGTATCTGTAACAGCCTCTGGTGCACTGGAAGGATTGGGAAAAGGACTTCCATCACTTGTAATATCAGTATTCAGATATGCAGTTATTATAATTCCAGTTGCATTTATTCTTTCAAGGATATATGAGGTTAATGGAGTGTGGTGGTCATTTGGAGTTACTGAGTTGGTAACTGCATTTATATCGTATATAATCTATAAAAAGGCGACACATCATCATTAAATGTAATCAGACATATAAGGTATCTTATGAAACAGCATGTCATCATTACAGATTTGAGGTAAAGTCAATAATATGGTTTATGTAAATTTAATTATTGGATTTGTATAATTGCTTTATTTTGAAGAATAATGGTTGTATAATTAAAAATACAATTTACAATATTATATAAAAATATTAATTGTAATTATATGGAGAGTGAAGATAATATAATTGGTATACAATAAAATATATAAATTGCGAATAAAAGAGGAGGCTTAATATATGTGTACAGCAGTTACTTATAAGACTAAAGATTTCTATTTTGGAAGAACTCTTGATTATGAGTTCTCATATGGTGAAGAGATAACAGTTACACCAAGGAATTATATATTTGATTTCAGGCATATAGGACAGCTTAAAAGCCATTATGCAATAATTGGTATGGCATTTGTGTCAGAAGGATACCCACTTTATTATGATGCGGTTAATGAAAAAGGTCTTGGAATGGCTGGACTTAACTTTGTTGGCAATGCGGCATATAAAGCATCAGTATGTGGTGAGAAGGATATAGCACAGTTTGAGTTCATACCTTGGATATTAAGCCAGTGTGCGACAGTCAGCGAAGCAAGAGCTAAGCTTGATGGAATTAATCTTACAGGAACACCATTCAGCAGCCAGCTTCCAGCGGCACAGCTTCACTGGATAATTGCAGATAAAGATGAAGCAATCACAGTTGAGTCTATGAAAGACGGACTTCATATATATGACAATCCGGTCGGAGTGCTTACTAACAATCCTCCATTTGATATGCAGATGTTTGCACTTAATAATTATGCAGGGCTTTCAAGCAGACAGCCAGATAATACATTTGCAGACAAGCTTAAGTTAAATGCTTACAGCCGTGGAATGGGAGCTATGGGACTTCCGGGAGATTTATCAAGCCAGTCACGTTTTATAAGAGCAGCATTTACAAGACTTAACGCAATTTCAAGCGATACAGAGGAAGAAAGTGTAAGCCAGTTCTTTCATATACTAGGTTCGGTAGAACAGCAGAGAGGCTGTTGTGAGGTAACTGACGGAAAGTATGAGATTACTATTTATACATCCTGCTGCAATGCGGCAAAGGGAATATATTATTACACAACATATGATAATCATCAGATAACAGCAGTAGATATGCACAAGGAAAATCTGGACGGAACAGAGCTTATAAGATATCCAATTATTACTAAGGGTGAAGTAAGATGGCAGAATAGATAGAATATGTCAGAATAATAGTGATGGAGAGATAAGGCGATGGAATGTACTGATAAGTATGATTTTGATACACCAATAGACAGAACTAATACGCAGTCCTTGAAATGGGATGTTGCAGAAAATGAACTTCCTATGTGGGTTGCTGATATGGATTTTAAGACAGCACCAGAGATAATTGAGGCTGTTAATAAGAGAGCGGCGCACGGAGTATTTGGATATTCAATAATACCGGAAAGCTGGAATGAGGCTGTAGCAGGCTGGTGGTCAAGAAGACATAACTGGGACATTGATAAAGACTGGATTGTGTTTAGCACAGGAGTTATACCAGCAGTGTCAAGCATAGTAAGAAAGCTTACAACACCTAACGAGAATGTTGTTATACAGACACCTGTTTATAATATATTTTTTAATTCGATAATCAATAATGGAAGAAGGGTTCTTGAGAACCCATTAAAGTATGAGAATGGTGAATATAGCATTGACTGGGAAGACCTAAAGAATAAGCTGGCTGATCCACAGACAAGTCTTATGATATTATGCAATCCACAAAATCCATCAGGAAAGATATGGAGCAGGGAAGATTTATCAAGGATAGGGGAGCTGTGTGCAAGGTATTATGTAACAGTGGTATCTGATGAAATTCACTGTGATCTTACAGACCCTGGAAAGGAATATATCCCATTTGCTTCTGTATCAGATGTATGCAGGGATATAAGCATAACCTGTGTTGCACCTACTAAGACATTTAATATTGCAGGACTACAGACAGCAGCTGTCATTGTGCCACATAAGAATTTAAGGCATAAGGTGTGGAGAGCACTTAATACTGATGAGGTTGCAGAGCCTAACGCATTTGCGGTATGGGCAGCAGAAGCAGCTTATAATTATGGCGATAAATGGCTTGATGAATTGAGAGGTTACATTTATAATAATAAAAGAATAGTTAACGAGTATGTCAATGACAATATTACATCAATAAAGGTTGTGCAATCAGAGGCAACATATCTTTTATGGCTGGATTGTTCAGCAATTACTGATAATAGCAGTGAATTAGCGGCATACATAAGAAACAGGACAGGGTTATATCTGTCAGCAGGCAATGCGTATGGCGGTAATGGAAATCAATTTTTAAGATTAAATATTGCGTGTCCTAAGGTAGTGCTTATGGACGGACTTAAAAGACTTGAAGAAGGTATCAGGCTGGCTATGAATTAACAAGTTGTTAAGCTGGCAGTTGATTAACTTTGTAAGGATATACTAGCTGATAATTAATGGGGTAATATATGGAAAATGGAAGTTTGCAATACGAAAATCAAATATTAAAATCAGAACTTGAGGCAGAACATTTTATTCTTACACAGATGGCAGAACTTGGAAAGGTAAGAAATGTACGGGAATGTCAGGTAGCAATAAATAATCTTCTTGAAAAAATCGGACATTTTACGAAAGCTGACAGAGCATATATAGTTGATGAAAAAGACGGTTGTTATTATAACACATATGAGTGGTGTAATGAAGGTATTGAACCACAGATTAATCAACTTCAGAATTTGAGAGCAGAGGATATGCCGTATTGGATACCAAAGCTTTCAAGTGGTGAGAGTATATTTATTGAAGATTTGGAAAATGTAAAAGAGACTATGCCTGTTGAATATGAAATATTAAAGCCTCAGAATATACATACACTTATAGTGTTTCCAATAATATTAAGCAATACATTAAAAGGGTTTATAGGTGTTGATAATCCTAATATAAAGGATGCAAAGGACGTAATCAGACTACTTGCGGCACTGGGGAGTTATCTTGGTACTACAAGAGAGAATGCCGCTGTATATGCCAAGCTTGAATACAGGCTTAATTACGATTCACTTACCAAGGCGTATAACAGGTATGGGTTTTACAAGAATGCACAGAAGCTCATAAAGGAGCATACTGATACAGAGTATTGCCTTATATTATCAGATATTAAGAGTTTTAAGCTTATTAATGAAATATATGGTGAGAATATTGCAGATAAGATATTAATAGATGAAGTTAATATTATCAGGCAGAAGATGAAAGGTAATTCAGTTCTTGGAAGACTTAATGGTGACATAATTGCTATGGTTATTCCTAAGGAGTATCTGTCTGAGAAAGAATTTTCTGATATGATAAAGCTGCTTAGTGACAGGTATTCCAACAAGAATTTTAGGCTTCATATATATCTTGGAGTATATTACATAAAAGATGTCAATGAAACGATAAGACAGATGGTAGACAAGGTATCTCTTGTGATTATGAAGAGTAAAGGTAATATGAGCAATTATATTCTTTATTATGATGAGAATTCATATAGGAATGACATATTTAAACAGCAGCTTATAGGTGAGTTCGAGACAGCACTTAATGAGAACCAGTTCTGTATGTATTTACAGCCACAGACGGATAAGGATGGCAATATGCTTGGAGCAGAGGCACTTATAAGATGGAATCATCCTAATATGGGACTTATTATGCCAGGTGCATTTATAGAGTGCTTTGAAGATGCAGGACTTATATACAGGCTGGATAACTACATATGGGAGGAAGCTGCTAAGCAGCTTAAGATATGGAAAGACTCTGGTTATAATTATTATATATCGGTTAATATATCAGCAAAGGATTTCTATCATATTGATGTATACCAGACTTTCAAAAATCTTGTAAGTAAGTATGGTATAGATACAGATAAGCTTCACATTGAGATAACAGAAACAGCGTTATCAGAGGATAAGCAGGCGGCACATAAGACTATAGAAAGACTTCACGATGAGGGATTTATAATAGAGATAGATGATTTTGGAAGCGGATATTCTTCTTTTAATTTCCTTAAAGATGTGTGTGCTGATGTTATCAAGATAGACAGGGTATTCCTTAAGAAGTCAAGCCACGAGGAGCGTGGAGAGCAGATATTAAGGTCGATTATAAGTCTTTCACACGATATAGGAATGGACGTAATAACGGAGGGTGTTGAGAATGTTGACCAGCTTTCTATGCTTGCCAAGATGAATTGTGACTGGTTTCAGGGTTATTACTTCTCAAAGCCGGTTACTGTCGGGGATTTTGAGGAGAAGTATGGCATTAAGGCGTAAAATGTATAATAATGCTTAGGACATTGATAATATTAGTAAGCTATGATAATGAACTGCTTGAGCTTACAACGCTTGCTATAAGAATATATTCAGTAGCATATCTTTTCAATGGACTTAATATATTTACTTCGTCATTCTTTACTGCACTTAATAATGGTGCGGTATCGGCGGCAGTATCATTTCTTAGAATGTTCGTATTCCAGATAGCGATGATTATGATACTTCCGCTTATACTTGGAATTAATGGAATATGGATGGCTGTTATAGCGGCAGAACTTCTGGCATTGTTCGTAAGCCTTATATTCATAATAATAAACCGCAAGAAATACGGTTATGTGTAAGAATATAGATATAGATAATAATACACATATGTGTAGGAATACGGCATATATAATACAGATATATGTATAAATACGGTTATATGTAAAATAGTAATGATATTTAATTGGAATTTAACATAAATATTAGGAATTATTGATATAAAAAGTTAAAAACTTAACAATTAAAAGGTTGCTTTTTGCAGGCTGATTATGTATACTAACAGAAGAATTTGGTTAAATCCATTTTCTGTAATCTGCCAAAGGGCATACAAGCCCTATTGGTGCTACAATTTAAGAAAAGAGGTTTAATGTAAAATGGCAAACGTTGATTTAAGCAAGTATGGTATTACAGGCGCTACAGAGATTATTCACAATCCTTCTTATGAATTATTATTCGAAGAAGAAACAAAGGCTTCTAACGAGGGTTACGAAGTAGGAAAGGAAAGCGAACTTGGTGCTGTTAATGTTATGACAGGTATCTATACAGGTCGTTCTCCTAAGGATAAGTACATTGTAGTAGATGAGAATTCTAAGGACACAGTATGGTGGACTTCAGATGAGTACAAGAATGATAACCACCCAATGTCAGAAGATGTATGGGCTAAGGTTAAGGATATTGCTAAGAAAGAACTCTGCAACAAGAGACTTTTCGTAGTAGATGCATTCTGTGGTGCTAATAAGGATACAAGAATGGCTGTTCGTTTTATCGTAGAAGTAGCATGGCAGGCACATTTCGTAACTAACATGTTCATTAAGCCAACAGCAGAAGAACTTGAGAACTTCGAGCCAGATTTCGTAGTATATAACGCTTCTAAGGCTAAGGTTGAGAATTACGCAGAATTAGGTCTTAACTCAGAGACATGTGTAGCATTCAACATCACAAGCCACGAGCAGGTAATCATCAACACATGGTATGGTGGAGAGATGAAGAAGGGTATGTTCTCTATGATGAACTACTACCTTCCACTTAAGGGAATGGCTTCAATGCACTGCTCAGCTAACACAGATATGAATGGTGAGAACACAGCTATCTTCTTTGGTCTTTCAGGAACTGGTAAGACAACTCTTTCTACAGATCCTAAGAGACTTCTTATCGGTGATGATGAACACGGCTGGGATGACAATGGTGTATTCAACTTTGAAGGTGGATGCTACGCTAAGGTTATCAACCTTGATAAGGATTCAGAGCCAGATATCTACAATGCTATTAAGAGAAATGCTCTTCTTGAGAACGTTACTCTTGATGAGAATGGTAAGATTGACTTTGCTGATAAGAGCGTAACAGAGAATACTCGTGTATCTTATCCAATTGACCATATTAAGAATATTGTAAGACCTATATCTTCAGCTCCAGCTGCTAAGAATGTTATCTTCCTTTCAGCTGATGCATTTGGTGTACTTCCTCCAGTATCTATTCTTACTCCAGAGCAGACACAGTACTACTTCCTTTCAGGATTTACTGCTAAGCTTGCTGGTACAGAAAGAGGTATCACAGAGCCTACACCTACATTCTCAGCTTGCTTCGGACAGGCATTCCTTGAGCTTCATCCTACAAAGTATGCTGCTGAGCTTGTTAAGAAGATGGAAAAGAGCGGAGCTAAGGCTTACTTAGTTAACACAGGCTGGAACGGAACAGGTAAGAGAATTTCTATTAAGGATACTCGTGGTATCATCGATGCTATCCTTTCAGGTGCTATTAAGACAGCTCCTACAAAGACAATTCCTATGTTCAACTTTGAAGTACCTACAGAACTTCCAGGTGTTGATTCAGGTATCCTTGATCCTAGAGATACATATGCTGATGTTTCTGAATGGGAGACAAAGGCTAAGGATCTTGCTGAAAGATTTAACAAGAACTTCGTTAAGTATACAGGCAACGAAGCTGGTAAGGCTTTAGTAGCTGCTGGTCCTCAGTTATAATTAATAATTCTGGATATAACAGACGATTGTCAATTTAATTAAATACTTTATGAGTATATAAAAAGACCGCTTGTAATTAATGATAAACATTAGTTGCAAGCGGTTTTGTTTGACTATATTCTCCATAAATTAAAGTTCTGTCCTGACGATATTAAGAGGCATCATAAGATGGTCGATAAGGATTCTGTATGCCTCATTGCCATTGCCAGTTTTCAGGTTCTCAAAGTATTCAGAATGTTCATCTATTGTTCCATTAATACGGCCTTCAACCTCAAGTGCCGACTGTGTTGTAAGTCGGATAAGATACATAAGCTTTTGGAACATATGATTAATCTCCTCATTCTCAATGTAATTAACTAAGAGCAGGTGAAACTTATGGTCGTAATTAATAAAACTTTCGTAGTTATCATCAAGAGCAAGTGATTCTTTCTGGTGTTTGAGAATTTCACCAAGTTTCTGTATTGTATTCTGACCTTTAGCGGTCTGATATTCTTTAGCTAGGCATTGCGTACAAAATCCTTCGATAGCACATCTTATCTGGATGGTTTCCCTCATATCTTTCTGGCTTAATTGTCTTATGCGAAAGCCTTTGCTTGGGATAACTGTGATATAACCATCCTGGCTTAAGCATTGCAGAGCCTCTCTCATAGGTGTTCTTGATATGCCGAGTTCTTTGGATAATTTAGTTTCTGAGTAAAGTGTGTTGACATCGAGCTGGTGAGTAAGAATTAAATTCTTAATGTAATTATAAGCCTCAAGCTGCAATGATGACATAAGCTGCATAGATTCCTCCGTTGTATAAATGCCTGAATAAAAAGTTACGATAATAAATTTATAAATGGACTTTTAAAATAAATTAAAAAAAACATAAAAAATACAATTTACTGATATATAATAGACGATTATTATATTAAAATCAATAAAATAAATATAAAATCGGTATACCGGCACGCAATGTTCGTAATAAAATAATTTAAAATCTGAATATGTAAAGTTATTGTGTTAAAATACTATAATGAAAATATGTAATGATTGCACAAAAAAAACTTGAAAATTTGGTTAATCTGTTTAATTGCAAAGGACTATAATACAAATCGTAATAAAGAATAGATAAACTTAACAGAACCTCTTTGTTGAAGGCTTGCTAAGCAAATCAGATTTTTGGAGGAAAAGATAAATGAATACTTTAAAAGCTGAAAAAAGAAGCATGGATGACAAGGCAAAGAAATTAAGAAGGGAAGGTTATGTAACTGGCAATGTATTTGGAAGAAGCCTTGCAGAATCAATACCGGTAAAGATTGAGAAGAAAGAAGCAGAGCGTTTCTTATCAGTCTGCAACAAAGGTAGTGAGGCAAAGCTTACAATCGATACAACAGATTATGATGTTCTTGTAAAGGAAGTTGATTACGACCCAATCAAGAGACAGACATTAGAGATTGATTTCCAGGTGCTTACAGAAGGAGAAAAGGTTCACTCAGTTGCAGAGATAGTATTAGTTAATCATGACAAGGTACAGGGTGTTGTTGAACAGCATATGGAGGAAATTCCTTATAAGGCAGCTAAATCAGCGCTTGTTGAAAAGGTAAGCGTTGATATAGGAGAACTTAAGCCAGGCGACAGTATTAAGGTAGGAGACCTTGATATTGCTAAGGACAAAGATGTATCAATATCACCTGATGTATTAGAGAAGGTTATTGTAAGCGTAACAGAGCAGACATATGCCGAGACAGATACTGATACTGATGAGGATGGCGAAGCATCAGAAGCTTAATATTATGGTAATATAGTATGATACCAGGGTCAAAAGGTATAAACCCATATGAGCTTGCTCATAGGTGGGTGAAAGACCTTGGGACCCGCCCCGATATGAGCATAAAAGTGGGATGATAATCCCACGATATGCGAATATTGGGGAGAATTGTGGGAGTGCGTAGCACGGAACAATTCGTAGGTATCAAAGTCGGGGGCTTTAGACCCCGACATCATAGTATTATAGTAATATTTCAGGTACAGAAACATACGAAAGTATGTAAGTAAGATAATAGACGCATATGTAATAGTGAGAATATTAATATGTAAACTTACGATAGAATAAAGATAAAAGTCAGCTATAGGGAGAGTTATGTTACCCTATAGCTGGCTTTTTTTAAAATATGGTGCAGAATTCGACAGTAAAATACGTTTTCCTTGAATAATTATGCGTAAAGATATATACTATACATAATGTTATGTAACGAAAGAACGGAGGATACAATATGGGATATGATGCTGAAAAATTCAAAGCCAGAGCTAATACTAAAGCAGGAAATATATGGCTTATATTAAATATCCTGCTTACAATGCAGTATTTGTCAAATATGACTAAAGGTACATATGATCGGAAGTTTATAATTCCATTTCTTATTATAGGCTGGGTCCCATATATAATTGGTGTTATATATACTAAGATAAAAGGAAAATCAGCTGATGGATACAAGCATATATTAGGTGTTGGATATGGTTTGTTTTATGGATATATAGTATGTACAAGCACATCACTGCTTACATTTGCATATATATTTCCAGTAGCAAGCATGACTATTCTGTTCAAGGACAGAAAGTTCATAGTGAGCTGTGGAATTGGTAATATTGCCATAGTTATATTAAGTACAATTATTAAATTTATGTCAGGTATGAATGCGTTGGCAGATATTGATAATTATTCATTACAGATATCGTGTATAATCCTTTGCTATGTATGTTATGTATTATCAATTAATCATCTTAATCTTTCAGACGGAGCACTTACAGATTCAATTAAGGCTGACCTTGACAGAGTTGTCAAGACAGTTGAGCAGGTTAAAGATTCAAGTAATATGATAGTTGACGGAATTACAGTTGTAAGAGAGCTGGAAGAAGAGAACAAGCAGGGAGCTAATTTCGTTGTATCAAGTATGAAAGAGCTTTCGCATAATAATGATATACTTCATGATAAGACATATTCTTCAACACAGATGACTACGCAGATTAATAATCAGGTAGAAAATGTAGCTTCACTTATCAATGAAGTTGTGCAGCTTGTCAGTGAGTCAGTGGAACATACAGATACAAGTTCAAAAGAGCTTGCAGATGTAGTTGAAAGTACTAAGACTATGGCTGAATTATCAGGTGAGGTAGATAATATACTTAGAGAATTCCAGCAGGAATTCAGTAAAGTTAAGACAGAGACAGGTACAATTGGAGAGATTAACTCACAGACTAACCTGTTAGCACTTAATGCTTCAATTGAGGCGGCAAGAGCTGGCGAAGCAGGAAAAGGCTTTGCGGTAGTAGCAGATGAGATAAGAAATTTAAGTACAGAAACAGAAGAATCATCAGATAGAATTATGACAGCGTTAGGACATCTGGAAAATACATCTAACAGAATGTTAAAGTCAATAACGACAATACTTGAACTTATACAGACAACACAGACCAAGGTTGTACAGGTTAATGACAGCGTGTCAGGAATAGCTAAGGACTCTACACAGATAGGTGAACACATTGGTGTCGTAGATTCAGCAATGCAGGAAGTTGAAAGCTCTAACCGTAATATGGTTGACAATATGCACGAGATTGAAAATGTTATGAAAGACATTACTGACTGCATAGGCAACGCAGACGAAAGCACTAAGATAATGCTCAGCAAATATGAAGAGTCAGCCCGCAATGTTGATAAGATAGAAAATGTTGTTGGTGCAATGATGGAAAAGCTTGGAGTTGGCGGCTTTATGGGTGTTCAGGATATCAAGCAGGGTATGTATTGTACCATAAGACAGATTATATCAGGAAAGCCAGCTGATACAGAAAGCCACGGCGAGATAGTTGAACAGGCAGATGGGGTATTATATGTACGTTTCAAGAACAAAGATGTAGATTATAAGAATACCTCATTGAAATACGAACTTGATATTGTAGCGGCAAATGTACTTTATCACTGGTCTTCTGTGTCAGCAGCACCCGCCACACAGTATGGCAGTGATGTATGCAGGCTCATAGTAGCTTCACTTCCAAGCATCGTCAACAGAAGAAAGTATGTAAGAATGCCTGTTAATAATAAATGTACAGTTACATTCAAGGGCGGAGCAGATGTATATGAGGGTACAATGGTAAATATAAGTGCCAACGGCTTCGCTTTCCAGACAAGAGAAACAGAATTCGCAGATTGTAAGGGTGAGAATATAATTGTAAAAGTACCAGATTTTCCAGTTGAACAGGGGAGGGTTCTTGAAGGAACAATTATAAGAAGTACTGACAATGCAGGAACCCATATCGTTGGATGCCGTATGCCAGAAGACCGTATTGAGATTGGTAATTATGTAAGCAGGAATTATTCTGAATAATATTAAGAAAATGTATAAGCATTAATTCACAATTTTCGTATTATAAACTGTTATTTAGTATGGGGGAATATATTTAGGACATAATAATAACGAAAGTGGTTAATTGAATGAGGTTAAAGAAAAAGTATAGGAATTTATTAAAATTTATGGCTGTAACGCTGATACTTATTTTAACGATATCAGTTGTTGCGGCTGCTAAACAGCACATTGATAATAAGAAAAGTAATCATAACCGGGATATCGAAGAGGACTATCCTGATGAAGATGCAGAGGCTTATGAGCTGCCTGAAAGAACACTTAACTCAGATGTTATCCCATATGATGGAGTTCCAAGAACAATATCGTGCTGGGGTGATTCGATGATGTTTGGAATGGGTGCAGGTGAGGCTTATATAGTATTTGGAGATGATGAGCCTTTTGATATATCAGGCTGGACAAGTCCCGATACATTACAGTATCTTACTGGAATTAAGGTATATAATCTTGGCGTTTCAGGTGAGACATCTTATGAGATTGCACTTCGTCAGGGAGGCATAAAGATGTATGTCAGGGATACATTTGAGGTTGGATATGATGACAGTGTAGATGTTACAATTGTCGATGAGAATGGCGGGGAAGTATATATGGCTGATTTCAGTGCATATGGATATACAGAGCCACAGGAGTCAGATATTGTATACATCAATGATGAAATGTTTAAAATAACAGGTACAGAAGAAGAGGGACTTCATATATGCCGTTATTCAGATGAAGAAGTGAACTATGATGCTTTTACAACCGTATATGCGGACACACAGGTATATACCAAGGCCTCCTATGAAAGAAAGAATGATATTCTTATACTTGAGATAGGAAGTAATGGCGGCTGGGAGAATTACAGACAGCTTATAAGCCAGTATGATGCTATGATACAGAATTCGGGCTGTGATTATTATATAATAGTCGGTGATACAGATGATCCGGGAACATCAATAGCAGATACAACTCAGGGAATCCGTAATGAGGACGGAACTTATATAGGGGTTGGTGATACAGCGTGGGAAGCGACATTAAGAGAAGCATATGGTGACCATTTTATTAATATGAGAACTTATCTTATAGAAAACGGACTTACTGATGTAGGATTAAGACCAACAGTAGGTGATTATAAAGGGTTCAGACGAGGAAGAATATCTAAACAGTTAAGATATGACTGGACACATTTTAATTCATATGGTTATTATTCAAAAGGTATTGCAATATATGCCAAGGGTGTAGAATTAGGTTACTGGGAGTAACATATTAAATATGTAAGTTTGGTAATTACAGGTTAAAGCAGGCATTAAAATAATGGGTCTGTTTAATAATAAAAGAAAGGTATATATAACAATGAATGACAAGAGAGAAAAATTTGCTTCAAGATTAGGCTTTATACTGGTGTCGGCGGGGTGTGCTGTCGGACTAGGTAATGTATGGAAGTTCCCATACATATGTGGAAAGAACGGAGGAGCGGCATTTATTGTTATATATCTATTATGTCTGCTTGGACTTGGGCTTCCTATACTTATATGTGAGTATGCAATTGGACGAGGCAGTAATAAGAGCCTTGGAAGTGCATTTAAAATGTTGTCGCCAGAAGGAACAAGATGGCATCATTTCCGCTGGGTAGCTTATGCTGGTAATTATCTTTTGATGATGTTCTATACAATGGTTGCCGGCTGGATGCTCAACTACTTTGTATACAGTCTTACGGGACAGCTTTCAGGAAAGAATGTAGAGCAGATAGGCGGGGAGTTCAGTAATATGCTCTCAACACCATCAGTTATGATATTCTGGACACTTGTAGTTGTTGTAATAAGCATACTTGTATGTTCGCTTGGCTTACAGAAAGGCGTTGAGAAGATAAGTAAGGTAATGATGATATTATTATTTGCACTTATGATAATAATGGCAGTTAATTCCCTTCTGCTTGATGGAAGCTCGGAGGGACTTAAGTTCTATCTTGTTCCAGACTTTTCCAAGATGAAGGAGCAGGGTATCGGTAATGTAGTATTTGCAGCTATGTCACACGCATTTTTTACTCTTGGACTTGGTATAGGTTCTATGGAGATATTCGGAAGTTATCTTTCAAGAGACTGCAAGCTTACAGGAGAGTCAATAAATGTAGTTATACTTGATACAGTAGTTGCACTTACAGCTGGAATTATCATTATACCAGCCTGTTTTGCCTATGGAATTAATCCAGGTGCAGGTCCATCGTTATTATTCATAACACTTCCTAATGTATTCAACCAGATGCCGGGTGGGGTTATATGGGAAGTATTATTCTTTATATTTATGGCATTTGCGGCATTATCTACAGTAATAGCAGTATATGAAAATATTATTGCAATGACTATGGATTTATTTAACTGTAGCAGAAAGAGAGCGTCATTAGTTAATCTTTTTGTAATATCAGTGCTTTGTATGCCAGCAGTTCTTGGATATAATGTTTTATCAGGGGTACAGCCTCTTGGAGCTGGTACAACTATAATGGATCTGGAAGATTTTATAGTTTCATATAATATACTTCCTCTTGGCTGTCTTTTATTCGTGCTTTTCTGTACAAGAAAGAACGGCTGGGGATATGACAATTTCGTGGCAGAAGTTAATATGGGAAAAGGCATATCATTTCCTAAATGGTTAAAAGGCTATATGGTATACGTTCTTCCTGTTATTGATTTAGTTATATATTTTAAGGGTTATTATGATATGTTTAAGCCACAGGGTACTAAGGTTGTGTGCATATGGATGACAGTAGCTGTTATTCTTGCACTGTTGGTATTCTACATAGCTGCAGGAAAGGGAAAGAAGAGCAATGACTAAAAAGCAGCTTGCTTATGAAGTTATAGAACGTCTTAAAACAGAATATCCTGATGCCGGCTGTACGCTTGATTATGATGATGCGTGGAAGCTTCTGGTAAGCGTAAGGCTTGCAGCACAGTGTACAGATGCGAGAGTGAATGTTATTGTGCCACAGTTATTTGACAAGTATCCATCAATAGAGGCACTTGCTGATGCAGATGTATATGACATAGAGAAAATAGTCCGTCCATGCGGTTTATCAAAGAGTAAGGCAAGGGATATAAGCGGCTGTATGCGTATGCTTCATACGGTGTATAACAATAAAGTGCCAGATACATTAGAGGAACTTTTAAAGCTTCCTGGAGTTGGAAGAAAAAGTGCCAACCTTATTATGGGTGATGTATTCGGAAAGCCGGCAATTGTGACAGATACACATTGTATAAGGCTGTGCAACAGAATTGGACTTGTAAAAGATGAGAAAGAACCTAAAAAGGTTGAGATGGCACTGTGGAAGATAGTTCCGCCAGAAGAGGGAAGTGACCTTTGCCATAGATTTGTAATACACGGCAGGGAAGTGTGCAGTGCAAGAACCAAGCCTCATTGTGATGGGTGCTGTCTTAATGATATATGTAAGAAGAATGGAGTTAAGCAATAAGTGAAGAATAATTACAAGATGATAATAGCATATGATGGAACCAGATATTATGGCTGGGAACATCAGCCTAATACAGATATGACGATACAAGGCAAGTTAGAGTCTGTTCTGTCACAGATGACAGGGGAGCAGATAGATGTAATAGGTGCAGGAAGAACTGATGCAGGAGTCCACGCCAAAGGAATGGCAGCCAATGCACATATGCAGACAAGTATGACACCAGATGAAATCTGTGATTATATGAACAGATATCTGCCTGAGGACATATGTGTAATGGAAGTAAGAATAGCTTCAGAACGTTTCCACAGCAGATATAATGCAATGGGGAAAACCTACTGTTATACCTGTTATGTTGGGGATAAGAAGCCTGTATTTAATAGAAAATATGTGCATATCACAGGTGCTGTGCCAGATGTTGAGGCTATGAAGAAAGCAGCTTCTTATCTTGTAGGAGTTCATGATTTTGCAAGCTTCTGCGGTAATCCAAAGATGAAGAAATCTACAGTCAGGGAGATATATTCAATTGATATATCGCTTAAGGGTTCGTATCTTAATATGACCTTCCACGGAAGTGGATTTCTTCAATATATGGTAAGAATATTATCAGGAACATTATTAGAGGTTGGTTTTGGTAAAAGAGAGGCAGACAGTATGCAAGAGCTTTTAGAGGCAAAGAATCGTTCTTTAGCTGGAGCGACAGCTCCAGCCAAGGGGTTAAGCCTCTTAAAAGTACATTACGCTAATTAATTATTGGAATAGTTATATAAATTTACTTCTCCATTTAATTGCTTCGTCACGGTACTGGCGGGCAATATCCATAAGTTCATTATATTGGGTGGTTATGCTGTCAATGACGGCTGACTGCTCATTTATTTTTGCCTGGCATGCGGCAATCTTTTTGTTGAAATCTTCGGTCAGGGATTTTTCACGTTCAATGTAATTATCATTATTATTAGAATTATTATTATTTGAATTAATATTGTCAGCGTTGTTATTATCAGTACTATTATTGTCGGCAGTGCATATAGCTAATTGTTTGAAATGTCCGATTTGTTCAATTTTGTATATGTGTTCATTAACACATAATAAAATAAAATTATTATATGCAAGCACACTGTAAGAATTCACAGGCTTTTTAATATCAGGCAGTGGGATAGGCAGTGCATTATTGTCATCAGGTGTTATACAGTGCAGGCTGGGTTTATCAGATACAGGATTTTGCTTAAGATAGAAAAGAAGCAGGGTGTCATTACATATGGCAAGCTTAGGATTAGAATATTCCTGTACATAATTACAGTCTATAGCCAATACATTAGCGGTATCCATAATATTTTTTAAGATAAGTGAACCATTCTGATTGATGTAGGAATAATAAAGAGATGAATTATATATACACTCTGTAAGACCGCATAAGTAGTCTGCAGCAAGCACGATAGGGCGGTCAAGCCCACCAAAATGGGCTACACGTAAGAATATATTAGAACCGGCATTATAGATAATTAACTGGCGGTTATTCCCAACTGAATATACATTTGACATATTACCCTCTGTTCATCAGTAGATCTGATATGTGAAGCTTATTAAAATGTATGGTAGCAACAAAGTATTTAGAACATATAATGTAGTAAGAATACTTAAAGGAAGGATTTGAAATGGCAAAGTGTAAGTGCAGGAAAAAATGCTGTACAACAAAGATTGCAAGTAATCTTGTATCTAATATGCCTAATGGATGTTTTGATGTATGTACCAATCCGATATGCGGTTCACCGAGTGAACTTAGTCTTTATGCGCCATTGATATATGACCAGATTGGTATTAACCTTTGTGCTGAATTTCCAATAGGTGCAGATATATCAGCAACTTATCCAACGGCTGTCAACGCAACTGCAAGTGTAATAGATGTATCCTATGAATATGGAACAGGAAATGTAGTTATAACACAGATACCGGGCAGACCGAACTGTTATTCAGTTACATTGTCAAACTTGTCAGTGACATTTGCGGTAAGTCTGTATGATGAGAATTGCAGGCTTGTGGCAACACTTTATCCAACAGCTGTATATCTGCCACCAGAAACAACTTCGGCTACCTATGATGAAGATGTCAATCCAACTTCAGTGGAGCTTGAAATATTTGCACCTTATGGAATATCTTACAATTATAATGCAGCGGCTACACCACAGTATAGTGCGGCACTTAATTATACAGGATTTACAGCGGATAATAACAGAATAACGCAGGGACTTAATCTTTCTGCAATTCCAAAAGTAATTAACCTTGATACAACTGATGATGAGATAACAATAGGTCTTTCGATTATATTACAGAGCTTGTATTTTGCTGGCTACAGGGTTGCAAGTGCTGGAAAGATTGTAACTCCTAAGGGAAGCATAGTGGCAGAGGAAGATTCTAATGAGATGAAATTCGTGTGCGGCAATCTTTTGAATCTGGCAATCAAGCCTCTTGATTTAAGCCCACCAAAATGTGAAGGTAGATTAAAACAAGATTGCGAAACAGGCTGTCAGCCAACGTGTGAGGAAGATATGCCAGTGTGTACGAATTCAGGGAACAACATAAGTGACTGCAATAACTGTGGATAAGAATAAAGTGTGATGATGACGGAATATGACAAGGATAGAAATAGCTGCTATATCGCTAATGGTAGTTAATGTAAAGAGTAAGATGTGACAGTCTCAGGCTGTATAAGTGGTATAGTAAGTTATTGCCATATAAAGATAAATATATAGAGAGAATTTAAAAAGGGTGTCATAATAGACTATTACGTAATATATAGATAATAACAGATTATTATCTGTATACTGTAGAGCATTAGTTTAAAATGACACCCATATATATTTATTGTTTATTAATATTAACGGGAAACCTCATTACCAGCCTTGGCAAATGCAAGCTTCATAACTTCGTCTACAGATACGAGGTTGTAATCACCGCTTACAGTATGTTTTAAGCAGCTTGCGGCATTAGAGAATTCAACAGCTTTCTGTGGGTCAAAGTCATTGATAAAACTATATATAATACCAGCACAATAAGCATCACCAGCACCAATATAATCAAGAATATTCATAAAGAATTCCTGGCTGTAGTAAGCCTTTCCTTCTGTGTATATCATTGACTGGAGCTTGAATGTTGTTATTGAAGTTTCTGTTCTCCATACAGATGCAACCATCTTGAAGTTAGGGAACATTTTTATAAGTTCTTCTGCAATGTAAGAATTCTTCTCTTTATCTGAATTAGAGGCATCAAGTCCGAATATTCCAACTGCATCATCTTCATTAGCGATACATATATCAACATACTTACATATTTCGCTCATTACTTTGTTAGCCTTTTCACTAGACCAGAGCTTGCTTCTGTAATTAAGGTCACAGCTTATTGTAATTCCTCTTTCCTTAGCTTTCTTGCAGGCAAGAAGAGTAATCTGTGCCATATTATCACTTATTGCTGGAGTAATTCCTGAAAAATGAAACCATGTAGCATCAGCAAATATTGAATCCCAGTCAAAGTCATCTACATTGGCAAGGGCAAATGCTGAACCTTTTCTGTTATATATAACATTAGTAGGTCTCTGGCTCGTCTTTTTCTCAAGGAAATATATTCCAATCTGTTCGCCGCCTCTTACTATATGTTCAACACCGACACCATACTGTCTTAAAGAATTAACAGCACTCTGTCCAATAGTATGTTCTGGAAGCTTAGTAACATAGCTTACATTAACATTAAAATTGGCAAGGGATACAGCAGTATTAGCTTCGCCGCCGCCATATACAGCTTCATAAGAATGTGCCTGTGTAAATCTTTCATTGTTGTCAGGTGAAAGTCTGAGCATTAATTCACCAAATGTTATAATCTTGTGTTTCATTGTTATCTCCCATCTTGCATCAATTGCTTACTGTTTATCGTACAGTGATATATTGTATCACATTTTTATAAAAAAGTAATATGTATTTTAAAGAAGTTTGGTATTTTTTGTCATTTCTGCGTGCTTTTTCAGATTATTAAGTGCACGAAGCAGTATACAACAGGCAGATATAATAATTAAATAGAAAATGAAATAGCATTATAAGCCGTGTTTAGCAAAAAAAGCAGTATCGACACATATCCGATATTAAAGTATAATATGAATAAGTCTGAGTGGCTAAAAAGATATTTGACGGATGAGATTATAATATGTTAGATGAGATTATAATTTAATAGATGAAAATTTAATTTGATAGATGAAATTTTAAATAACAGGAAAGGTGCTGACGTGACATAATGTTAAGAGATGTAGGATTGGAAGATATTAGTGATGGAAGATTATATAGAGAAAATGATATGGTAAAGACAGATACGAATTCTTGCCAGGGCTGTAAGAAGATATGCTGCATAGGAATGGGCAGAACAATAGTGCTTGATCCTTATGATTGTTACAGGCTTGGAATTGGCACAGGAAAGACATTTGAGCAGCTTCTGGATACTAATATTGAGCTTAATATGGTAGATGGCTGTATACTTCCTAATATTAAAATGCAGACAGTTAGTAATGGCTGTTCATTTCTTGGAGCTGATAACAGATGTACAATACATAATTACAGGCCTGGCATATGCAGAATGTTTCCGTTAGGAAGATATTGGGAAGATGATGAGCATTTTTATTATATATTACAGAAGGGTGAATGTAATAAAGATAATCTGACTAAGATAAAAGTACGCAAGTGGATAGGAATTGATAATATTGAAAGTTATAATTCATATGTGATACAATGGCATAGTTATATTAAGAAGGTTCAGAGAGCCTTGGCAGGACTTTCTGAGGAACAGATTAAGATACTTAATATGTATAATCTCAGAACATTTTACATGAAAGGTTACGAAGCAGATAAATTCTTTGAAGAATTCAAGGAAAGACTTGATAAATCCATAGAGATGTTCGGAATGTAGAGTGGCTTCAGATATAAAGATGATGGTTAATATAGAAATGCTTGGAATGTGGAACGCTTCTGATATAAAGATAATTATTAATATAAAGATGTTTGGAATTTAAAGAAAAGAGGATATATATGAAGACAGATTTGTTTAAAATAGGAGGGCTGACCGTTCACGGCTATGGCTTTATGATAGCACTTGGATTTATACTTGCTATGATTCTTGGTGAATACAGGGCAAAGAAACTTGGACTTAAGGACGAGTCGGTTATAGATATAGCGATAATCGCAGGACTTACAGGATTTGCTGGAGCAAAACTTTTATTTATAATAGTTGAATTTGACAGCTTTATTAAAAATCCTAAAGAGGTATTAGGTTCATCAGGATTTGTTGTGTATGGAGGAATTATAGCAGGTGTGCTTTGCAGTATGCTTTATTGTAAGATTAAGAAGATTAATTTCCTTGAGTATTTTGATCTTATAATGCCGGAGATAGCATTAGCACAGGGCTTTGGAAGAATAGGTTGTTATCTTGCAGGCTGTTGCTATGGACGTGTGACAGACAGTGCATTTGGCGTGATATTCCCAGTGGGTTCTCAGGCACCAGCAGGTGTAAAGCTTATTCCTACACAGCTTATATCAGCAGGAGCTAATATAATTCATATGATAATACTTATTGCGGTTGCACATTTTATAGGCTATACAATAAGGAAGAAAGATGGTAGAAAGCTTGTGCTTCCAGCTGGTGGAATTGGCTATTTATATATGATTTTATATGGGATTGGAAGATTTCTTATTGAGTTCTTAAGAAATGATTACAGGGGCGAGATAGGTATTCTTTCAACATCGCAGTTTATATCAATATTCTTTATTGCAGCAGGTGTGGTCCTTCTTATTATTGGAAAGAAGAAAATGCAGTCTTAAAAACAGATGGTTAATTATGTGATTTTCCTGTAACAGACCGGAATTTAGTTCTGGTCTGCTGTATAGATACATAATTAATCATCTGTTTTTTATTGTGTCAATAATCTAAATCTACAGCACTAGAGACATAGGTCAAGTATAAGAGTGCTTATTTAATATTACATTGCCGGTGCCGTATTAGTATGGACAAGTGTATAACAATAATCTGCTTAATTACTGTCTTGCAGCTTTCTTAGCCTTTCTGTAATCGCTTATATTTAGTGGGCGTACAAATCCGCAATATTCACACGTTTCGCCGCTTTTACCCCTTATATTAATAACAGGTATATAGAATATAGAAACACGGTTAATTCGTCTGTATAAGCCGTGTGGAGTTATATGTCCACAGTTAGGACACTGGAAAACACCAGTATCAGCATCTTTTTTGTATATTGTACCATAACTGTAAATAACTATCATGCATCTGCCTCCCCGTGTCTTTCTTTAATAAAATGTCTTATGTTATTGACTACATAATTATATTCAGTCAGCTCACCCTCGTGAGGAGCAATAGTTATTCTGTTGCCGAATTCAACCTCCAGGGCAATATAGTTAGTGCCTGTAAGCTTGCCGTCAGCTATATTGCATACATAAACATTGGTAATAGTATCTAATGGAATAACATTAAATCCATTGGTGGTACGATTCAGGTCAATAATGTAATCAGGTGATACAGCGAGTTTTAACTTATTAGAGAAAAAATGTTTATTAGTAGCAAAGTTCTCATATAAGGCGTTGAGAGAACCATCGGCTTCAAGCTGTGCCATTTTCTGCTTGATAAATGCACCATTACGGTTTCCTGATATGAATAACATAATAGCTGCAAATGCCAATATGCCGGAACATATATAAAATACAATAGAGAGCTGGTGCCGGTTGTAATTAGTATCAAGATAATAGCTTCCAAAGTAATCAGTGTAGTTAGAAGTAGTAATACCAAGACCTGAGTTTTTGAAGTATTTAACTAGGTAGGAAGCAAGCTTTGCAGATATTTTAACTCTGTTACCTTTAAGTGTCTGTGGTGTGAAAGAGTAAATGTCATTGCCGTCAGTAAAATCCTGTCCATATACAGGTACTGAAGTATTCTTGTTAGTGCTTATCACACATAAATATCCATTGGTGTCCTCTGCAATATAATATCTTGCAGTTACTTTTCCATTAGTAGTTTCCTCGGCGAATGGTCCCATAAGATATATAGCGTTAAGCTGTGCAAGACCTTTATGTGTTGGGTCGAAATTATCATAACGGCTGAATTCAAAAGCAATTCCGGTAACTGCTGATATAATAGCGATTATTCCCAATATTAGTGCTGGAATAAAGCTGGGACGGCCTGTTGTAATCAGGTCTTTTTTGAATTGTTCCATATAGCTCCTCCTCGATGTGATTTATTAATCTTTAGTACAGGTACTAAATAATAAAGCAAGTGTTAATTATACATCAGATTATATGATAATTAACACCTGCCTTAATTACTATTATTTATTATAGCTTAATTCTTAAAATATTAAAATAAGCTTTTGGATATTATTATTATAATACTTTAGATAAGAAATCTTTAAGTCGTGCACTCTTTGGGTTATCAAAGAATTCCTTAGGAGCTTCGTCCTCTTCAATCATACCTTCATTAATGAACATACAGCGTGTAGCGACTTCCCTTGCAAAGCCCATCTCGTGTGTAACTACCATCATAGTCATACCATCTGCGGCAAGCTCTTTCATAATTGCAAGTACTTCACCAACCATCTCAGGGTCAAGGGCAGAAGTAGGTTCATCAAATAACATAATTTCTGGGTTCATAGCAAGAGCTCTTGCTATTGCAACTCGCTGCTTCTGTCCACCAGATAACATATCAGGGTAAGAGTCAGCTTTGTCTAAAAGGCCAACACGTTCAAGAAGCTCTAAGGCTTTCTTGTCAGCATCCTCTTTGCTCATAAGTCCTAACTGTGTAGGTGCAAGAGTGATATTTTTCTTGATTGTCATATTAGGAAAGAGATTAAAATGCTGGAATACCATTCCAATGCTCTGTCTTAATTTATCAACATTTACACCCTTTTCTGTGAGGTCATTGCCCTCATATATGATATGTCCTGAAGTAGGAACTTCAAGTAGATTAAGTGATCTTAAAAATGTAGATTTACCACAGCCGGAAGGACCTATTATGGCAATAACTTCGCCCTTGGTAATAGTTGTATTAATGTCCTTAAGTACAACGTGGTCGCCAAATGTCTTTTTAAGATTTTTTACTTCAAGAATTACATTAGTGTCGTTCATTGCTTCTTAATCTCCTTTCAAGTTTCTTTACAAGTGATGAAAGAATCACAACAAGTACAAGATATATAAGTGCAACACCGAAAAGTGGAAGCATTGGATCATAAGTTATGCTTCGGATAATATCACCGCCACGGGTAAGGTCGTTAAGACCGATATAACCACTTATTGATGTCTCTTTTAAGAGTACGATAAATTCATTGGCAAGTGCTGGAAGTACATTCTTAAATGCCTGTGGAAGTATTACCTGAATCATAGTCTGTCTATAGTTAAGACCAAGGCTTCGTGCGGCCTCAAACTGTCCGTTGTCAATTGACATAATACCTGAACGGAAGATTTCGGCAACATAAGCACCAGAGTTAATACCAAAGGCAAGGAGTGCAACAACAATCTTGTTAATATGTACTGAGCTGAATATTACATAGTATATAATAAGCAGCTGTACCATTGTAGGTGTTCCTCGTATAACTGTGAGATAAATGTTGCAGAGGAAGTTAAGCACCTTCATCTTACCTGTCTTATCGTGGTTAGAACGTACGATTGCAATAAGGAAACCTATTACAATACCGATAAGTGCGGCACATATTGCAATAATAAGAGTATTTCTTAAACCTGTGAGAAGATACTGGTATCTTGCATCATCAATGAAATCACTCTTGAATTTATCAGCAAAACTAGAACCAGAAGCTTTAATATCATTATTTCTTACGATAACAACCTGGCTTGAAGTTGTGTAAGGGATTGAGAAATCAATATTCTTCAGACGTTCTTCTGTAACAGTAATACCAGATATACCAAAATCTGCTTTTCCAGAAGATACAGCAGTAATAATTGAATCAAATTCCATATCTTCAACATCAATCTTCATATTAAGGTAATCAGCTATGGCATTGGAAATATCGATATCAATACCACACACCTTGCCATTGCTGTAATATTCATAAGGTTCAAAGTAAGCGTTAACAGCAATAGTAAGAGTTCCGTTAGAACCTGAGCTTGTAGGTACATATGCCTCTTTAGAGGCATTTTCACCAATATAATTATTGATAATTGTATTAACTGTTCCGTTGGCAATAAGGACATTTAACGCCTCATTGACTTTTTCTGTTAGTGATGAATTGTTCTTGGCAAGACATATAGCATATTCTTCTGTAACAAATTCTTCATCAAGAATCATAAGTTCGTTGTTAGCAGCAACAAATGCTTTAGCTGGCTGTGCATCAATTACAACAGCATCAATCTTGCCCTGCTTAAGAGCCTGAATTGCATCATTTCCTTTATTGTATCGTTCAACCTTAGTTCCTGAACCATCAGATTCCATATCGGAAACATATATGTCACCTGTAGTTCCAAGCTGTACGCCGACTGACTTTCCAGCAAGGTCATCTACTGAAAATACAGTGTTCTCTGGAATTTTACTGCCACAGGCAGTAAGTGTCAATGTGCTTGCAAGACTTAACACAAGCACAACAGAGAGCATAAAAAGGCGTTTGAATGTTGAGAGCTTTTTAGTGTTCATCATTTTAATCCTTTCGTTTAATTATAATGTTATAATTATACACAGATTATGTATCATATTTCAATGATAAAAAGTAAAATTATAAATATTGAATTATATTAGAAATAATGTAAAATATAAAGATAGCGTGATTACTAAAGGAGATGAGGAATTATATGAAGAATAATGATAATAAGATTATAAATATTATATTCAGGGTTGTTATTATTGGTGCATTTTTTATGGGAATAAGGACGATATATAATTTCTATGTGCTGATGATTACTTATAAGGGAATATCCGGAGAAGATATGTTTAACAGGGTAGCTTCGATGGTTGATGATTATGTTATGTTTATGGTATTTATGGTGGCTTCGGTAGTATTCAGCGTGCTTGCAAGAAAGCTGGTGAATAATAATACATTTATTATAAGGACAATAAGCATAGCTGTTTCACTTGTATGCAGTGTGCCAGAGCTTATAGCTGTGTATTATTTTGCAATGCTTACAATGGTGAAATATCCACAGTATGCCAATATACTTGGAGTAAGCGTGACACTTAATGATGTGTATACATCGTCAGCTGCAGTGTTTTTACAGAATAATCCTTATATGTTCTATACATTTTTTATTGGAGTGGCAGTATTTGCAGTGCTTACAATAACTTCAATATATTCACTTATAACAGGCAGAAAGACACAACAGGTTTAGAAAATATACGAATATTAGAAAATATAAAGGGTTAAATTGTATGAATAGCTTAGGATATATAAAGCAGAAGTACACTAAAAGAAAGGCAGAGCAGGCTTAAATGAAGATAGTTACACCAGATTATTATAAGAATTTTAAATGTATAGCGGGAGAATGTACGGATACATGCTGTGCAGGCTGGGATGTTGATGTTGATAAAGAGTCGTACAAGCAGTATAGGAGAGTGATTGGGTCATTTGGCAATAAGTTAAGAAGTGTTATGGTGCCATCTGAAGATGGTGGCTGTACATTTACGCTAAAAGAGGGAAGATGTCCATTTCTTAATAAGAAGAATTTGTGTGAGATTTATATCAAGCTTGGTAAGGATAAACTGTGTGAAACGTGTGCAGAGTTTCCAAGATTTATTAATGAATACGGCAATACAAGGGAGATTGGAATTGCACCATCCTGTAAGACAGCAGGTGAGCTTATATTAGGATATAAGGGCGAGCTTAAATTCAGAGAGGTAAAGAACAGGGAACAGATTAACAGCTACAATGATATAGACCCACTTACCTTTGTACAGTTAAGGCAGGCAAGAATTATAGCTTATAATATAGCCACGGACAGAGATTACACGATAATGGAAAGATGCGTGCTTATACTGATGTTTGCAAGGAACATACAGGATTATCTTGATAGAGAAAGAGATGAACTTATAGTAGGTGTATGTGGACGTTTTGCCAAGGAAGACTACAGGGAAAATAAGTTAAACAGGGCAAGGCGTATTGCTGCTGGAAAGAAAGATACATATAAGCATATAAGAAAGTTCTTTGAAAGTTTTGAGGGAATGGAAGTTATTAATAAAGATTGGAATATATACACAGAGGAAGTTAATAATTTCTTTGAGGAATGTACAAGTGCAGAGCAGTTCAGGGCTGTTGTTCAGGAATTTGACGAATACCACAAGGAAGATGAAACTGAATATGAACAGCTTCTTATGTATTATCTGTACAGATATTTTCTTGATTCAGTATATGATTATAATCTGCTTTTAAAAGTCAAGGGCGGTATTGTTGGAATAATTGCAATTAAAATGCTGAATATTGCAGACTGGTGGTATAATAACAAAGAACTTTCATTTACACGGAAGGTAGACCTTGCTCATCTGTATTCAAGACAGTATGAACATTCATATTATAATTATGAAGTGTATAATCAATATTTTATGAGCAAGAGAGCGTATGCATATGAGAATCTTTTATCAGAGCTTATAGATTTAGAGTAAGATAATCCATTGGCTGTTTAAAGATAAGGACAAGTGAGGTAAAGAGTAATGAAGATGATTCTAAAGTATCTGGAAGAATTAAAAAAAGAGTGTGTGTTAGCACCACTTTTTAAAATGCTTGAAGCACTCTTTGAGTTATTCGTTCCATTGGTAGTTGCTTCTATAATTGACAGAGGCATCGGACAGCAGGACACAGCTTATATAGTAAAAATGTGCCTTATGCTTTTAGGCCTTGCGATTATAGGTCTTGTATGTTCAATAACAGCACAGTATTTCAGTGCCAAGGCGGCAGTTGGCTGTGCTACAGGAATAAGGCATGCTTTATTCAAGCATATACAGTCACTTTCGTTCACGGAGATGGACGACATTGGAACGTCAACTCTTATGACAAGAATGACAAGTGATATTAACCAGATTCAGAATGGTGTTAATCTTGTATTAAGATTATTCTTACGTTCTCCATTTATTGTATTTGGTGCTATGATTATGGCATTTACAATAGATGTCAAGGCGGCACTTATATTTGTCGCAGCTATACCAGTCCTTGCCGTTATAGTATTTGGAATTATGATAGGAACAAGACCTTTATATAAGAAGGTACAGGCAGGTCTTGATACAATTCTTGGAATAACAAGGGAAAATCTTACAGGTGTAAGAGTAATAAGAGCATTTAATAAGCAGGACGATGAATTTGCACGTTTTAAGAATAAGAATGAAGAACTTAATCATCTGCAGAAGTTCGTAGGTAAGATTTCAGGTCTTATGAATCCTCTTACTTACACAGTTGTTAATGTTTCAATAATTGCACTTATATGGGTTGGTGCGATAAGAGTTAATCAAGGTGGTCTTACGCAGGGACAGGTTGTAGCCCTTTACAATTATATGTCACAGATACTTGTTGAGCTTATCAAGCTTGCTAATCTTGTAATTAATATAACTAAGGCTCTTGCCTGTGCAGGAAGAATTGAGTCAATATTTGAAGTGCAGCCAAGTATGAAGGATGGCAGTATGGATTTATCAGCATATAAAGAAAATGTTCCTGTCGTAGAATTTAAGAATGTTGCCCTTAAGTATAATGGAGCTGGTGATACAAGTATTGCCGGCGTTAATTTTAAGGCTTACAGGGGACAGACTATCGGTATAATAGGTGGTACTGGTTCAGGTAAGTCAAGTCTTGTCGGACTTATACCAAGGTTTTATGATGCAACCAGTGGCGAAGTATTAATAAATGGAACTAATGTTAAAGATATTAATATAGAACAGTTAAGGGACAAAGTCGGAATAGTAATGCAGAAGGCAGTATTATTCAAAGGAAGCATAAGAAAGAATATCCAGATGGCTAAGGCAGATGCTACAGATAAAGAGATAGATGATGCACTTGCAATAGCACAGGCGAAGGAATTCGTTGATAAGAAGAAAGGCCGCCTTGACTATATGATTGAACAGGGTGGTAAGAACCTTTCAGGTGGACAAAGACAAAGACTTACAATTGCAAGGGCAGTTGTTAAAAAGCCAGATGTCCTTATTCTTGATGACAGTGCATCAGCTCTTGACTTTGCTACAGATGCGGCACTTAGAAAGTCTATAAGAACGATGCCTAATAATCCTACAGTATTTATAGTATCACAGCGTTCAGCATCACTTATGCACGCAGATAAAATTATCGTGCTTGATGATGGTGAGGTTGCAGGAATAGGTACACATACAGAACTTTTGGAGAATTGTGAAGTATACAGGGAAATATATAATTCACAGTTCAAGTCATAGGTCAGAATGGAGATTAGTTATGAAAGATAATAAGGATAAAAGAGAAGCGCAGAAGTCTACGCTTGGCAAAGTATTAAAAAGAATAAAGAAATATAGTGGATTTCTTGTTATATCAATCCTTATGGCTGCTGTAACAGTTGCTTCTACATTGTATGTGCCAATTCTTGTTGGTAGAGGAATTGACCATATTATAGGACCGGGCAATGTTGATTTTGCAGGCATAACAAAGGTGCTTATAACAATAGGAATTGTTGTTGCCATAACAGCACTGTCACAGTGGATAATGAATATATGCAATAATAAGATAACTTACCACGTTACAAGAGATATAAGAGATGAGGCTATGGAAAAGTTACAGAAGCTTCCTCTTAAATATATTGACGCACAGTCATATGGTGATATTGTAAGCCGTGTAATTGCCGATGTTGACCAGTTCGCAGATGGTCTTTTAATGGGATTTACACAGTTCTTTTCAGGTGTGCTTACAATTGCAGGAACACTTATATTTATGCTTACAATAAATGTAAAGATTACACTTGTAGTTGTTGTTATAACCCCGGTTTCATTATTTGTTGCAAGCTTTATTGCTAAGAAGACATTTTCAATGTTCAAGCTCCAATCAGAAACAAGAGGTGAGCAGACGGCATTTATTGATGAGATGATTGGCGGACAGAAGGTTGTAAAGGCATACGGCTATGAAGAAAGGGCAGTAGAAGAATTCGACGAGATTAATAAAAGATTACAGAAGTATTCTTTAAGAGCTATATTCTTCTCATCAATAACTAACCCATCGACGAGATTTGTCAACAGCCTTGTGTATGCAGCAGTAGCTGTTGCAGGTGCATTTTCTGCAATAGGCGGAGGCATAACAGTTGGACAGTTATCAAGCTTCTTAAGTTATGCTACACAGTATACTAAGCCTTTTAATGAAATATCAGGCGTTATAACAGAGCTTCAGAATGCCATTGCGTGTGCAGGAAGAATGTTCGAGCTTATAGAGGAAGAACCAGAAATTCCAGATGCACCATCAGCAGTTAGTGTTACAGATATTGATGGCAGGGTAGACCTTAATAACGTATACTTCTCATACACACCAGACAGAAAGCTTATAGAGGACTTCACACTTCACGTTAAGAAGGGACAGAAGATTGCGATTGTAGGTCCTACAGGCTGTGGTAAGACAACAGTAATCAACCTTTTAATGAGGTTTTATGATGTTAATTCAGGAAGCATAGATGTATCAGGTGTTGATATAAGGGATATGACAAGATATTCATTAAGACACGGTTTTGGTATGGTATTACAGGAAACATGGCTTAAGGCAGGAACTATCAGGGAGAATATCACTATGGGAAAGCCGGATGCCACAGAAGAAGAGATTATTGAGGCAGCTAAGGCTTCATACTCATACGGATTTATAAAGCGTCTTCCTAATGGGTTTGATACAGTGATTGGTGAGGACGGAGGAAGTCTTTCACAGGGGCAGAAGCAGCTTTTGTGCATAACAAGAATTATGCTTACAAGACCACCAATGCTTATTCTTGATGAGGCAACTTCATCTATAGATACCCGAACTGAAATAAAAATTCAGAACGCATTTAACAAGCTTATGGAAGGAAGAACAAGCTTTATAGTTGCCCACAGACTTTCTACAATACAGTCAGCAGATGTTATACTTGTTATGAAAGACGGACATATTATAGAAAAGGGTAATCACGAAGAACTGCTTGCGGCTGGCGGATTTTATAAGAACTTATATGAGAGCCAGTTCGATACAGCAACAGCATAGGAAGAATATGAGATTGTATATAACGGACATATCTGATGTAACCGAGGATATGTTTAACACTGGGAAAATGCTTGTGCCAGAGTACAGGCAGGAGAAGATTGACAGATATCAATATATGGAAGATAAGAGGAGAAGCCTTGTTGCAGGGCTTCTTCTTAATTATGCGACAAAGGACTATGAAGCTGGGAATTATATAGCTCATAATTATATAACTGGGAATTGTGTAGATAAGAATTATCTAATTGAGGCTTCCAAGCGGGAAAGAGAGAATATCCACGCAGGACATTTATGGGAAAGTAATTCGGAATATGATATAGATATAAATAAGCTTATCAGCGGATATGATAAGGCTTATGATTATGATATCAAACTTACTGCGAATAATAAGCCGGAGTATGCGGATAAGAATATACATTTTAATCTTTCCCACACAGGAGATTATGTTGTATGTGCCATATCAGAAAATGCAGTTGGTGTGGATATAGAGCATACAAGAAAGAATTATTTAAAGGTTGCCAGAAGATTTTTTACTGATAATGAATGTCGGTGGATTGGCGAAGATGAGAACCGTTTTCTTAGAATATGGACATTAAAGGAAGCATATTCCAAATATACAGGACAGGGAATAGCTCTCACCATATCAGATACTGAGTTCAGATATGAGAAGAATGATAAAGGGGAGGATATTATTAATGGTTATATTAATAAAGATAAGATAACTAATATTAATATTGTCCAGCTTAATAATATTAAGTCAGAATACGTCATATCTGCCATAGAAAAGACATTTTATTAACGATTATAAAATGAAATAAATGTATCAGAATTAATACAGATTTAATTATAAAAAAATGTGGAAATTTGCAATTTATGACTGTATAATGTTGAAAATAATGTAGGAATGTTGATTAATGTGTAAGCCGAAAGGCGGATAGGAGGAATAATGTCTGTAAAATATGTATTTGTAACAGGTGGTGTAGTTTCAGGTCTTGGTAAAGGAATCACAGCAGCTTCACTCGGTAGATTATTAAAAGCACGTGGATTTAAGGTGACTATGCAGAAGTTCGACCCATATATTAACATTGACCCGGGAACAATGAACCCAATCCAGCACGGTGAAGTATTCGTAACAGATGATGGTGCGGAGACTGACCTTGACCTTGGACATTATGAAAGATTTATTGATGAAAGTCTTAATAAGAATTCTAATGTAACAACAGGTAAGGTATACTGGTCTGTATTACAGAAGGAACGCCGTGGCGATTTTGGTGGAGGAACAGTTCAGGTAATTCCTCATATAACTAATGAAATAAAGAGCCGTTTTTATAGAGATTATTCAACTGATGAAACTAAGATTGCAATTATCGAGGTTGGTGGAACAGTAGGTGATATCGAATCACAGCCATTCTTAGAGGCAATCAGACAGTTCCAGCACGAAGTTGGACACGAAAATGCTATTCTTATACACGTTACACTTATTCCTTATCTTAAGGCTTCAGGCGAGATGAAGACAAAGCCTACTCAGGCAAGTGTTAAGGAATTACAGGGAATGGGTATTCAGCCAGATATCTTAGTATGCCGTACAGAGCACCCACTTGAACCTGGTATTAAGGATAAGATTGCATTATTCTGTAACGTGCCAAAGACACACGTATTACAAAATCTTGATGTTGAGATACTTTACGATGCACCACTTGCTATGGAAGAAGAACATCTTGCACAGGTAGCCTGCGAATGTCTAGAGCTTGATTGTCCAGAACCAGATTTAGATGAGTGGAGAGCTATGTGCAAGGCTTGGAAAAATCCAACTAAGAAGGTTACAGTTGCATTAGTAGGTAAATATATACAGCTTCACGATGCTTATATTTCAGTAGTTGAGGCATTAAAGCACGGCGGTGTATATAATTCTGCTGATGTCACAATCAAATGGATTGACTCAGAGACAGTTACTAAGGATAATGCCGCTGAATTATTATCAGATGTATCAGGTATTCTTGTACCAGGTGGATTCGGTGACAGAGGTGTAGAAGGAAAGATTCAGGCTATAAAATATGCAAGAGAGAATAACGTGCCATTCTTAGGTCTGTGCCTTGGAATGCAGCTTGCAATCGTAGAATTTGCAAGAGACGTTCTTGGATATGAAGATGCGCACAGTGTTGAGTTAAAGCCAGATACAACACATCCAGTAATTCACCTTATGCCAGATCAGGAAGGTATTGACGATATCGGTGGAACTTTAAGACTTGGTTCATACCCTTGTGTGCTTGCCAAGGATTCTAAGGCATATGAATTATATGGCGAAGAAACTATTAATGAAAGACATAGACACAGATATGAAGTAAATAATGACTACAGAAAAGTTCTTGTTGAAAATGGTATGCAGCTTTCAGGTATTTCACCAGACGGAAGAATTGTTGAGATGATAGAGATTAAGGAGCACCCTTGGTTCTTAGCAACACAGGCTCACCCAGAATTAAAGTCAAGACCTAACAGACCACATCCATTATTCAGAGGATTTATTGGCGCGGCACTTGAGTATCAGGAAAAGAATAACTAAATCTTAATAAAAAATAAATAGTATGAAACCTTTTATTAAAGGTTGATTTATAAATATTCCTTCTTTATAATGGGTATTGTCTGTTAATGATAAGTTATCAGACGATGAGAGTATAAAGAACTAGGAATGGAGAAGCCGAATGGATAATTACAACAACGGTAATAATTACGGTGGTGGTAATAATAATAACAGGAATAATGGTGGCGGCAATAATAACAATAATAAAAAGCCTAAGAACACCAGTCTTATTGTCTTTATTATAATTGCTGCGGTTATTACATTTATTGGAATAACAATGCTTAACAATCTCGTAAAGAATGCTACTTATAAGGAGATAACTTATAATGAGTTCATAGAGATGGTTAATAATGATGAAGTAAAGAGCGTTGCACTTGAACAGGATAGAATTCTTATTACACCAGTTGACAGTGCAGGGGATACTCCGGAAGCGAACAAGTTAGGCTACACATACTATACAGGATATGTTAATGATGACACACTTGTTCCATTACTCAAGAGAAAAGGTATTGAATTCTCAGGTTATATACCAGATTCTAATTCATCAATAGTAGAATTTCTGGTTGCATATGTATTACCATTCTTATTCATATATGTAATATTTGCCTTTGTATATAGAAGAATATCCAAAGGCGGCGGTATGATGGGCGGCATGGGTGTCGGCAAGAATAACGCTAAGGTATATGTACAGAAGAAGACAGGTGTTACATTTAAAGATGTAGCAGGACAGGATGAGGCGAAGGAGTCGCTTACAGAGATAGTGGATTTTCTTCATAATCCAGATAAGTATTCAAAGATTGGTGCCAAGCTTCCAAAGGGTGCACTTTTAGTAGGACCTCCAGGAACTGGTAAGACACTTCTTGCAAAGGCAGTAGCTGGTGAGGCTAATGTACCATTCTTCTCACTTGCAGGTTCAGATTTTGTTGAGATGTTTGTAGGTGTTGGTGCTTCACGAGTAAGAGACCTTTTTAAAGAAGCTACCAAGCAGGCACCTTGTATCATATTCATAGATGAGATTGATGCTATTGGTAAGAGCCGTGATTCAAGATATGGCGGCGGTAATGACGAAAGAGAACAGACACTTAACCAGTTATTAGCAGAGATGGACGGTTTTGATTCATCAAAGGGTATATTTATACTTGCGGCTACTAACAGACCAGAAGTTCTTGATAAGGCGTTACTTAGACCAGGCCGTCTTGACAGAAGAGTTATAGTTGACAAGCCAGACCTTAAGGGACGTATTGAAACGCTTAAAGTACATTCTAAAGATGTGCTTATGGACGATACAGTTAATTTTGAAGAAATCGGACTTGCAACAAGTGGTGCAGTAGGTTCAGATCTTGCCAATATGATTAATGAAGCTGCTATCGCTGCAGTTAAGGCAGGAAGAAAGTATGTATCACAGAAAGATTTATTTGAGGCAGTTGAAGTTGTCATAGCTGGTAAAGAGAAGAAAGACCGGGTGCTCAGCAAGGAAGAGAAGCAGACAGTTGCTTACCACGAGGTAGGACACGCACTTGTTACAGCTTTAAAGAAAGACTCAGAGCCAGTACAGAAGATTACTATTGTACCAAGAACTATGGGTTCATTAGGTTATGTAATGCAGGTTCCAGAAGAAGAAAAGTACTTACAGAACAAAGATGAGCTTATGGCAAGACTTGTAACTTTAGTTGCTGGACGTGCGGCAGAGGAGATTGTCTTTGGCAAAGTTACAACAGGGGCTGCTAATGATATAGAAAAGGCTACTAAGATAGCCAAGGCTATGATTACACAGTATGGTATGTCAGACAGATTCGGACTTATGAATCTGGCAACAGTTGATGACCCTTATCTTAATGGTAATGCAAGACTTGACTGTTCTGATGAAACAGCCGCACAGATTGATGAAGAAGTCAAGAATATGTTAAAGGAATGTTATGAGGAAGCTAAGCAGCTTCTTATAGAGAACAGAGATGTCCTTGACAAGATTGCCCATTACCTTTATGATCACGAAACAATTACAGGTAAGGAATTTATGAAGATATTCCGCGAGGTCAAAGGTATTCCAGAACCAGTTGATACAACAGGTTTTACACATTCTGAAAAGGTCGCCGAGAGTGTAACATTTAATGAAGACGGAAGTTATTCATCTACACTTAACGGACCTACAGAGAGTGATATATGGAAGGGAATAGGAGATACATCATCTAATTCAGCTTCATCTGGAGCGGATAATACATCATTGGGTTCTTCAGAATATGGAACTCAGGCAGATACTTCTTCAACAGCTTATGGTACACTGGAAGCTGATAAGCAGGAGAATGCAGATAATAAAGATACTGCGAAGAGCACTGTTAACGTAGAAAAGCCAGGTATATTTAATAACAGCAATAATGAGTAACATACAATTATAATAGAATAATAAAGCATATAAGCTGATGTATATAAGCAGCAGGAAGATATTGGAAATTCATAATATCTTCCTGCTGTTTTTAATATTAATATATAGTATAAGCTACGGAACAATTTATTTTATATAAATAAATTCTTGTTTGTATAACTAAAATCTCAACTTTCCTTATTTTATGCGACTTGGCGGTATGCCTTGCCACTCTATATGTATCCTTTTCCCTTGTTTTTGCCCTTATGAGGTATCTACAAGGGAAAGTTTTTCTTATTCGATTTTATTCTCCAACCACCTTATCAAGTAGTCGGGCTGAGTTTCGCTTACCTTCTCGGTTAGCGTGTGCATAGACATTCATAGTGGTACTTACATCCGAGTGTCCAAGTAATTCCTGTACATCCTTTGGTGCTGCTCCATTTGAGAGCAGGTTTGTGGTATAAGTGTGTCGCAGGGTGTGGAAGTGGAAATTATCATCAAGCTCCGACAATCGTTTCCTTGCTGTCCTTAAAGCTGTCTCAACCGTTGCAGGGGCTTCGTATGCTCCGTCCGGTCTGATACATACAAGGTTAATCTCGTTGTAATCAAGCGGAATGTCCTCTGTGCCATCCAAATGATAAAGCTCATAGTAGATACGATTCTTTTCCTTAACTTCCCTGTAGTAGTTCCTCTGATAGAGTTCTCCGTAACTGAATACCTGCTTTCTCTGTTCCTTTTTCGCTTTCTTTAAGATGTCAGCGAGCGTATCACAGAAATCCACGATACGGACTTTCTTTCGCTTTGTCGGACCAATCTCGGTCTTGTGCCTTGCTCCGTTGTAACGGACACTTCTTCGTACTGTCAGATACTGTTCCTCAAAGTTAATGTCACTCCAAGACAGTCCGCATACCTCTCCAAGTCTAAGACCTGTGTAGTACGCTATCTGTACCGGCAGGACAGCAGGCTTGTTTCTTTCTTCCAGATACTCCATAAGCGTTTGATACTGCTCTGGTGTAATCGGGTTGATAACCTCTGCATCCTCATCATTATCAGAAAACAAATCCACATCTTCCTCGGCTTTCCTACGCATTACCACATACTGCATTGGATTGAATGTGATGTACTGCTTTGGAAAGACTGCAAATCGGAAGGACTGTTGCAGGACTGCGTGGAAAGAACGGATATAGTCGATGGTGTAACCCTTTGACTTAAAATTTCCTTCCTCACCGCCAAATGCAAGTAAATCCATAAACTTCTGCAAATGCTCCGAAGTGACTGTCTTTAGTTTTCTGTTTCCGATTGGGTGTTGTTTAATCCTGTTTACTGCCTGTAAATAGTTACCGACTGTACCGTTGCTAAGTGAACCCGTTTTCAAATCTTCCTCTGCCCATACATCTAGCATCTGTCCGAGTGTGAGGTTGTCCGCTTTGGCTAGAAATTTCTTTGCGTCATAATCCTCCATAGCCTTGCGTAACATTTTCTCTGTCTCTGATTTGCTCTCCGTACCTGCAAATTCTTTCTGAACCAAGTTACCACTTGCATCCTCCACATAAAAGCGGTAGTACCATTTCTTGCCTTTCTTCCTTACAGAACCTTTTGCCATAATCGTTTCTCCTTTCGATATCGGCAATCGGAACTGGTGAAATGCTTCTTGCGTGTAAGTATATCATAGCTCCGTCTGCCTATCTATACCGAATCGGGATCTTTTTCTGATAAAAGATTGGCTAGTCGATTTTTCGCTGTCTCAGGATTCTTAGAATACAGTCTTACAATATCGCCCATATCGTTCAATGCGTTGACGGTGTGGGTGATTTCTCTAAGGAACATAATCTCATTGTATTCCTTATTGGATTCAAACCCCATTGTCTGGGCGAGCATTTTGTTATCTGTATTTCCTTTGAAATTCTTACAAGCGAACTGGAACGAATCCACGAACAGCTCGTATTCCCGTAACATCAGTAGTAGCAGGTCTTTGGAAAAATCACTTTCGGACTGTTCCATATCATAAGGGAGCTTATTCAGAATGGAAGTCATCACATCACGAATCTGTAATTCTCTTTTATCCGTAATGTCTGTTTCGTATTCGTCCGTCTCACCTTTCAGCCATTCCACAGATACATGAAGTGCATCTGCCAGACCTTCTAAGGTCATTTTCTTGGTGTTATCAATCGTTCCTGCTTCGTATCTCTGAATGGTTGAGGCTGTCACGCCCATTTTTTCAGCGACATAAGGCTGGTTCAATCCTAACTCCTGTCTACGGCTTTTTGCTCTGCTACCGATTGTCTTTCGCAATTCTTTATCTTTTAACATACTTGCGAACCTCCTTTTTCGGTATGTCATTACTATACCACATAACACGATATATTGCAATACGCAATTCTATAAAAGATGATAGAATTTCGTAAGGCTTGACATAGCGTTATAAAAGATATATACTTTAATCAGAATTGCGTAACGCAAGTTTTAAAAAAGGCTAATCCTTTCTTCAAAAAGGAACATCCTCTGATATACAAGACTTGTAATCCTACGCAGGAATGAGGTGATCGAATGACAGAATTAAAGTTTGCTCTCTCCATTGAAGAAGCTGCCGACTATACAGGTATCGGAAGAAACACTCTTAGAAATCTTGTGGAATGGGAAAAGCTGCCTATCCTTAGAGTGGGAAGAAAAATCTTAATCCGCAGGGAACGATTAGACGAGTTTCTGATTCTCAATGAGGGGAAGGATTTACGAGACAGACACGCAGTAAAAGCGGTCAAGGGAACAATGAAAAATGAATAAGGGACAGTCCTAAGACCATCCCTCTGGTATGTATCTGACTAAAAGCCATGATATACCTACACGCAAATAGATTATATCACGGACAAGTCCTCAGATACAACCAGAACTTTTGGAAAATGAGGACAAGATGGATGTGAATGGGTGCAATCGTCCACCCAGTTATAGCTTGTTGGTAGGACAAGTCCACCCAAGATGCAAAAGGTGTTATGAATAGTCCACCCAAGCCAGAAAATGAAGTGGGTGCAACCATCCACCCAAGTGAAGCCGACTGGTAGGACAAGTCCACCCAACTTACAAAAAGTGCTGTGAGAAGTCATACCAAGTGTAGCTATGAAAAAAGCTGTCCGACCTATGACAAAAAGTGTACGCTACTATGATTTTGAGTGTCCAATCTATGGGGTACATTTTCAAAGAGTTAATAGTAAAAAGCTCTATTAAAATCAAAATGTAATAAAACAATGCACTATTAAAAATGAAATTTAATAGGAACTTTTACTACCACTTCCTTGCCAGACACAGTTTAAAAGTAAGCGAAGTAACACAATGCTATTGTCAGGGCAAAAATGCTAACGAATCGTGCTATTGTTTTTTCGATTTTAATAGCAGACTTCTACTGTTTCTACGGTTTTTGCTAAAAAGTCTGAATAATAGAACAATGCTATTGTTAAGGCAAAAGTGCTAACGGATTCGTCTATTGTTTCGCTGATTTTCATAGCAATCTTCTAGCATTTCTGTTAAGAAAAGGGAGTGCCGGATACGGCACATAAAAAGTGTGCCATTAAAGGCACAAAATTAGGTGCTGAGGGAACAGTTACAGCTAAAAGTGAACTTCATAAGCAAGCCCTCGGCGTTTGAGAGCGAAATACACCCATCGCACAAAACTTCGTTTTGTACTCTGTGTATTTCGCTCTGCGAGGCTTAGCCGCCACAAGGCGGATGTGTTCGCAAGACGAGTGCCTATGCACTCGCTCACAGGGAAAGTTTACTACTCACATCTCATCTATCTTATCTGTCCTCTTTTCCAAAATCAAAACTGGGAAAGGAGGAAATCGCTATGCCAAGAAATTCATTTGTGCAGATGTCAAAGCTCCATAATGTTCGTGGAAGAATCTATTATATCTCCAGTGACAAAAAACAGGAAAATCTCTATGCGGTATATGAAACCACAGACCGAAAATTTTGGACAGAACTTGCCAAGTGCAATCAGGCAGAATTTAAGAAAAGCGGTACAGAGGGAAAATGTATCGAAGCAAGAGAATTTATCATTGCCCTGCCGGAATCCTTTGTGGATTATCCGCCAGACGGACTATTAAAATATATGACGGATAAATTCAAAAGTCGGTATGGTGTTGATTGTATTGCAGCACTCCATCATAACAAACGAAAGACGAATTATCATATCCATCTTATCTTTGCAGAACGAAATTATCTTGACGAACCGATAGAAAAGATTGCCACCAGAAATATGTTCTATGATGAGAAAGGTAATCATGTTCGTACCAAGAAAGAAATCCTAGACGAGAATGGAACTATCCGTAAAAGGTGTAAGGTGATCAAGAAAGGTGAGGTCTACGAAAGACAGATGTTTACCATCAAGGACGCTCGCTTTAAGCAGGAACATTTCTTAGATGAGGTCAAGGTATTTTATACCGATGTCATCAACGGACTTGTCAAAGATGAGAAAGAAAAGCTGTCTGCATTCAAGCGTGGGGATGTCTATCTTGCCACTAAGAAAATCGGTAAGAACAATCCAAAGGCAGATAAGATTACACTCAATAATAAGGTCATACAGGACTGGAATCGTACTGTGGATCACGCTTTGGTATCGGGGATGGAGCGAAAGGAAATCTTAAAGGTAAAGCAGGAACAGATTTCAACTCCGATTAAGGAATCCATTCACAAGTATGGCAATCATCCGGAGCTTTTGTTTATGATTATCTTTCGGGCAATCGAGCTGTTAAAAGAACTCATAAAGTTGCTGATACAGAAACAGGAACAACAGAAAGCCAGAATCTCCGACCTTATGGAGCGAAGAAATGAAAAACAAGAGAAACAACCAGCTCCATCCGTTACACAGACAGACAATCAGACAATTCCTGCTGTGACCCAACCATTCAAAGCACCTGCTACTACTACCGCAGAAAAGACCGTTATTCCGCCAAGACCAAGAATGTCTGAGCTGGCACACGATTATGAGATGCGACTTGAAGAGATTATGGAGAAACTTAAACGACAAAACAGAGCCATTCATACGCAGGAAGTGAAAAAAGACCTTATTGACGAGGATTTGAAGAACTGTACAGGATTATTCCAAGGAAAGAAACGAAAGGAATTGCAGGCACAGTCTAACAAATACGCAGAAACGATTAAGATTATGAAGCAGGGATTATCCCATATCGTGCAGGATTACAAATATCCAACGGTAGATGCGTTCCTGCAAGTCTATAAACAAGGCAAGTCCGAGTATGAATCCTATGTCAAAGCAAACAAGGAATGGAACTCCAAGTATGGAGAAAACTCAATCCATCGAAAGCTGGCAGAAAAACAGGCAGAAGTTCAGAAACGGGAACAGGACAGAGATTTTAACTATCGTTCGCCATCAGACAGAGGAGCTAGATAATCTAATTAAATTCAAAAAAGATAAAGACCATCAAATTCTTTATCTTTTTTGAATATTTATGAAAAGTCATCCTGCTATTTAAAGTGTCTCATTAGATTTTTAATTGTTTCGACTATCATAAGAATGATTACGCAGAAAAAGGAATAAAACAATGTGGTATTCATCTTCGTGTTTCCAATTTTATAAAACAGCAGAAATCCAATGCTAACAATTATCACAGAAATAAGTTTATGTATCCATTTTTGTTTGGTGGTTAAACATATTTTATGGTTACTTATAGGTGCAAATAATATACACATAAGGACAAGTATCAAATATCCTAGTACAGTTGGCTTTAAATAGATTATAGCCCACTTATCAAGACAACCGAGAAAAAAGCTGCCTAAGATACATGTTAACTGCGTTGGAGCATGGGCACCTCCGGTATAATGTCGTAACAATGAAAAGGTAATTACCCAAATTAGGGTATAGCCGAGTGTATGTGATAAAACTCCCCATACGAACAATAACACTATGGTTATAAAAGTATTCAAAAAACATTCTAAGCCATATATGTATATTTCTAATTGATCCGCAGAAACATCCTCCCCGGATAGTTCTGCTAACTTATTAGCAATAGATGTAGCCCACTTCGTAATCATTCAAAATCCCCGCTTGTATCAAATCTTGTTGTATATTTGGCAAAAGCACTTATCGCGTCTTTGGAATAAGAACGTGCGATTTGTGTAGTTAGATGATTTGACAATTCAATCGTTCCTGATGTAATACGATAGATATGTGCCATATTTACAATATAAGAACGATGGGTTCGGATAAATTCACTTGGCAAATGGACAATAATCTTATTTAGGGTAGACATTTGTTCATAGCATTTGCCGTCTACGGTCAATATATCCACATAATGTAATCTGCTCGAAAATGTCAATATATCTGCATAGGGAATACTTACAATTTCCTGCTTGTTTCGGTATATGTAGGTATTATTAGATAACTCCTTCGCGATTTCATCCAAACACAGAAAAAGAGTATTTTCCTTGACGGGTTTTAGCAAGTAGTTTAAAGCTCTGACTTCATATCCTCGGAATACATATTCTCTAAAAGCTGTTAAAAATACAATAATACCTTGATAACCAGATTCACGAAGGCGTTTAGCAACCTCAATTCCATTCATTTGCCCCATTTGTATGTCAAGGAAAAATGCTGAAGCCTGTATAGTTGTGCCTTCAGAATTTTTTGAAAAATATTCTTCGCCCGATTCGTATTCGTCAATTTCAATATCCCAATCATATTGCTGCCCGTATTTTCTTATTCCATTTTTCAGCCGTTCTGATTCGATCACAGAATCTTCAAGTATGGTTATTTTCATTTTCATAGTAGTTTGTTATTCTCCTTATCCGGTATCATAATATGTACGGAAAAAATTTTGTTATCAGATGTAATCTGCAATACGCCATCTGCCTTTTCTACAAGCTCTTTTACTCGTCTTATCCCAAGTCCATGTTCTTTTCCTTGTTTAACACTCAAAATGTCTCCATCAATGCTACCTTTTATCACACCATCATAATTATTTTCAATGTGAATCAGTATCATATTCTGGTAAGGTTTAATATAAAAATAAATGTATGGATGCTCGGTTGGATCAGAGATTATAAGTCTTTCTCCTGCTTCAATGGAATTATTCCATATATTTCCAAGTATGGATGAAAGCTCAACAGAATCAAGCGGAAAATTTTCAGGAGCCATAATAGAATATTCTGTCTTAATTCCGTGTTTTTCAGCATAATCAAGTTTTGCGGTAAGTATGCAGTCAATAGCAATATTTCCCGTTGCTATGGCACTTTGCGTAGTTGCAAGAGTGTTATGGTATTGCTCTGTATATGCTATAAGTTCATCCCATTTCTTGTCTTTTGCTAATACGTTGATTGCATCCACATAAATCTGCATATCATGTTTCATTTTTCGTAATCGTTCAGTTGTCTCAGATAAGCTATTGAACTCAGTCCTTTCCAGCTCATAAATCTTTTGTTCTTCCAGTAATCGTATGTTTTCTTCTTTTGAATAACCTAGCTGGTATATGTATAGCATCAATACTAAAAATAAAATAATAAAAAACAAGTCAACCAATGATAGCCTAGCTGAAAAGGATGAATCACCAAATTTATCAACAGATTCCAAAGTCAGCCTTAATATGTAGTGCCCGATTGCAAGTCCAGAAATTGCGATGAAAATATATGCAACTTTTTGGAACGGTGAAAGAGATATGTCTTTGTTTCCAATAGAATGAAATAACAAGACAAAAACAGCTATCATTGCCAAATATAACATGGTATATGGCTTCCGTAATGTTCCACCTAATAATAGCTCCAGAGACGCTCCTTTATAAAGAGTAACGGGAATAAAGAACGAAATCTGTTCTGCAACTAAGCAAATGATGGAATACGAAAAGCCCCAAAAGATACGGCGAATTATACTATCACGATAGAACAATACTGCATATCCAATGTCCAAAACACAAGATGACATCAAAGTGCTGTAGGATGATATTCCCATTTTATTCAGCGTGCATAACACAGCAAACTGAAATGATACGAAAAGAAACATCAAAACTGCTTGATGTTTATAATTTGCTCGAATACGCAATTTTTTATGGATAAATATTATAAACAATGCCAGTTCTAAGAAATTAACAATATATTCCCATATTGAGTCAATATATAGCATAGCTACCACTTCCTTTAATCATTCTCCGTCATATTTTATCATCAATAAAGTAGGTACACAACATAATATGCTACCGTTTGTGCATAGTGAGCTACCATTCATGCATAGAGGTATTGAAAAGTATAAAGATTTTGTTATATTCAAGGTATACTACTACATCTTAAGTATTCTGAGAATCTATAATATGGAGTGGAGATGATAAGATGTCGTACTTTAGGAATATTAACAGGATATATAATGTGTACTAGTATGTGTTGCGTTTCAATTTTCATAAAGATAACCTTTAAGAATAATTGAAGATAACCGTTGTTACATGATTGAAAAGGAGTGAAGGAGTATGCATTTTAAAAAATCTGTTTTAAAAAATCATTTATTGTATAGCATTATAACTTTAATGGCTATAGCAATGCTATTTCCTATTACGGCATTTGCACAAGCTTATGTACAAACATGGGATCTTGTTGATTCTGGCAAACATCTAGACTATGACGGAAACAGCACTTACATGAGTTATATTAACACTGGGGCTGCCACATGGAATGCATATAAATCTGGAGTAATCAGAAAAGACAGTGCTTTTGTTGTAGAAGATGTATACGTAAGCGATGTCAATGCTTCGAATGGATGGGCAGGCATGACATATTCTAGTGGTAAAATTGAACTCAATACCTATTATATGAGCGGTTATAGTAATAGTAAAAAACAGAATGTAGCGACACATGAATTGGGACATGCATTAGGGTTGGATCACAGTACTTCAACAGATGTTATGGATGCAGCAATTACGGGACATACTAGTACGCAGGCATTATCTCAAAATGATAAAGATTCATATGATGCCGCATATAATAATTATTAGGGGAGGGAGAACGCTATGAAAAAATCAAGTATCTATGGTATTTTGTCTATTGTTCTTATCGTAGGAATGTTTTTTACAGGATGTGCATCCAAAAATAATGCAAGTCAACTGAATACAAATGTATCTAACTTGCCAATCCACCAGATGCACGCATCTTTTGTATATGATACTGATAACATTCGCGAAGCTGTTGGTATCTGTGATTACGTATTTGTAGCAAAGGTTGTCAGTTGCGATGGAACCGAGTATCGAAATGTTATAACGACTGAAGATGAAAAAGGAAATCCTAAGGAGGTCGGTTCGCCTTACACTAATTATACTATTCAGGTTCTCGAAAATATAAAAGGTGAACTTATTACAGATAAACCTATTCCTATTGTTAAACAAGGCGGAATTTCAGAAAAACAAGATGCTATTTATCTGTTTGAGAATGATTCACTGCCTTCCGAAAATTCCATTTATATCTTTTTGGCATATGCACAAGAGGATGGTTCGTTACTAATTTCTGGTCCAAATTCAAATGTAATGTGTAACGATTCGAATATGTATTCTATTAATTCTGTCTCAGAGGAAAAATCAGTTACAGAATACGATGAGTTTATTACATATAAAGATGCTAATGATAATGAGATTATTCCAGTTGATCGAGAGCGTTATAAATCTATATATGAGACTGACAATAATTAATCATTATTTCTGAAATATATAGATTAAAGATGGCAGGTAGGTGCTTAACCTATCTGCCATCTTTTCGGTTTTATACCTATATGTAGAACAGTTCGTGCATGTTGGGCTACCATTCGTGCATAGAGGGATTGAAAAAAATTAAATACTCTGTTATATTAAGCACATACCATGGTAAACAAATAAAGTTGTCTGTAATTGTCAGACAATTAAGGAGGGGGGGGTGAAAACGATGGACAATAAGCAAGTAAACAAGGCACCCCAGAAAAGTGCCCGTCTCGTACTTCAGGCAGTGACTGCTATTGCTCGAAGTAATGCAAATTCATTGTGCCGTGGTTTGTTGTATGAACCAAAAGTACCAACGCAGTTAAAAAAATAAGATTGGGAGGAATTGACTATGATGTTAAAAAGTTTAAAACAGAAGATTGCAAAAGTAGGTATTGGTTTGTTTTGTGCAGGATGTGTATTTCTTTCTTCAGCAGCATATTCTCAGGCGGCATCTTACACCGCTTATGCACTTAAACTGAATAAGACTAATAACTTTACCTCTATGCATGCAAAAACAACATCCGATGATTACATCACAAATGAGGTAACAGCAATTACCAATACCTCTTACGCAAATTTCTGGGCTGTCAATAACAGCAAGAGTAAAATATCTAATAAGTATAAGCAGGGTGTTGGAACAGGATCTTGTAATTTAATCTTTACCAAGAGCGGTTATAATTCTACTAACACACAGGTCGGTATGGGAATGGAAAATTATCAATCTCAATTATCAACTGCATTTGTAAGTGGAAATGTAGATTTTAGATAACAGAAGGGATGGGCATAAACCTCTTCGTGGGTTTATGCCCTTTTGGTAAAGATTATGAAAAAAATGGTTCTTATAGAAATCAAACATTGTATTGATCGTGCAGAATATAAAGTTGTTTTTATTGCTCTAATGATTTTAAATATTGCTTCGTATATTTTATGTGTAAAAAATGATATAGGAAAAAGTTATCAATTTATTCGTTCAGCAAATGAAAATTTCGTATTACAGGGCACTGAAGCGGCATATATTCCATATATAATGTATCTGTTATTGCCTGTTTATGCAACAATTATTGCATCACTTTCCTTAATAAGAGAAGAAAAAAGCAATAGTTCAATCCTACTTATTCAAAGAATCGGGAAAAAGAAATATTTAGCAGGAAAATTATTTGGCATTCTGATTGTAACCTTTTTGACAATAACAATACCAATGCTCATAAATTTATTATTATGCCACTTGACATATCCAATACATGGATATGACAGTGCTTGGGGAGAACCTGATTACGCTATAGGTTTGGTATCATATAACGCTGACAATTTTCTTGATATGGTGAGATTGCAACATCCAACTTTATATAATCTAATATACATTTTTAATTACGGAATTTTTGGCTCGGGATTAGCTATCTTAGCTTATGCTCTTTCATATTATAACAAAATGAAAGTTCTATATTTCGCAAAGATACCTGGTGCTTTGTTTATATTCTATATTGTTTTTAATTTGATTGTTTCTGTCTTTGGGCTAAATGAATTCTCTATACAAGGTTATATTATGCCTAATGTTCATGGAAATATAATAGGAGAAATTGTTCTGATATTGCTTATTTTTGGATTAAGTATTGGCATTATACAGAGAAAAATAAAAAATTATGAAGTTATATAAGAAAAAAATTTTGAATGTTAATGTTGGAAAATGCTTACTAGTATCACTTATAACATTTGTAATTAGATATTTTTATGCTAATGTGTACTTGGGGTTTCATAATAGTCTGGTTACAATAACAGAAGGAGTACGTTCACAAATATATTTTGGGGGAATACTAATAGATCATTCGTTTGACCTTATATCTTTATCATTTTTTGCGATTTTGTTTATCCTTGAGATTTGTTATCTTACAATGGACTTATTTAATGATGCAAATGATAACATGGTAATTCTACTTCCTCGTTATGGGAAAAAACACATAATTTATAAGGATATATTAATAAAAATGATATTACGTGACTGTATTGTAGTTGTTTCCGATTATTTGTTTTTTCTTTTTGTAGAGCATACCTCTAATGGCTTAGAAGATTTCAAAGTTATTTTTATGCTATTGATAGAGATTTTTCATTTGCAAATGATTAGTTATTTGTTTTCATTTTGGAAAGATTCAATTATAGGATACATCGTTGCATTTATTGTATTTTTTATTCCAGTAATGGTGTGTGGATTTTATTTTTCAATGGGAAATGTTATATGGAAAATTTGGCATTATTCCTTGCTACATATTCCTTTATTTAATTGGCATAACAAGCTTATTATATATTATGTCGAAGAAAATTACGAATGGACTACAAGCAATATAGATTTATTGAATTTTAAGTCAAGCTGTCTCATTTCAGTTATATCATCCGCTGTTTTGGTGTGGATAGGTAAATTTCTTTGCGAAAAAAAACAAATATTGTGAGGTGAATGATATCCATGAATTTATATGTAAAATCTATTTCAAAGTCAATTAAAGGTGAAAAAGTGCTTGATGATATCAGTTATACATTTGAATCTGGTAAAATATATGGAATATATGGTAAAAATGGTTCAGGTAAAACAATGCTACTCAGAGCCATTGCAGGTTTTATAAATACAGACAAAGGATACATAAAATATAATCACAAGGCATTACATAAAGATATGGATGTTTTACCAGATTTAGGAGCTGTTATTGAAAATATTTCTTTTTGGAGTATGTATTCAGGATTTGAAAATTTGAAAATGCTTTCCAATATAAAAGGAATTGTATCAGATGAAGAAATATATGAAATAATGATATACTTTGGTCTTGATCCCAAATCAAAGAAAAAAGTAAATAAATATTCATTAGGAATGCGTCAAAAACTAGCTCTTTGTCAAGCACTGATGGAACATCCAAAAATTTTGCTTTTGGATGAGCCAACTAACGCATTGGATCAGCATAGCATTGATTTATTTCGTGAACGTATATTGGAAGAAAAAAAGAATGATACCATTACTATACTGACAAGCCATAATAAAGAAGATATTGAAATATTAGCGGATGAGAAGATATGCATGGAATTTGGTAAAATTAAGGAGTTGATGTAATGAAGAAATTTGTATTAACTATCTGTGTTGTAATCATTTGTATGGTGACAGCCTTATTCTATGGAAAGACTGGGATAAAAACAACTACAGGGGTTCATGATCCTGATATTGCTTTATCAGAAAATACAGCTATGGAAATTTTCTATACAGGAGGGCAGAAAACTTCTTACTTTAACAATGAAAGTAATTACTCATTGGATGATATGGAAAAAGATTCTTCTTTAATAGCTCGTATAACTGTAACAAATTCTCGTGAAATGAGTTTACGATCAACAAAAACAATGGTAAAAATAGAGGAAATCTATAAGGATAATTCTGCTAATCTTTCAGTAGGTGACTGTATTTACATTATAGAACCTGTATCATTTGTTAGAGGTGAAGAATTTTACACTAACGGATGGCAATATCTGAAGACCGAAGATACTTATTTAATATTTTTAAAAAATCTAGGATGTATTGATGGGTATAAATACACCAAAGAGGAAGAAAATTCATTTATGCCTGTATCGGAAATATATTCAAAGAGAAATCTAACTCATGATGAAAGTTGTGTGGTTTTTGATTCGGCGGAAACTCTCTATTCAAGTATATCTATGTTTGCATTTTTGACCTCAGAAAAAACTATAGTAGATAATTATGAGAAAATATGGAAAAACATTACAAATTCAGGTAAGTATGAATGATTTAATTATTTATGAATGAATCTCTCCTATTCTATTTCCTGTGAGAAGCGTATCAATGTTAGAAATTCATGGAGATACTGAATTAAGCAATATGGAATCATTCAATCTTAAAGAAACTAAAAATGGAGATAATAGAAATTGAATAAAAAGAAATTGGCAAAGAGTGTTGTAGGCATTGCTTTAATTGTAAGTGTAGCTATACTTATCGTTGTATGTGTTGGAAAAATAAAGCACATTCAGAATAAAAAAAATATTATTGGTACATGGAAGAATGCAAATGCAGAGGAAGTGTTTACCTTTCAAGAAAATGGAGGACTTGTTGTAAACAAAGATATGCCCGAATTGGGTATTACCTGTGGCAATGCATTATATAGCATATCTTCCTCAAATATGATTTTTGTGGAACAGAGAGATAATAGCGTGAATTTTGAGATAGAAGTAGATCAAAACGAATTAACAATCTTCTTTATGGGTCATAAATATTGGGAATTAACAAAATAGCAATTGCATATAAAGCGATACTCATGATATCCATAACCATAAAATATAGAGCCGATGAATCACTCGTTATTTCGATTGTGAGTTATCGGCTCTATTTCATTATTTATGGAAGGGCTAAAGAAATATCGTATTTTATAGAAATACTTTTGACAGATTTCTTCTCATTTTTATGTTCTTTTATCAAGTGCTATACCATTCCATATTCATCGCATTCACCCAATCTTGCATTTCTGAATCAAGATACAAACGGGCATATTCTAGTGGATTGTCAATCGCCAGTGCATCCAACATTCGTTGAGAGTTAGGAGTAGTAATCAATCCATCTTCTGCCTTGCCACAGTCAATCCGAAGTATGTAGCCATTGTAATAATTGATGTCTATGATGTTGTGATATTTATTATATTCTGCATGAACGATATTCATATTGCAAAGTCCTTTCTCTTATCTGTTTCAGTTGTAGAAGCATCTTGACCAGTTCCAGCCGATTATGTGATTTATATAATGTTATTAGCTGTTACCGGATTTTGCTTCCCTTGTTTTTGCCCTTATGAGGTGTCGTAACACAAGGGAAAAGGATATAACATAAGGGAAAGTCTAAGGGAAAGCTCACTTGCCAAAACTGTAGTAAAATCAAGGCATTGCGGATTTTATCGTAACACTTTATAATACCAGTTAGGTGTTAAAGAATTGTAGGTATCAAAATTAAAAATTTTAAAATATATAAACATAGACTTATAGTTCATCAGGCTATATAATTAAATACATAAAAGTTATGTAAGATTAGTAGAGTATATGATTAAAAACATTGATAAATATATAAAAGGATATATACAGACATCAGGCAGAAATACTTAAGAGTGTATTTATTAAAGAGTGGGGGAAAAATGAAAAGTAATAATATAATTAGTTATTTAAAATTAGTTATATGTATATTGTCTGTCATAGTATCAGCAGGGCTTATGGCGTGCAGTAATATACATAATAACGGCTCTAAGAGTTCAAGTAATGATTTAAAGCCTCTTATAATAGGCAGTGATAATTATGTGCCTTACAGTTATCTTGACAGTGATGGCAACTTTACAGGAATTGATGTTGAGATAGCAAGAGAGGCTTGCAGGCGTATGGGTTATACGCCAGTATTCAAGCAGATTGTATGGGATAACAAAGACATATATCTTAAAGAGGGAGCGGTAGACTGCCTGTGGGGCTGTTTTACAATGACCGGCAGGGAGGATAAGTACAACTGGGCTGGTCCATATATGTACAGCCGTCAGATAGTAGTTGTCAATAAAGACAGCGGGATAGAAAACCTTGCTGATCTTAACGGCAAAAGAGTGGCGGTGCAGGTAACTTCCAAGCCGGAGTACATACTATCTAATACGAATACGCCGCAGGTTGGTGTGCTGTACAGTATGTCAACGATGGAAGAATTATATGCTAGTATGAGAAAAGGTTATGTTGATGCCATAGCAGGTCACGAAAATGCTATGAATGTATTTGTACAGTCCAATGAGGAACATTTTGGTGTGCTTCGGGAAGAATTAAGTGTGTCAGAGCTGGGAATTGCATTTTCACTTGATAATGACAGTGGAATTGATAAGAAGCTTACCGGGGTGCTTAACGAAATGAGGGCTGATGGCACAATACAGAGCATAGCAGAGAAATATGGGGTTGACGTTAGTATGGCAGTATGGGGGAACTAATGGAAGATAAGAGTAGAATATGGGGCATATCAGATGTTAAAGCATTTTTGATTTCAATAATTACAGGATTTATATTGTTGACAATAGTAGCTGTTATATTTACCGAAATAAGCAATGAAACGGTTAATAAGACAGCAGACAGGGTGCTGGATTTTGTGCAGACAAGAGTTAATACATATGAATACTTTATACAGAATGATAAAGTGAAAAGCTTGTACAGGCTTTCTGATAAGACACAGGAATTAGTAAGGTGTATGCAGTATGAAGATGATATTGATACATTTTTAGATGAATATATGTATAACCAGAGACTTGACGGAATAGTTGTTCTTGACGGAGAGGGTGAATGTGAATCTTGCAGGGGAATGGAATATACGGATATTGATTCAGTTATAGACGACAGTAATGTAAAAGATGTCATTGAACACCCACAGAAGGTATATATAACAAGAGTTAATGCCAGGTCAGGGAGCATAACATATACCGAAAGCCAGAATGAGGAGTTTTCCGATATTGCTGTAGCGGCAAGAAAAGATACAAAAGGTGCAGTTATTACATATGTGAAGAAGGAAAGCTATGATAATAGTGGAGATATAAGCATTGACAGGCTCATATCAGGTTTTGAGTTTGATATGGATGGGATTGTATATATATCAGATGAGGACAAGGTGCTTAATTCCAATGACGAGGAGCTTCAGGGGCTTGATATGAAGGCACTGAGGAAAAGATATGATGGAGCTTGGGAAGAAAATGATAATGGTATTATAGCTGTACCATACAAAAATGATTATTACTATGGCAAGAGAAAGCAGATAGAGAATTATACAATATATGCGTTCTTTGCGGATAAGCAGGTATATTCTTTAAGAAACAGGGCGGTTGCTGCTGCATTATTTGTTTATATTGCGGTAATAGGTGTTGTCATGTTTGTAAGACAGCTTGTTATTGCCAAGGACGAAAGCAAAATGCAGCTACAGGAAATGGAATATAAAAGACAGCTTCTACAGGCGGCAGAGCAGGAGAAACGTGCCAATATTGCAAAGACAGATTTTCTAAGGCGTATGAGCCACGATATAAGAACACCTATTAATGGAATAAGAGGAATGGTCGATATATGCAGGTTCAATCTTGGCAACAGGGAAAAGGAAGAAGAATGTCTTGATAAGATTATGTCAGCCTCAGGCTTTTTATTAGACCTTGTAAATGATGTTCTTGATATGAATAAGCTTGAGTCGGGGGAGATTGCCATTAAAGAAGAACCATTTGAGCTTACGAAGATTATTAATGAGGTCAGCAGTGTTATTGAGACACAGGCAGATGAACAGTGTATCGATTATTCAGTTGACAGAGGTAGTATAGAATATGACAATCTGATAGGCAGTTCGCTTCATTTAAGGCAGATATTACAGAATATATTATCCAATGCGATTAAATATAATGTGCAGAATGGCTCTGTAAGATTTTCTTATAGTGAAAATGCAGCTGATGACGATACAGTTAAGGTTACTTTCATATGTGAAGACACCGGAATAGGAATGAGCGAAGAATTCCAGCAGATAGCTTTTGAGCCATTTGCACAGGAGAGCAGCAATGCAAGAACAGCTTATAAAGGAACCGGGCTTGGACTTGCAATAACCAAGAGGTTTATTGAGATAATGGGTGGAGAAATTGAATTTATTAGCAGACAGAATGTTGGAACAGAGTTTACAATAATATTACCATTCAAAATTAACCGTAACGTGACTGAAGCTAAGAATAGTAAATATGATGCACAGATGTCAATTGAAGGGCTTAAAGTGCTGGTTGCAGAAGACAACGAGATGAATATGGAGATTGTAAGCTTTATTCTTGATAATGCGGGTGCAAGGACTGTTGGAGTAAGCGATGGCAGGGAAGCACTGGATACATATATGAATTCAGATGCTAATGAGTATGATGTTATACTCCTTGATATAATGATGCCGGTTATGGACGGCTTGGAAACCGCAGAGAAGATAAGAAAGTCAGGAAGAGAAGATGCGGGTACTGTAATAATTATAGCGATGAGTGCCAACGCATTCTATGATGATATAGAACGGAGCATTAAAGCTGGTATGAATACACATATAGCAAAACCAATAGATGCTGATGAATTAGTTAATATAATTGCCAGACAAGCAGGCAGATAATAGATGTGACACTAAGAGAATGATAATAATTAAATATATGCGTATAACATCCGTGTAAATAATTAGCAGTAATACATATATATTATTTTGTGATATAGACGATTATTGGTAAATGTTCACACGGATTTTATGCAATGTATTACAAAAAATACATCAAAACCTAAAAATTTCAGTAATTGGTACCTGAGAACTATAAAAATCAGTAGTACATTTTCGTCAAAAGTTGTAATCTTATAAAAAATAGGCAATTAGTTTTGTGTAAAAGTTACAAAACATTGTATTGTTAAGAAAGGGAGAGTATGGACTATGAAATCAAGACGTAGAAGAGAATGGTTTCGCAGAAGTTCGGCTATGTTTATGGCGTTAGCTTTAATCATATCTGGACTTTCATTGCCGGAGGGCTTGTTTAGCATTACAGCCAAAGCGGCAGAAAAAGCCAGTGCAGAGTGGACAGTAAGTTCTACAATGTACGCAGATGGCGATAATGATAATTCAGTTACGGAATTGAACGGCAAATCAGGTAAGCTGGTTAATTCTAATAATGATGAATTATTAATAAATGCAAATTCAGGTAAAATAACTAAAAGGTCTAGCGACTATCTGGTTAATCCAAACACTGAATTAACATTTCCAATAGTTAATAATGCTAAGACCTGTACAATAACATTAAGGGCATATGTAGCAGTAACTGCTGATAATATGGCATTTACAGGAATGAGCAATATTAAAATAACAGAACAGTCAGGAAATGGCTGGGCATATTACATAATTGAAGGAACAGTTGATAAAGGTGCTTCATCGGTAACACTTACAACAAATGTTCAGAATTATTTTCAGTCAATAAAGGTTGACTCATCAACAAGTTATGCGACAACATCTGCTTCATTCGCAGATGGGGGGGATACTAAAGCTGAATGGGGATATTCAGAAACAGTTTTATCAAGCAAGGGTTCTACTTCATCAATTCAAAGTGATACAGGAACTTATACTAATGGTGATAAAGATGTATTATATGTTGATGCAACATCAGGTAAGTTTCAACCCAAAACAGATGGAACTAATAGAATCCAGGTTAATACTGGTACTAAGATAGTTATACCAGCGGCGGGAGATAAGGCTGTTATTAAACTTACTGTCAATAAGAACGTAGGTACAGATAAGGACAGCATATTAGGAAATACACTTAATATAACAGGAAGTGACAAGGTCTTAAGAAAGATGGAATGTATTTCCTGTGTTGCAAATTCTGACAGCGGTTATGTTGATGTAGAATTTGAATGTTATCTTACAGGAGATGAAGGAGAGCTTACATTAGATGTTAAAACTAATACATACATTAGAAATCTTTCAATCGAATGTGTAGAACTTAATAAGAAAGTAATAAATGGAACTATTACATCTAAATCAGATATTCCATCTGATATGCAGGTTGTAGCGACTAATAATACAACTGGACTTACATATACATCAGATATAACAGTTGCAGAGAATGGCAAGAGCGGTACATATTCAATTGAAGTACCAGCAGAAGATGAAGTTATGGAATATGAGATATCACTGAGCAATCCGGCATACCAGATTAAGAGTGGTATTTATAAACATAGTGTAAGTACAGAGACTGCTGCCAGGATTACAGCAGATTTAACTGTCATTAGCCTTGATACCTGCACAGTAACAGGTAAGATTAATGGCATTACTGAGGGTTATTATACAGAAGGTCTTGAACTTGTATTTACAACAACTGAGGAAACAGACTATGTTCCAGAAGTAACTATTGATACAGATACTTGGAAATATACAGCTAAGTTTGAAAAAGGTGTTTCATATAGTGTAGCCGTAAAGGGTGCTAATGACTATGAAGTAACTTCTGTATCAGATGGAATTAAATATTCAGAAGATGCAGAATTAGATATAACTGTAGGACTTAAGCCAACATATGCCGTTACAGTAAGTCTTCCGGAAGAAACTGATTTAACAGGCAAGAATGTAAAATACATATATATGAATAATGATGATGGATATGAATATGTATTTACAGATAAGGATGCTATTAAGTTAAGAGAGGGTTCATATACACTTACACTTGGTGGTGATTTCCTTGCACTTCCATACAAGGTAAAGTCAGGTAACACAGTTACAGTAAAGGGTGCTGAAGCATCACATAAGCTTATATTTGAGCAGGTTACAAACTGGTCTTTTGTTAAGAGTGATGATGGTGATTATTATGATGATAATATTCAGGGAACAACAGGCTACTACAATGGTTTAGCTATTGATGCTACAAAAGGTAAGTTAGTTCCTAATGGACCAACCCCTAATTCAGCACAGTTTACTACAGGAGCTAAGATAACAATACCTGTAAGTGGAAAGTGTACTATATCAGTAAAATCATTTGCACCAGCAAGTACATATGCACTTTACACAATAGCGGGTGAGCCGGCATCAAAAGATGATGTGACAACAGTATATAATTATGAAGATGAGAGCGAAGGAACAGTTGAAATTGTATCAACAGGTTCAGCTTACATAGTTTCAATATCTATAGTATATGCAGCTAAGGATGTTGAATATAATGAACAGCCAGCTATGCCTAAGACATATGATTATGGTACAGCTTCTAATCTTGTTGTACAGCCTACAGGACAGAAACTTGTTCTTACACAGACAGGTGGTACATTAAATACAACTACAAACACTGATAAGTCAACTAATATCAATAATACAGTAAGCTTCTTTGGATTTGATGAGACTACAGATGCCAACAAGCTTACAGCAGATATAACAATTACAGAGTGTGGTTCAAGCAATACTAATGGTATATTCTTTGGTGCATTTAACAAGAATTATATAGACACCGTAGGAATACGTAATTCTAATGCACTTAAGATGGTTTACTCAAAGAAGCCATCAGATCTTGCAGGTGCTTCAAGTAAAGTGGATACAACTATTCCAGCAGGAACTGTTGTGACATTTACAGTTGAAAAGACAGACGATGCTCTTGTTATCACAGCAACACCTAAGGGTGGAGAGACTAAGACAGCTACATATTCTTATAGTGCAAGTGATAATCTCTTATTTAATGCAGATAAGAAAAATACAGCAGTATCATATGGATTTGTATTAGCAGGTGTTAAGGCAACTATCCAGAATATGAAGTATATAGCACAGGACGGAACAGTTCTTTACGACCAGAATAAATGCTACAATGCAGTAGGTACAGCACCAGTTGTTAAGGAAGTTACAGCTAAAGCAGCTTATACAAGAGATTACATCACAGTAAGCTGGACAGATGAAGTACCAGCCGAAGGCGATGGTTTATATGTGCTTGAAGTATCAAGAGATAACGGAAAGAGCTGGGAAAAGGTTGCATCAGACATTACTGAGCCAACATATAAGTATTCAATTAAGGATGCCGGAGATTATAGGTTCAGAGTGGCTGGTAAGTTAGGTATTAATGGTGAGATTAATGATTATGTTGAATCAGATGCAATAACAGTAATAGCAGCACTGGATTCACCAAAGGCAAGCATAGCTTCAAGTGCAGATACAGTTGATCTTGTATGGGATGCAGTAGATAAGGCTGACCAATATGAGGTATATCGTTATTCATACGATGAGACAGCAGAGAATGCTTCAAAGATAGCAACAGTTACAGAATGTGCTTATAAAGATAAAGATGTAACAGCAGAGATGCCATATTACTATTATATAATAGCTTATTCACACGTTAATGGAAAAGTAGATAACTACAGTAACCCATCAGATACTTTATGGACTGTTCCAACAGCAGGACATACAGGTAAATATGTATATGAAGATGATGCTGTTAAGTATACAATAACTAAGAAGTCATATGACACTGTATACAATGGAAAGATTACAATTGAAGGTGTAGTTGAAGAAAATGTAACAGCAACGCTTTATGTTAATGGCAGTGAAGCAGCAAAGACAGATGTTAAAGAAAAAGAAAGCTTTGCATTTAAAGACATTGCTATTGAAGAAGGAAGAAATGATGTTGAATTAATATTCACAGATAAGAAAGGTAACAAGACTAGAGAAACATTTAATTATGTATATCTTACTAATTACAACAAGGTTGTAGATAGTGCATACACAGGAACTGATGGTGAGGAGGTTAATGGAATACCAACTTATAAGACAGTTCAGGCGGCAGTAGATTCAGTTGCTTCTGATAACACGAGACGTGTAATTATTCTTGTTAAAGAAGGTGATTATGAAGAACATCTTGTTGTTAAATCTCCTTATATAACACTTATAGGTGAGGATAGCGAGAAGACAAGAATATATTATGATGTTAAGGAATTAGCTGGTGGAGATATGTCTTTAAGATGTGCTGTAAGAATAGATAAGACAGCAACAGGCTTTTCGGCAGAGAACCTTACAATCGAGAATACTTATAATTATCTTGGTGATGGTACTAAGTCAAATGAATCAGCAGATGCTTTAAGAAATGATGCCAATGAAACATCATATATCAACTTAAGAATACTTGGTTATCAGGATACACTTTGTGCTAATGGTGGCACCCAGTATTATTACAAGTGCTATATAGCTGGTAATGTGGATTTCATATATGGTAATGAGCCTAGAGCATTATTTAATGATTGCAAGCTTGTATTCCGTTACAATGCTAATAAGAATTCAGGCTATGTATCAGCTCCTAAGGCATCAGCCTCTGCAACATATGGTCTTACATTCTTTAACTGTCAGGTTCTCTCAGAAGAGGGATGCTCAGGAAGTAAGTATTATCTTGCAAGACCTTGGGGAGCAGATGCTTATATTACTTGGATTAACTGCTATATGGGTAAGATATTAAAGCCGAATGCTTCTAATCCATATACAGATATGAGTGGTAATTTGGCTGCTAATGCAAGATTTTTCGAATATGGAAGCTATGGTCCTGCATTTGCAATTAACAGTAACAGAAGACAGATATCTGCTACGAAAGCCAATGAAATGACTTCAACATCATATCTTGGCTGGGATCCATATACAATAGTAGGTACAATAAGGTATACAGGTACTGTTAAGACAGACAGCATAGACAGATATGTAGAGAAAGAATATGTATCAGATACTTATTCACAGACAGAAGGTGATGATACAGGACTTGCACAGTATGCACAGGAAGGTTATGCACAGAGTGCTAATGTAACAGGTGGTGGATTATTAAAGGAAACATCAGATAACTATTACACAGCCGGCACAGCAGAAGAATTCCTTAATGCAATACAGAGTGTAAAGAAGAGTGGTAAGGCATCAGTAATCGAGCTTACAGCAGATATTGCGCTTGGTGATAAGGAAGTTAATAACTTTGACAGCTACAGCTCATTTATAACAGCACATAAGCTTGAGCCACTTACACACCCAACACTTTTAAAGACAGGTGTATCAATGCTTAAGCTTGCAGATATGAGTAATCTTACAATCTACTCTAAGAATGGAGCTAAGATTACACATACATGTATAGATATAACAGGCTCTAATAATATCATCATAAGAAATATTGAATTTGATGAGATATGGGAGTGGGACGATTATACAGAAGGTGCTTATGATCGTAATGACTGGGATTATATGACAATAGAAAAGGGAAGCTCTGATATATGGGTTGACCACTGTACTTTCTATAAGTCATATGATGGAGTTATTGATGTTAAGACACCAGTTAATGACAGTAATATAACAATATCATGGTGTGAATTCCTTCCAGCAAGTGAAGATAATGTATTCTTTGATGAAATGATGAATGCTATGAAGGCTAATCCAGATAACTACCCATATTATAAGCATTTGCTTGAAGAGGGTATGACAGATCAGCAGATATACAATTATGCTTATGGTCAGAAAAAGACTCATTTATTAGGACAGTCTGATGATGATTCATCAGCTAAGAATATTAAACTTACACTTGCTAATAACTACTATAAGAATTCGATGGATAGAATGCCAAGACTTCGTTATGGTACAGCACATGTATACAATTGTATTATGGATGCACAGGATTTAAGAGAAATGCGTCTTGATATAGAAAAGACAAATCCGGAATTAGCTAAGAAAATTGTAAGTAATGGTGCATCATCTAACTGTGGAGCTCATATGTTACTTGAGAACTGCTATATGTCAGGTATAACTAATGCACTTATAAGTGGTAACGGAAGCAGTCCAGCAGGTTATATTAACGCATTTAATACAATATATATGATGGATGGAGTAAAGCAGGAATTAAAGGTAGCTCTTAATACTGATAAAGAAGGTGAAGTAGCATTAGTTCAGGATAAAGATGAATTCAAGAAAGACCTTCCTTATACTGGCTACACATTATATGCAGCTTCAGAACTTGATACTAAAGTTAAACCATATACAGGTGCAGGAAAGCTTACACTTACAACATTACAGTGGGAGAAGACTTCTTACAATGAAGCTAAGCAAGAACATACAGAACATGTATGGAATGATGGTGAAGTAAAGAAAGAAGCAACTTGTACAGAAGAAGGTTCAAAGTTATATACTTGTATAGTATGTGGAGATACTAAGACAGAAGTAATTCCAGCGGCAGGACATAATTATAGTACAGAATGGACTATCGATAAGGAAGCTACTACTACAGAAGAAGGAAGCAAGTCACATCATTGTACAGTATGTGGTGACAAGGCAGACATTACAGTTATTCCTAAGCTTGAGAATACACAGCCGGGCGACAACGATAATAAGCCGGGCGACAACGATAATAAGCCGGGCGACAACGATAATAAGCCAGGCGACAACGATAATAAGCCGGGTGATAACAACAAGCCGGGTTCAGATAACTCTGATGTTAAGACAGATATTAAAGTTTCAGTATTGGTAGATGAAAGAGTACCGGAAACAGGACTTGTAGATTCAACAGAAGACATTATTAATGCTGTCCTTACAGAAGATGAAGCTAAACAGGCAGAAGATGGTGTAAAGGTTGATATTGCACTTACTGTAAAGGATAAGAGTTCTAATCTTACAGAAGATGAGAAGAAACTTATTAATAGTAACATTAAGGACAATCAGGCTGCTGGATGCATACTTGATATTCAGTTACAGAAGATTATAGGTTCGCAGAAGTCTGATGTATATGAACTTAACAGTGCAATTAATATTAAGGTTAAGTTAAATTCAGACCTTATTAATAAAGATTCTTCAAAGACAAGGAAGTATAGTGTAATAAGAATTCATAATGGGGTATCAGATATTCTTAGTGCCACATTTGATGAAGCAACAGGAGAACTTACATTTGCAACTGATAGATTCTCAACATATATTGTAGTCTATGAGGATGTTGCTAATTCTAATACAGAGGATAAGAGCAATGTATCAGGAAATGGCAGTGCGGCAGATAATAATGATGTGGCAGAAGACAGTGCTGCAACAGCTGATACTCTCTCAGTTACAAGAACAATAATTCTTCTTGCAGTTCTTATGATTAGTGCAGGTGTTATATGTCTTACATTATATAGAAGAAAAGAAAATGCTTAGAATTATATACTTAATAATATAAGCGGATAATATAAGTTAATAGTATAGGCTAATAGTATAAGTAAATAATATAAGCAGATAATAAAATGGCAGTCACATAAAGTGATACAGCATACTTTCTGGTATATCCAGCGGAGGAGTGTAATCACGGTGGCTGCCTTTTTATGTAATAGGAAATTCTATAATTATTAAAAAATGTAAAAATAAGTTGAATTATGTAGAAAATAAGATTATATTAATATAAGGCAATTTTCGATATGAAGTTTGCAGGAAAACGGCGCAAGCCTGCCGAAGGAGTAACACTCTCAGGTGCCAGCATCTGCTGGCGCAACTGTAAATGGATCGACTCTCTGGAGAGTTCTGGATAAACACAGAGGCCGAAGGTGCAACATATAGTTCTTTATAAGCAGTTAATAATGGATTACAAGACAATATTATGACTTCTTATAAAGAGGGTATATGAATCTCTCAGGCAAAAGGACAGAGAAGGCATAAAGTATAATATAACTTGTTATATGATAAGTTGTATATTCTAAAATGTTATTTCTGCTTTTATATTTATTCAGGCAATATTGTCTATAATTCCAATGCATTAAGTAAAAGTCTGCATATTAGCAAAGTATTTAGTAATGTACGGCATTTGCGGTGTTGGGACAGTATAGGATTGTACTATGCTGTAGTTTAGATATGAAAGGTAGAAAGTACAATGTGGAATTCAATTAATCAGATTCTTGCGAACATTGATAATTTCGTATGGGGTGTGCCGCTTATGGTAATTATCCTTTTTGGCGGAATATTATTGACAGTTCGTCTTGGTTTATTACAGATCAGAAAGCTCCCTTTAGCATTAAAATGGATGGTTAAAAATGAAGAAGAGGCAGAAGGTGAAATTACAAGTTTTGCCGCACTATGTACAGCGTTAAGTGCAACTATTGGTACTGGTAATATCGTTGGTGTTGCAACAGCAGTCTGTGCAGGTGGTCCAGGTGCATTATTCTGGATGGTTATAACAGCATTTTTCGGAATGGCAACTAAGTATTCAGAAGGTCTTCTTGCTGTTAAATACAGAGTTATAGGAGAAGACGGACACAGTCTTGGTGGACCATTCTATTATATAGAGCAGGGAATGGGCAAGAGCTGGAAATGGCTTGCTAAGTTATTTGCATTTTTTGGTGTATGTGTTGGACTTTTTGGTATTGGTACATTTAGTCAGGTAAATGGTATTTCAAGTGCCGTAAATGGTTTTTTCGATGCGAATAATGAGCATTGTGTCAATATTCCATTTCTTGGCGAGTACTCATGGTCAGTAGTAATCGCTTCACTTATTCTTGCAGTCTGTGTTGCACTTGTGCTTATAGGCGGTGTTAAGAGAATTGCAAGCGTAAGTCAGGTTGTAGTGCCATTTATGGCAATTATATATGTATTATTTGTTGCGGTTTTAGTAATAGCTAATATTACTAGAGTTCCTGCGGCATTTAAGGTTATAGTTCAGGCAGCATTTTCTCCTAGGGCAATCACTGGTGGAGCAGTCGGAAGTATGCTTGTTGCTATGCAGAAAGGTGTTGCAAGAGGCATTTTCTCTAATGAGGCTGGTCTTGGTAGTGCACCTATAGCAGCGGCTGCAGCACAGACTAACGAACCTGTAAGACAGGGACTTGTAAGTATGACAGGTACATTTATTGATACAATTGTAATATGTACTCTTACAGGGCTTTCAATTGTAATAACAGGTGCATGGCAGGTTGAAGGCCTTGAGGGTGTAGCAGTTACTACATATGCATTCCAGAATGGACTTCCATTCCCGGCACAGGTGTCTTCTTTTGTGCTTATGCTCTGTCTTGTATTCTTTGCATTTACAACAATTCTTGGCTGGGACTATTACAGCGAAAGATGTCTTGAATATCTTAGCGGTGGTAATATGAAGCACGTTAAAATATACCGCTGGATATACATATTAGCAGTATTTATCGGACCTTATATGACAGTAAGTGCGGTATGGACAATTGCTGATATATTTAACGGACTTATGGCACTGCCTAATATGATTGCGTTATTCGCATTGAGCGGAGTTGTGGTTAAGGAAACTAAGAGCTTCTTTGAAAGACATAATAATGAAAAGCTTTAATTTATAAATATTGTAGATATCCAAGAGTTCTTTAAAATAAAGCATGTTTAAATGAAAATAATGGACTTATAAAATAATGGCAATATCTCCTGTCCTTAAGTGGCGCGGAGGTATTGCCATTATTTGGTATATTAATCCGGTGTATTGACAAAAAATGATATGTTCATATATACTTATCAAAGTTAGCCGCGATTAACTAAAGTTAGTCACAACAAGACAATAAGAAAGGACATCGAAACATTAATGAAGAATATCATTAAATCCTCAATTAAACTTTTATGGCTTATGATAGGAATTGTGTCAATGGTACTCGGTGCAATAGGTGTCGTACTTCCAGTATTGCCAACAACGCCATTTTTATTATTAGCATCTTTCTGCTTTGCCAAAGGCTCTGACAGATTTCATATGTGGTTTATTGGAACAAAGCTTTACAAAAAACATCTTGAAAGCTTCGTTACCAGCCGTTCAATGACATTAAAGACTAAGTTGTGCATACTTCTGCCAGCATCAGCAATGCTTATATTGGCAATGCTTGCAATGTCTAATATATATGGGCGTGTATTTATTGTATTTTTGATAATATTCAAGTACATATATTTCTTTACAAGAATTGAAACAGTTAAGGCGTAAGCTTATGCCTGTTAGTTAATTATAGGCTTGGAAAATGTTTTCACGAGTTCTACAAGCATATCAACAGTTTTGTCCATACCTTCGATGGTTATGTGTTCGTAAGGACCGTGGTAGGCGTGTCCGCCAGTGCCAAGGTTAGGGCAGGGAAGTCCCATATAACTTAACATACAGCCGTCAGTGCCACCTCTTATTGGAAGTATAAGGGGTGGTATATTAGTATTCTTGCAGGCTTTCACAGCATTTTCTATAAGAAACATACATTTTTTGATAATCTCAGCCATATTGCGGTACTGGTCAGTGATAGTGAGCTGTACAGTTCCAGCACCCCATTTTTCATTCATAATCTTTTCAATGTGGCACAGTGTGGCTTTCTTTGCTTCAAATAATGAAGCATCGTGGTCACGGATTATATAATTAAGGTGTGCTTCTGCAACATCGCCAGACATACTTATAAGATGATAGAAGCCTTCGTAATTCTCCGTTTCCCTTGGTATCTCCATAGCCGGCAGGCAATTATTAATTTCCATAGCTACTAAGGAAGCGTTAATCATAGTATCCTTAGATGAGCCGGGGTGGACATTAAAACCTTTCACAACATATTCAGCTTTGGCGGCATTGAAATTCTCGTACTGTATCTCACCCTCAGTATCGCCATCAACAGTGTATGCGTAATCAGCTCCGAAGCGTTCAACGTCAAAATGTTCAGTACCCATACCAATCTCTTCATCAGGCGTAAATGCTACGCATATTGCAGGGTGTTCAATATTATTAGCAGTGATATATTCAATCATAGTAAGAATTTCAGCAATTCCAGCCTTATCATCTGCACCAAGAATAGTTGTTCCATCAGAAGTTATAAGAGTTCTGCCCTTTAAAGAAGCAAGATGTGGAAAAGTATCAGGACTTAATATAAGTCCGCTGTTACCAAGCAATAAGTCTCCACCATCATAATCAGGAGTCACAACAGGATTGATATCACCATTGCAATAATCAGACACAGTATCCATATGGGCAATAAAACCAATTGAAGGAAGCTTCTCAAGCCCCTTAGTTGCAGGCAGTCTGCCATAAAGATAACAATGTTTATCAAGCTTAACATCACTAAGTCCAAGCTCAGTCATCTCGTCTTTAAGAAGCCCAGCCAGCTTAAACTGACACTCAGAAGAAGGTGACTTTCCACTCTCTTCATCACTAGGAGTTCTGACAACAACATACTTTAATAATCTTTCATAAGCTTTCATAACAAATCCTCATTTCTGTATATATTATAATATTCCCCGTCCTCATAAAATTAAAACCATAACCTGATATAATTCCCTCATATAATATAACACAACCCACAAAATTATGTTAAAATAAATCAGAGGTTAATAGACTAATAGATTAGGAGAAATACTATGAACAACATTAAAAAACTTTCCACTGCTGGTGTCCTATGTGCAGTCGCAGTAGCTGGAAGCCTGATTTCATTTCCTGTATTTGGAAGTAAATGTGCACCAGTACAACATATGGTTAATATATTCTGTGCCGTCCTTTTAGGACCCGGATACGGCGTAATGGCGGCATTTGTTGCCTCACTTATAAGAAATCTGCTTGGAATGGGAAGCCTTATGGCATTTCCGGGAAGTATGTTCGGTGCATTGATATGCGGTATTGTATACAAAAAGACCCATAATATTATTGCAACAATGATAGGAGAAGTAGCAGGAACATCAATACTTGGTGGTTTATGTGCATATCCGGTTGCAATATTCCTTATGGGAAAAAGTGCCGCAGGAATAGCATTTTATGCGTATATAATTCCATTTTTTATATCAACTGCCATGGGTGCGGTCATATCTGGAATAATAGTATTCAGCATAAAAAAGGCAGGCTTGTTAGTTAAGATTCAGGACAATCTTGCAGGATAGACAATTCAATATGCAAAATCGATAGGCATATATAGGAGAATACAAGCTATTATAAGCAATGATAAAAGACGTTGTAATATTCAATACAGTGATAATCATATATGGAAAAAGACAAGCTTTCTGTATAGAAAAGAGGGTTTTAGTGAATGTTTGAAAATATAATAAAAAATGTGCATAACAGACATCCGCTTATCCACTGCATAACGAACTATGTGAGCATTAATGATTGTGCCAATATAGTGCTTGCATGCGGTGGTGCACCTATAATGGCGGAGGATATTAATGAGGTGAGCCAGATAACATCAATATGCCAGGGACTTGATATTAATATCGGGATGCTTAATGATAATAAATTATCATCAATGCTTAAAGCAGGTGCTACAGCCAATGAACTTGGAATACCAGTAATACTTGACCCTGTTGGTGCTGGTTCATCAGATTACAGAATTAAAGCTGTCCAAAATCTTATGTCCAATGTACAGTTTGGTGTTATAAGAGGAAATGTATCCGAGATAAAAGCGATAGCCGCAAAGCAGGGAATTCATAATATAGCAGCTGGAGTATATGAAACTATGCAGAAAAATAAGTCTGCTATGGGTGTTGAGGCGGGGATTGCCGATAAAATTACAGATGATAATATAAAAGAAATGGCAGATTTTATTAATAAGCTGTCCCAAAAGACAGGTGCTGTGATTGCGGTTACAGGCGGAATTGATATGGTTGCTGATGAGAACCGCGTATATGCAATAAGGAATGGTCATAAGATGATGAGCCTTGTTACCGGTGCCGGTTGTCAGCTGTCAGCTCTTACATCAGCATATGTAGCAGCGGATAAAGAGCATATATTAGAAAGTGTATGTGCAGCTGTTAGCGTAATGGGAATAAGCGGAGAGCTTGCATACCGCAGAATGGCAGAAGTGGATGGCAATGCAAGCTACAGGAATTATATAATTGATGCTGTATACAATATGACAGACGAAACTTTGAAAGAATTGGGAAGAATAGAGCGTATATAGTGTGTAAAAATATGAAATATATACAAGATATGTGAAAACATGGTGTATATAAATGATACAGATATATATCGTGACAGTGCATAGGTATATAATATTTGATAGCAGAGGAATAATATATGAGCAGTTATTTTTATTTTACAAGACACGGACAGACTATATGGAATGTAGAGAATAAAATATGTGGTGCGACAGACATTGCACTTACAGAGCTTGGACATAAGCAGGCAATAGAATTAGGTGAGTGTATCAAAATGGGAAATATACATATTGATGAGATATTATATTCTCCACTTATAAGAGCGGCTGACACAGCAAAGCATATATCAGAAACCACTGGCATACCGTGCAGAATGGAAATACGGTTAAAGGAGCAGAATTTTGGCAGATACGAGTCTACACCAAGAGATGGCAGGGAATTTGCCGCGGCTAAGATGAACTTTGTTGATGATTTTGACGGCGGAGAGACAATGCTTCATCTGAGCCAGAGGATATATAATCTTATAGATGATATAAGAAATGACAATTCTGATAAAATATATCTTCTAGTTGCGCATAATGGTATTTCGAGGATTGTCGAGTCATATTTCAGAAATATGAGCAATGATGAGTTTTCAGGCTTTGGAATTAAGAACTGTGAACTTAAAAAGTATGAATTTAAAGATAAAAATGCTTAGAAAATGCGTAGAAGGTGTGTGTAAAGGAGTAACAATATATGGATTATAAGCTTCTTATTGATACAGCGGCTCTTGCGGGTATGATTATGTTAGAAAATGGAGCAGAGATATACAGGGTTGAGGAAACAATCGATTATATGCTTAAAACATCAGGTTTAAAGACTACACAGGCATTTGTTGTATCAACGGGATTTATGATTTCTTTAGATGATCCGTCAATAGATGCACTGACAGTTGTCAGGAGAGTGGACAGAGGGGCAACCAACCTTAATATGATAGCTCAGGTCAATGACATATCAAGAAAGTTTTATAAAGGAATAATATCATTAGAGGAGGCATTTTCGCAGTTAAAGCATTTAAAGAAGAATCAGTATCCGTGGTGGTTAAAGGATATATGCACAGTATTCGTGGGGCTTTTCTTTACGGGAATGTACGGCGGCAATGGCGTGGATATGCTGTTTACAGGAATAGTTGGCGTATTCTTGGCTATATGGTTACATGCCGCTGGCAGTATGAAGCTTAATTCACTTATAAAAGACCTGACAGCTTCTATTGTATTATCAGTTGTGGCAAGGGTACTCATTCATCTTAATCCCCTTGCCCATCTTGATTTAATAATAATAGGTTCGATAATGGTACTTGTTCCCGGGGCTGCAATAACCAACGCAATAAGAGATACTCTCCACGGCGACTACGCCTCCGGCAATGCCAATATACTCCAAGCCTTCACCGAAGCCGCCCTAATAGCCCTGGGCGTCTACATAGGCCTGGTAATAATATCCTAAAAACGAGCCGCCGGTCCTTAGCCGGCCGCACAAGCTGGCGGCTGAGTACCGCTGCGAGCGACACTCAGTGCAAGCGTGTCGCCGTTGTATTTGCTGGGAGCTGGCAATCCAGCCACAACGTAAATAATATCACCCACACATCAAGGAAAAGATAAAATTCAGGAGGCCATCCATATGCTATTTCAATGCCTATTCGCTTTCGGCGCAATCATAACATTTTCAGTAATAATAGAAGCCCCAAGAAAATGCCTGCTAGTTAACGGCATACTAGGTCTTGCGGGCTGGGCAATCTATTTGTATACAGAACAGTTCACATCAGTTCTTATGGCAACCTTTATGTCAGGACTTGTTCTTGCAATAATCTCCCACATACTGGCAAGACTTTTAAAGACACCGGTTACAACAACACTTATACCGGCGATATTAACAATAGTTCCTGGAGCTGGAATGTACCAGACGGTATATTACCTGTTCACATCAGATACACAGCAGGCATTATCAAGTCTTGTTGGAACAATTGGTGCGGCAGGGGCAATTGCGATAGCCATATTTATTGTTGATGCATTAGTTGCTGTAGTTAAACGTATTGTATTATAAAGGAGAGATGGTATGACATTACAACAGCTGTCTTATCTTATAAAAGTTGCTGAGTGCGGCAATATAACAGAGGCTGCGGAACAATTATATATATCACAGCCAAGTCTTAGCACGGCAATAAGCAATCTTGAAAAAGAGATGGGTGTTACAGCTTTTATAAGAACGAAAAAGGGCGTTATAGTAACCCACGAGGGTGAAGAACTATTGTCGTTTGCAAGAATGTTATTAGAGCAGGCGGATATTATGAAAGAGCATTTCGGGGTTGTTAATAAAAGAGATCCGAAGTTCTCAGTATCATGCCAGCATTATTCATTTGCCGTTAATGCTTTCGTTGATGTTGTTAATCAATTTGATGCAGATAAATACAGTTTTATATTAAGGGAAACACAGACAGGCGAGATTATAGATGATGTTGCTTATGGCAAAAGTGAACTTGGAATACTATATCTGTCAGATAATAATGAGGAAGTAATAAGCAAGCTTCTTAAGAAAAATGACCTTGTATACGAACAGCTTATTGAAGCAAAGCCGCATGTATTTATATGCAAGAAGCACCCGCTTGCAGATATGGATTTTGTGACGATTGAAGATTTAAAACCGTATCCATATCTTGTATTTGAGCAGGGCGAGAGAAATTCATTTTATTTCTCAGAAGAATTCTTAAGCGTGCTTGATTTCCCTAAGAATATACAGGTGCGTGACAGGGCTACTTTATTTAATCTCGCAATAGGACTTAATGGATTTACCGTAAGTTCGGGGATTATTGATGAGAAGCTCAATGGCTCAGAAATCATTGCCAAGCCGTTAAAATCCGATTGCATTATGAGGATAGGACTTGTCAGAAAGAAGAATATAATGCTTAGCAGATACGCAGAATTCTATATAAAAGCATTGAAAAATAACTTATCCATAGTTTAAAACTATGATAAGCGTAATAAATTAAGTATTTTATTAAAAATTCATATAATGATAATATGACCTCAGGTTGTTCAGTATATTAGTCGAACAGCCTGAGGTTAATTAATTTGGAGGATATATATGCAGACATCGGTTATTGGGTTTCCAAGAATTGGAACTTTAAGAGAATTAAAATTTGCAAGTGAAAAGTATTTCAGAGGTGAGATTAGTTCACAGGAATTATTAGATACAGCTAAGAATTTAAGAAAGATACATTGGACTATACAGAAGAATGAAGGAATAGATTTCATTCCAAGTAATGATTTCTCATTTTATGACACATTGCTTGATACAGCAGCTGCACTTGGAATTGTTCCAAGAAGATATAAGGAGCTTAATTTATCAGGTCTTGATACATATTTTGCAATGGCAAGAGGCTATCAGGGAGAGTCTGGTGATGTTAAGGCACTGGCAATGAAGAAATGGTTTAATACTAATTACCATTATATTGTACCAGAGGTTGAAGATGATACAGTTATTAGGCTTTCAGCAGACAAACTCCTTAATGAATACAAAGAAGCTAAGGAACTGGGCATTACAACAAAGCCGGTAATCGCTGGTCCTTATACAGTTCTTAAGTTATGCAGATTTACAGAGAACAAGGGCATTGATGATTTTTTAGATGATTTTATTGCAGCTTACAAGGAGCTTATAGCTTTATGTAACGATAATAACATAAGCTGGTTACAGCTTGATGAGCCTGCACTTGTATATGATTTGAGTGATGCTGACAAGGCTTTATTTAATAAGATATATGATGAACTTCTTAAGGAAAGGGGTAACTGCAATATACTTCTTCAGACATATTTCGGAGATGTAAGGGATATATATGAGGACATTATTAATAAGCCATTTGCAGGTGTTGGACTTGATTTTAATGAGGGAAGAAAGACATTTGAATTAGTAGAAAAATATGGTTTTCCAGCTGGTAAGCTTTTATTTGCTGGTGTTGTAAATGGAAAGAATATATGGAAGAACAACTATAAGAAGACATTAGATTTAATAAGCAGTATTAAAAATGCCTGTGACAATAATATAAATGTTGTTATATCAACTTCCTGCTCATTATTACACGTTCCATATACATTAAAGCACGAGGATAAATTAGCTGACAGCTATAAAATACATTTCTCATTCGCAGAAGAAAAGCTTACAGAGCTTGCCGAGTTAGGTGTTCTTGCTGATAAGAAACAGGATAAGGTTAAGAGTGAAAATGCCTATATTGATAACCAGAAGGTATTTGAGGAAGAAAGAAACTGCCATAACGCAGAGGTTAAGGAAAGACTTGCTAATATTAAGGAAGAAGATTATGTACGTCTTCCATTAAGAAGTGAAAGACAAAAGCTTCAGAAGGAGAAACTGGGTCTTCCGGAATTTCCAACTACAACTATTGGTTCATTTCCTCAGACTAAGGAGATTAAGGCAGAGAGAGCGGCTTACAGAAAGAATGAAATATCAGAAGAAGAGTATACACAGTATATTAAGAAGCAGATTGCTGATTGCGTAAAATGGCAGGAGGAGATTGGTCTTGATGTGCTTGTACACGGTGAATATGAAAGAAATGATATGGTTGAGTATTTCGGCGAGGCACTTGAGGGATATTTATTCACACAGAAGGCGTGGGTTCAGTCTTATGGTACAAGATGTGTTAAGCCACCAGTAATATGGGGTGATGTATACAGAAAGAAGCCAATGACAGTTGACTGGTCAGTGTATGCACAGTCATTAACTAATAAGCCGATGAAGGGTATGCTTACAGGACCTGTAACTATATTAAACTGGTCTTTCCCAAGAGAAGATATAACTATAAAAGAGTCAATATTGCAGATTGCACTTGCAATAAGAGATGAAGTTCTTGACTTAGAGGCGGCAGGAATTAAGGTAATACAGATTGATGAGGCAGCATTAAGAGAGAAGCTTCCACTTAGAAAGTCAGACTGGTATAATGAATATCTTGATTTTGCAATTCCAGCTTTCAGGCTTACACACAGCGGAGTAAAGAAGGATACACAGATACATACACATATGTGCTATTCAGAATTCACAGATATAATTCCAGCAATAGACGATATGGATGCTGATGTTATCACATTTGAAGCTTCACGTTCAGACCTTTTAATATTAGATTCTTTAAGAGAGAATAATTTTGAGACAGAAGTAGGACCGGGAGTATATGACATACATTCTCCAAGAGTTCCATCAGTTGATGAAATTGTTAATGCGTTAAATATAATGCTTACTAAAATCAGCAGGGACAAACTCTGGGTTAATCCAGACTGCGGCTTAAAGACACGAGGTGTAAAGGAAACAGATGCCAGCTTAAGAAATATGGTTGAGGCGGCTAAGATAATAAGAAACAGATAAATAAGTTATAGGCAGAGCCTGTTCCTCTTGAAAGATTATACTTAAGTCCACAGTGCAGATTTGCATATTGTGAAATAGGTAATAAGCTTACAGAGGAACAACAGTGGGCAAAGCTTAAGCTTGTAAAAGAAATCGCAGAAGAAGTAAGGGGATAATCCAATCTATCTTACAGAGATTTCTTCATTGCAGTAAAGACAGCGGTATTTGCCTGATGGATATAGCTTGAAAATGTGTTCACAACCTGTTTCGATACTTGTAATACAGCGTGGATTTTTACATTTTATAACATTGGTTAAGATTTTAGGTGGAAGAGGATGATATTTTTTATCAACTTTTCCATCTTTAATTATAATCAGAGTTATCTGTTTATTAATGTAACCAACAATATCTAATCTTTCAGGAAGCTTGGTTCCTTCTATCTTGATTAAATCTTTACAGCCGTACTTTTCGCTTTTTACATATTGAAGGAGTGCAACAGAATGTGACTGTGCATCAAGGTTTAAAAGGCGGTATATATCTAACCCCTGTCCAGCAGGGATATGGTCGATTACTACACCATTTTGCAAAGAATCTATATTTAACATTATAATCTCCATTCTATTTTACTATAGTACTTTTTTTCCTGTGAGTGGGTCTGTAAGTTCAAGTAAACTCATAATAAGAGCCATACGGATATATTTGCCATTCTGCACTTGTTCAAAATAGGCGGCACGCTTATCGGTATCAACATCAGTTGATATTTCATCAACTCTTGGCAGAGGGTGAAGAACCGGCATATCGGCAGGGGCAAGCTGTAATTTCTCTTTATTAAGTATATAAGTATCTTTTAATCTTATATAATCATCTTCATTAAAGAAACGCTCACGCTGTACCCTTGTCATATAAAGCACGTCAAGCTCTGGGAGTGTATCTTCAAGGCTTCTTACTTCTTTATATACTGATTTATTAGGAATAAGAGTATCTTCTATAAGATAATCGGGAACTTTTAATTCTTCTGGTGATATAAAATAGAACTTATTGTCATTGAAACGTACAAGGCTGTTCACAAGAGAATGTACAGTTCTTCCAAATTTTAAATCACCGCAGAAACCAACAGTCAGGTTATCAAGACGTCCCTTTCTATGGCGTATTGTCATCAGGTCAATTAATGTCTGGGTTGGGTGGTTGTGACCTCCGTCACCAGCGTTGATAACTGGAATTGATGAATACATAGAAGCTCTTAAAGGTGCACCTTCTTTTGGGTGGCGCATTGCAATAATGTCGGCATAACAGCTTACAACACGGGCGGTATCTGCGACAGTTTCGCCCTTGGTGGCACTTGACTGGTTAGCACCGGCAAAGCCTAAGGTCTTTCCTCCAAGGCTTAACATTGCTGACTCAAAGGATAAACGAGTTCTTGTGCTTGGTTCATAGAATAAAGTAGCAAGCTTTTTGCCGTCAGCAACGTGGCTGTAGGCTTCTTCATTAGAAGCAATCCTGTCAGCTAAGTCTAAAATGTTTATTGTTTCATCAAGTGTAAAATCAAGAGGGTCAATTAAATTTCTCATAGCCATTCTCCCTTTGTTAAATATTGGTTTCTCTCTGCCCCGACAGATATGAACTGGATTTCGTGATTAAGCAGCTTTTCAAGCTTTTCAATATAATTTCTTGCATTATCAGGAAGTTCATCATATGTACGGTATTTTGATATGTCTGTAAGCCAGCCTGGCATAAGTTCAACAACAGGCTTGTACATATCTATATTGTCTGTCGGGTCAAATTCTGTTACGACAGTATTTTTATATTTATAACCTGTTATAATAGGGATTTCTCTCATATAGCTTAAGATATCTAATTTGGTTAATGCTATTAAATCTGAATTCTGGCATTTAAGACCATAAGCACTGGCAACAGCATCAAATGGTCCGACACGTCTTGGTCGTCCTGTAGCAGCACCATATTCGCCGCCGTATTTACGAAGGAGCTTCTGCCATTCTTCAGACATTGCATTTTCTGCAACAAATGGACCAGCACCTACACAGGTTGAATAAGCTTTTAAGACACCGACAATATGGTTAAGTGGAGCATAAGGTATGCCAGCACCTAAAGGACCATAGGCAGCTATTGTAGATGAGCTTGAAGTGTAGGGGAATATACCATAATCAATATCCCTCATAGCGCCTAACTGGGCTTCAAGAACTACTTTTTTATTATCAGCCAAGGCATTATTTAAGAAAATGCCTGTATCACATATATAATCCCTGAATATATCTGCTTGTTTTTCACACCACGATAAGAGGGCAGGATATGACATTGGTTCCTGATGATAACAGCCGGCAAGTTCAAGATTTTTTGCATCTAATATGGTTCTAAGCCTTGCTTTAACATTTTCATTATCAAGATGAAGAAGGTCGGCAAGACGAAGAGTCTTCTTGCGGTATTTATCGCTATAGGCATAAGCAATGCCCCTGCGTGTAGAACCAAATGCACTGCCTGTTGCAGATAACCGGTTTTCTTCAAGTTCATCTTGAACCTTGTGCCAAGGCATAGATATAGTGGCATGTTTTGAAAGCTTCAGATTATCAGGAGTTACAGATATTCCTTTTTCTTTGATTTGTTCAGCTTCATTTGAAAGATGTTCAAGGTCAATTACCATTCCATCACCGAGAACACATACAACATCAGGGTGAAGTATTCCAGATGGAAGAAGATTAAGAACGAATTTCCCTTTATCAGTGACTACAGTGTGACCGGCGTTATTACCGCCCTGATAACGGACAACAATATCAGCCTGCTCAGCTAACAAGTCAATTACGCGGCCTTTGCCTTCATCACCCCAGTTAATTCCTGTTACAGCAGTAAGCATATAAGCATCTCCTTTAAAATATAGTATAGGTTGTAGTTGGTAAAATGTAACTTTTAATAATGATAATAAATTTTAGTTGCTTTTATTACCAAGTAAGGAGTATACTATTGAAACAATGATAAGTAAAAAGTATAATTGATATGGTTTTGATTATTATTTGATATAACTGTGATACTTATAGCTAGTGAAAGGGTCAGATTATATGAATGTTAATTACGAATATTATAAGATATTTTATTATGTAGCCAAATACAGTAACTTTACTAAAGCTGCACACGCATTAGGTAACAGCCAGCCGAATATAACAAGGGCTATGAATTGTCTTGAACAGCAGCTTGGCTGTTCGTTATTTATAAGAAATAACAGGGGAATTCAGCTTACTCCTGAGGGTGAGAAGTTGTATACACACGTATCCGTTGCGATGAGCCAGTTATTAGAAGCAGAGGAAGAATTATCTGACAGCTCAAGCCTTACAACAGGAAGCGTATCAATTGGTGCAAGTGAGACAGCACTTAATATATTCCTGTTAGATAAGCTTAAAAAGTTCCATATTAAATATCCGGGAATACGTCTTAAAATATATAACCATTCGACACCTCAGGCAATAGAAGCTGTAAGATCGGGAATTATAGATTTCGCTGTTGCATCTTCACCTGTCAATGTAGAAGCACCTCTTAAGCAGATAATGTTAAAGACATTTAAAGAAATTCTTGTAGGAGGTACTACGTTTACTGCATTGGGAAGTCAGGAATTATCATTAAAGGAGTTAAAGAATTATCCTTTGATATGTCTTGGCAGGGAAACAATGACATTTCAGTTCTATAATGAATTATTCTATAAAAATGGAATTGAATTACTGCCAGATACTGAGGTAGCTACAACAGACCAGATACTCCCACTTGTGAAAAATGAGCTTGGTCTGGGCTTCGTGCCTGAACTTATGGCACAGGAAGCCCTTAGCAAGCGTGAAATTGTAAAGATATCGTTAAAAGAAACGATTCCTGAAAGAAATGTGTGTATGGTATATGATTACCAGCATCCTTTAAATTCAGCGGCAAAAGAATTAAAAAAGATGATTATGGAAGAGTAGGAGATAATGACAGGTATTATCTTATTAAAAGATATGCCGTGTATCCTACATATAGAAACACGCATACAATTCCCTCCCATCTGTTCATAGTCTTTTTGGTTCTTGCAAATACATAAAGAATGACTGCTGACACAAGAAGTATTATACAGTCGATAATTGACTCTGATAATACATTCAGCGGGCAGATTGTTGCAGACATTCCTAATATGAATAGTATATTAAAAAGGTTAGAGCCTATGGCATTACCGAGTGCAAGTCCGCTGTCGCCTTTTCGTGTCGCTGTGATAGAGGTAACAAGTTCAGGAAGTGATGTACCAATAGCGATTATTGTAAGTCCTATAAAATTCTCACTGACACCGAAATCTTTAGCGATAAGACAGGCATTATCAACAACAAGTGTTCCACCAAATATTACAGCAATAAGTCCGCCTATGATAAATATAAGACTCTTAGGCAGAGAAAGTATTTTACATTCATCAGCAGTTTCACGGTTTTTAAGTGCTGATATAACCATAACTGCAATGTATACAGCCATACTGATGAGTAAGATTATTCCCTCAATATGGTTAATATGTCTGTCAAGAAGCATAATGCAAAGAATTGCTGTTACGATAATGTTAAGTGGCATATCTCTTTTTAAAATCTCAGGATTAGTCTTAAATCCAGCCATAAATGCACATACACCGACAACGACAAGACCATTAAAAAGGTTAGAACCTATAACATTGCTTATTGCAATATCGTTGCTTCCAGCGAGTGCGGCATTAACACTTACAGAAGCTTCCGGGGCACTTGTTCCCATAGCAACAATCGTCAGTCCTATAATAACGCTTGGTACCTTCATAATTCTTGCAAGTGACGAGCTACCATCTACGAAAAAGTCAGCTCCTTTGATTAACAGCACGAATCCAATGAGTAGTAATAAATATTCCATATTAAGTCCTTTCCTGCGGCAAAAGAAACATTTATTAATCTTTATACAAAAAAAGCCTTTTACCACATCAAAAAAATGATTGATAAAAGTCTCGTTACTCACTAATAATAACCGGCCTTGCAGCGTGATGACGATTATTATTACATCTAAAGATGCTAACTACTCCCTTTGTTAATATAATAGTATATGGACAAATTGTCTGTCAACAACTAATTATAAAATATAAATTGTGAAAGCAATAATGTACTATGAATATAGATAAAAATGTGGTATTATAAAAACATCATTTAAGTATTTGTGACGACAATAGAATATAGAAATCAATGATAAACTAACATCAGTGAAAGGACAATGCATATGCAGGAGTATGATGAATCATTTTTCAGGGCGAAAGCCAACAAAAGAGCAGGTATAACCTGGCTTGCTCTTATTTTTATTGCGACCATATATTATGGTATCAAGACAAAGAATGGGGAAATTGCAAGGGGATATTTTATAGCATTTACAGTAGTAGGCTGGGTTACTTACATAACAGGATATATAGTATCTATGATTAAGGGTAAGGCAGCTAAAGAGTACAAATGGGTATTAGGTATATGTTATCTTTTATTCTACGCTGTTATAGCATGGACAGCACTCGATAAGATTTCTTATATATTTATTCTTCCATTATTATCAATTCTTATATTGTACAAAGATCCTAAGTTTATAAAGATGATTATGTGGTTTACATTGTTTGTATTAATCAGCAGTAATATTTACAAAGGTGTGGCTAAGGGAATGATGGATTTTGTTGCAAGTGAGGAGTGTGCACTTCAGTTTGCGATTGTATTATGTTGTTTTGCTTGTACTAATATGGCGATAAGACATCTGGTTGAGTCAGATGGTGCACTGACGGGGTCGATTGAATCGGAGCTGGCACAGGTTGTACAGACAGTTGAGCAGGTTAAAGATGCAAGTAATTCAATTGTTGATGGTGTTACAGTTGTAAGAGAACTTGCAGATGAGAATAAACAGGGTGCTAACAATGTAGTTAAGGATATGGGAACACTTGCAAAGAACAATGGTATCCTTAATGATAAGACAGTTTCATCAATAGAGATGACTAAGGTTATTGATACTCAGGTGAAAGATGTATCAGATCTTATGGAGGAATTCTCAAAGCTTATTGAGAAGTCAGTTGAACATGCTGACTTAAGTGCTGATGAGCTTACAGAGGTTGTTGAAATTACTAACAGAATGTCAGCATTATCAAGCAAGATTGAGACTATTCTTGAAACATTTAAGAAGGAATTTGAAAATGTTAAGCAGGAGACAAGTACTATTGAAGGAATTACTTCACAGACTAATCTTCTTGCACTTAATGCTTCAATAGAGGCGGCAAGAGCAGGAGAAGCAGGAAAGGGCTTTGCTGTTGTTGCTGACCAGATAAGAAGCTTAAGCAGTGGAACTCAAGACTCTTCTAACAGTATTATGGAAGCACTTTCACATCTTGAGGCTACATCAGATGAAATGCTTCAATCAATTACAGAAACAGTTGAACTTATACAGCTTAACATTGAGAAGGTATCAACAGTTAATAAGTCAGTATCAGATATAACGAGTGATGCAACAAGCCTTGGTGATAATATAAAGGTTGTTGACAGTGCAGTTAAGCAGGTTGAGAATTCTAATGAGACACTTACTGCTAATATGAATCAGGTTGGCGAAATAATGCAGATAATGACAGAGAGCATTAATAATGCAGAACAGACAACTAAGACGATGCTTAGCAAATATGAAGCAAGTGCCAAGAGTGCAACGGATATTGAGTCTGTTGTCGGCGAACTTATGGAAGAACTTGGTATCGGTGGATTTATGAATGTTTCCGATATAAAGAGCGGTATGAAGTTCAGAATGGTTATTGAAGACCAGACTAATGCCAAGGAAGAATACACAGGTGAAGTTGTTGACAGAAAAGACAATAATGTATACATAAATATTAATAACAGAGCAGCATTTGATGATAAGAGAAGAAATCTTAAGTGTTCATTTAACGCTGTTGTAGATAATGTATTATATTGCTGGAATGGTATAGCAATACATAATGTCAAGGCAGGAGAAAAGGGACAGTTCAAGCTTACTATTGATACTAACCCACAGGTATATAACAGAAGAAAGTATCCAAGAATGCCACTTGACAATAAGTGTACAATAAGCGTTGATGGTACAGATATAACATATTATGGACACATGGTTAATATTAGTGCTAATGGTTTTGCTTTTTCAGTTAATGACTCATCGTTTGAAAATATGAAGGGTAAGAATATTGTTATCGAGATTGATAATTTCGATGTTATTAAAGACAAAGAAATACAGGGCTGTATAATAAGATGTTCTAATGATGAGGGTAATTATATTGTCGGCTGTAGAATGCCAGAGGACAGCAATGAGATTAAAGACTATGTAAATAAGAATTATAGTGAGTAATAAAGCAGGAGTTGGTTGTTATGTCAATTAAGTCAGTTGGAATTATAGGTGCAGGTGCGGTAGGTTCTTATGTTATATGGGGACTTTCAGATGTTAAGGATATAAAGCTTGGAGTTATAGCCTCAGGTGAGAGAAATCAAAAGCTTAAGGCTGATGGCTGTAAGATTAATGGTAATGTATACCGTCCAGAAGTATGGACACCTGACGAAGCCAAAGGTGTTGATTTATTGATAGTATCATTAAAATACGGAGCACTTCCAGCGGCACTTGATGATATAAAAGCTGCAACTGGTGATAATACTACAGTTATGAGCCTTATGAATGGCGTGGACAGTGAGGAGATTATTGCTGGTAAGATAGGTTCTTCACATATGCTGTATTCACTTATCAAGGTAGCTTCAGCATATAAAGAAGGAAATGGGTATGTCTTTAATCCAGACACAACTCTTGGAATTATATATGGAGAGCTTAACGCACCATTTGACAGTGAAAGAGTACGTATGGTTAAGGAACTGTTTGAAAGAGGTAATATACATTTTCGGGTAACAAAGCATATTAAAGAGGAGATATGGTGTAAGTTCCGACTTAATGTGTGCAATAATCTTCCGCAGGCTATTCTTGGGGCAGGTGTTGGCTGTTACAGGGATAGTGTTCATATGAAGGCAATCAGTGAAGGTCTTCGTAAGGAGCTTGAGGCAGTTGCACTTGCAAAAGGAATTGACATAAGCATTGTTGAGGGTTCTTCCGGCAGGGGCAGTGCAGTCCTTCCAACAGCGAGATATTCAACATTGCAGGATATTGATGCCAAAAGACATACGGAGATAGATATGTTTTCAGGTGCATTAATGAGAATGGGAAAAGAGCTTGGAATTCCTACACCATATAATGAGTACACTTATCATATGATAAAAGCTATTGAAGAAAAGAACGATGGCAGATTTAATTACAATAGTGATAATGAAGAGCTTACATGGGCGAAATAGTTATGACTGAGAAAGAAAAGAAGAATTCGTGAGTACTAAGAATAAAAGGTCTTTTTCTGATTACAGAAGAAGACCTTTTAAGTATTTATTTTATTAAAGATAAAACTCCAGTTGATACAAGCTTGGTTACAAGCTTAGCCATTTCGCGTGGGGACTCAGGATTATCGCTTGAGAGCCACTGTTCGATAAGACCGACACAGCCGTAAAGTATAAAATTACCGTAATATTTACAGTTAATTGAAAGTTCAGGCGATAATTTACTGATTTCGGTCTGTATGCAGTACATATTATAAAGCTGGTGTATTTTCATAATAAATGAAATGTCACCATTAGGACCTATAAGCACGCGGAAAAGTTCGGCATTATCGCTTACAAATTCAAATATATCTAAGAATAAAGGATAAGGAAAATCCTTTGTATTCCTAGCATTATATTTTTGAAATATCTGTATGAACTTGTCGCTAAGCTCCTGTTCTATAGAGGCGAGCATATCGTATATATCTTTGTAATGCAGATAAAACGTGCCCCTGTTAATATCTGCCAGTTCACATAATTCCTTTACAGTTATGTCTTTGATGTTTTTTTGTTTCATCAGAGTGGAAAGGCTGTGAATAAGCAGTGTTTTAGTTCTCATTACACGTCTGTCTATATTATTTTCCATATATTACCCTTTCTTAAATCTTTCTTAATTAATTGACATATATCAACACAATGTCTATTAATCAACACTTTGTGCAAAACTGATTATTGAGCAAATATTATATGATAATTATAATTATTCTATAAAAATAATCAACACTATGTTTATAAACACAATAAGCAAAATGAAGAAAGGACGGTACATTTAAGAAACTGATTAATAATTAAAGTTTATTGAAGATTATTAGGATATTTAGTGAATTATATGTACAGAAGAATTTATGAAGGAAAAAGAAGAAAAGCAAAAGGGTAATTTTTGGCTTACGGCAGCCACATTTATTGTGAATAAACGTAAAGCAATAGAAATTCTTTTTATTCTTGCGATTATTTATAGTGTGTTATCTATCAATAAAGTACAGGTCAATCAGGATATTACATCATACCTGCCAGCCGATAGTGAGACAAGACAGGGATTGTCTATTATGGACGAACAGTTTGTTACATATGGCAGTGCTAAGGTTATGCTTACCAATGTCACCTATAATCAGGCAGACGAGCTTGTAAGCGAACTTGAGGACATTGATGGAGTTAAGCAGGTAACATTTGATGACTCATCAGACCATTATAAAGGTACAGATGCTTTGTTTGATATTACATTTGATGGAACGGAAGATGAGGATATAAGCAAACAGGCATTGAATGATGTCAAGGATACGTTATCAGATTATGACGTATATGTTTCAACGGAGGTTGGTTCGGAAGAAGATAGTGCGGAATCACTGTCAAAGGATATGAACATTATTCTTGTACTGGCAGTAATTATTATAGTAGTTGTGTTAATGCTTTCAACAAAGGCATATCTGCAAATTCCAGTATTACTCATAACATTTGGTGTTGCGGCAATTCTTAATATGGGAACTAATTACTGGTTCGGTACTATTTCGTCTATCACCAACTCGATAGCAGTAGTGTTACAGCTTGCACTGGCTATTGACTATGCGATTATTCTCTGCGACAGATTTATGGAGGAGCACGAAACGCTTAATGCAGAAGAAGCGGTAAAGGTTGCACTCTCAAAGGCTATTCCAGAGATTAGTTCATCATCACTTACAACTGTATCAGGTATGGTTGCAATGATGTTTATGCAGTTCAGGCTTGGTTATGATATGGGTATTATATTGGTTAAGGCCATTATTATAAGTCTTATATCAGTATTCTTTCTTATGCCGGGAGTGCTGCTTATATTTGCCAAGGGAATTGATAATACACATCACAAATGTTATGTGCCAAAGATTACAATTGTTGGTAAATTTGCTAATAAGACCAAATATATAATTCCACCTTTATTTATAGTATTTCTTATAGCAGCAGCTATATTTTCAAATAACTGCCAGTATATTTATGATACAAGCTCAATTGTGAGTGCGAAAAAGAGTAATGCTAAAATAGCAGAAGAAAGAATAGAGGATACATTTGGCAAGAGCAACCAGTTAGTTGTTATGGTGCCAAAGGGCGATTATGAGTCAGAGAAGAGAGTGTTAGGCAAATTAGATAATCTAAGCTATGTTACATCAACACTTGGTCTTGCAAATGTGTCAATTAATGATGATTATGTGCTTACGGATAAGTTAAATCCAAGGCAATTTGCTGAATTGATTGATATAGACAGAGAAGTAGTTGATGTGCTTTATATGGCATATGCTTATAATCAGGAGCAGTATGGTCCTGTATTTACAGGAGTTAATGATTATGAGGTTCCTATTATTGATATGTTCTTATTCCTTTATGACCAGTATAAGGAAGGTTATGTAACATTAGATAGAGATTTGGACGATAAGCTTAATACATTATATGATACACTCCACGATGCACAGTTACAGCTTCAGGGAAGCGATTATTCAAGATTTGTGCTTAACCTTTCACTTCCTGTAGAAGGTCAGGAAACATACGATGCATTGGAGGAAATCCGTGGTATTGCAGCTCAGTATTATGGCACAGATAATGTAGTCCTTGTTGGTAATTCTACAAGTGACCACGATCTTGAGTCATCATTTGCATCAGATAATATTATTATAAGCGTACTTACTGCACTTTTTGTTATGATAATTCTGTTCTTTACATTCCAGTCAGCAGGACTTCCAGTGCTTCTTGTTCTTACTATTCAGGGAAGTATATGGATTAACTTTGCTGTACCGGCATTGCAGGGGCAGACAGTATTCTTTATTGCATACCTGATTGTATCAGCAATACAGATGGGTGCTACAATAGATTATGCGATTGTTATATCTAACAGGTATTTGCAGTTAAAGAAGGAAATGCAGCTTAAAGATGCAATGATTGAGACACTTAACCAGTCATTCCCAACAATATTTACATCAGGTTCAATTCTTACTTGTGCAGGCTTCCTTATAGGTGAGATTGCCTCAGATGCGACAGTTGCTTCAATAGGTGTTGCACTTGGACGAGGTACATTAATATCAATTATCCTTGTATTATTCGTGCTTCCACAGATACTTTTACTTGGAGATATTATTATCGAAAAGACAGCTCTTACAATGAATATTGCAAGACCACAGAAAGAAGTTGCCGGCAGGGTAAGAGTTACAGGACACGTCAAAGGTTATGTACAGGGTGAGATTGATGCTGACATACAGGGAACATTCCAGGGACAGATGAAGGTATCAGTTGATTCAGTAATTCCAGGACGTCAGGGACAGGTTACATATGATAATACAGAGAAAGGAGATGAGCAGTAATGGTAAAGCTTAATACAAAATTTAATAAAATACTTGCAGTAATGCTGTCACTGCTCATTATCTTTGCGGCATTTGGAAATATTATTCCATATGTGGTACAGGCAGAGGAAGCTGACAGTGATGTTATAGTAATTTCCAGTGCCAGGGAACTTATTGAATTTGCCAATAACTGTAAATATGACAGTTACAGCAGGGGCAGGACAGTAAGACTTGCTACAGATATCAATTTATCTAATACAGATTTTAATGGAATACCATATTTTGATGGAACATTTGATGGTGCTAACCATACTATAAGAAGCTTTAATGTCGATTATAAGGGTTCAGATTATGGCTTTTTCCGTTACCTTGGAGAAAATGCTTATGTATGCAATTTTAGTGTATCAGGAAGCGTTAATACATCTGGTTCACAGAAGAATATAGGAGGAATTGCCGGTGTTAATTATGGTACAATAACTAACTGCACATTTTATGGAAAAGTCAATGGTACAACATATGTAGGTGCAATTGCAGGAATTAATAAGCCGGGTGCTAATATAACTAACTGTCTTAGTGATGCTGTTGTTACAGCGACTAACCAGACAGGTGGAATAGCAGGCAAGAATGAAGGACTTATAAGTGAATGTGTATCAAGAAGCCGCGTTAATACAGATGAATTAGATTCATCATTTGATGTCGGTGGAGTTGATGTTGGAACATTTAATATTACACAGCACGTTGTAGACCGTAACGATATGGGTGGAATAGCAGGTAATTCATCTGGTGTTATTTCATCGTGTACAAATTATGGAACAATTGGATATAACCATACAGGTTATAATGTTGGTGGTATAGCAGGAAGCCAGAATGGAAAGATACTTAACTGTACCAACGAAGGCGATATATACGGCAGAAAAGATGTCGGCGGTATTGTCGGACAGGCAGAGCCTTATATAGAGTCTGAATATTTACAGGACAGAATTGATACAATTCAGGGCTCTGTTAATAATATAAGCAATACATTAAACAGCTTGTCAGATTCAATGAGCAGTGCTTCATCTAAGACAAGAGATTATGCAGAAAGCATTACGAACCAGTATAAGGAAGATGTTGATGTATTATCGGACTCTTTAAAGGAAGTATCTGACTCTATGCATGATAACCCTGATACAAGAGAGTATTTTGACAATATTAATAATGCACTTAATAAGATAAAAGACATTCAGGGTGATGATAAAATTTTATCAGACTCCCAGAAAGATGCTATTGATGAGCAGTGGGATATCATTAATGATAATCTTAAGGACATCAGTAACACAATGGCAGATTCGAGTGATACAGCAGGAGATTTTGTGAAAGATGTATCAGACCAGCTTGGAACAGGCAATATTACAGGAGATATTCAGGGGATTGTAAATGTTCTTGATGAACAGATACAGAATATTTCTGACAGTATCAATACCATTTCTTCACAGATTAACAATATAGGAAGTACAGTGAATGATACAGCACAGCTTGTTACAAGTGATGACAGTCATATAGAAGATATTTCCACGGCGGAAAATGCAAAGAATACAGACGGTGTTATAACTAAATCAGTGAACAGGGGAACTGTATACGGTGACCTTAATGTAGGTGGAATAACAGGAACTATGAACATTGAATATGATGTAGACCCTGAGTATGATCTGGATTTAAGAAGTTCAACAAATGTCAAGCTCCGTTCAACAGTCAATGACATAGTAATGTACTGTGTTAATTATGGAGAGGTTACTTCCAGAAAAGATTGTGCAGGCGGAATAACTGGTTTGCAGGAATTAGGACTTATATATGGCTGCGAGGGCTATGGAAGTGTTAAGTCTGAAACTGGTGATTACGCAGGTGGAATAGCTGGTAACAGTGTCAGTTCAGTATCAGATAATTACAGCCTTTGCAATGTTGAAAGTGACAGTTATGCAGGTGGAATATGCGGACAGGGATACACAGTTAAGAATAATGTGTCCATTGCAACAATCAGCGGTGATGGTGAGAAAAAAGGTGTGATTGCCGGAACTACTGATTCAGAAGGAAGCGTAAGAAATAACATATTTGTGAGTGACATTTTAGGTGGCATAGATGATATTAATTATAGCGGTATTGCTGATAAGGTGACTTATGATTATGTTATGTCACTTGATAATATTCCAGAAGGCTTTCATCAGATAACAATAACATTTAAAGCTGATGATTACGTTGCTGGAACTAAGGTAATAGCCTACAATGGCAATATTACAACATCAGACCTGCCATCAATACCAAAGAAAGACGGATATTATGGCGAATGGCCGGCAGATATTACAGTAAGTCCTATAACACAGAATAAAGTTGTTGAGGCAGAATATCACCTCTGGACAGAAAGTCTTGCATCTAATGAGAAAAATGCAGATGGCAAAATATTATTCCTTGCAGAAGGTAAGTTCTACAACGATGACAAGCTTGTAACCAGGACTTGTGACATAAGCGGTCTGTCAGGAGATGTAGTATATGCTTATAGCTGGCAGATATTAAGCTCTCACACAAGCCAGCAGGATACTGTTACAGGGCATTTTCTTGTAGAAGATAGTGATGGCAGCAATGAAATATGGTATGTAGATAAAGACGGCAACAACTGGGTCAAAGCAGACGCGAAAAAGAACGGCAGTTACATAACAGCCGTAATCCCATACGAAGCCGATTTTGCCCTTATACACAAGAGCTCCAACAAAATAATCTACTACATAGCCGCCGCCACTATAGCCATAATACTCCTTGCCACAATAATAATAATAAAGCGCAAGAAAACCAAACCAACAGTCAAGCAATAACAAAAAAATCACATATAACATATGAAAAAATGCTCCCATCCAGCTAACAGGTAAATCCCAATTCACCAATCATCTGGAAAGGGGCATTTTTAAATATCATACCAAAGCGAATAATATACGATATAGTCATAACACTCTACAGAGTTCATCTACAAAGAACAGTGTCCACACGTCACAACAATCTGCACCAAGTTGCGAGCCTATGCTATATTGCAAGCTGGGTACTGTTGAAGCCGCCGGTACTTAGCGGCTGTCCTTTAGCCGCTTAGTATCCGCTGCGGTTTCAAGTAGCGGGAGCGTGCCCAGCGGTAATATAGCAGAGCCTCGCAACGTCCGTTAGTAATAGCTGTCCGTCATTCATCACTGTTTTTTGGAATTACTCTAACACAAGTAAAAGCGCCATCTTAAACTTTCCATTAGCTGTCACGCTATGAAGTCCATTTTTTTCAAAACGGAAACATTCACCTTCTGAAAGCTCATAATCTTTACCTTCATATCCTATAGTTGCCTTGCCTTCAAGTGCAAATACAATAGCATTACCAGGTGCTCTGTGAGGTGTAAGACCTGTTCCCTCATCAAATGCCATAAGGACATACTTCATATCAGGAGTGCTTACCACGTCCATATTGGCAATACTGCCTTCTTCGTAAGATATAAGGTTCTTAAGTGCAAATACTTCATTAGTTTTTACATTAGCGTTCATATTAATATCCTTTCCTGTACATATAATTTCTGTATACACAATTCCGTTAGATGTCTGCATTCCACATAATGTACCAGCTGGTACAATAAGTAGTTCATCTGGCTGTAATTTAATAATCTCTGGTTCTTCTCCAATAATGAATTCTCCCCAGCCGGAAGCTCCAATATACATAGTCATTCTGTCATAGCTTTCCTGACTTATGGAAGTATCCTTTCCCATAGAGAAGTAAGTTACTTTGGTAGAATTGCCAAGCTTGGAATCTCTTGAGATAGTCATACCATTTCTTATCGGGCGAAGTTCTTCAATACTAAATTTCATAATCCTCCAATCTGATGAATAGGGTACATCTAATAGGTGTGGTTGTATAATAATTCTTGTTACAATTTAGAATATAACTTATAATTGTATAAATGGGAAGTACGCATATTTAGGTTATATACTTTCCTTTAGGTTAGCGTGGTGTGAAAAAATTCCGGGGAGGGGTAATGGCGGACGGACGTTGTGGAGGACGTGTTGTATTACCGCTGGGCACGCTCTCGCTACTTGAAACCGTAGCGGTACTAAGCGGCTAAAGGACAGCCGCTAAGTTTTTTGATAACTTAGGAAGGAGTTGGATTTATGAAAGAGATGTGTAGTTTGTGTTGTCAGACGGGGGAGGGGATTGGTGATACGGATTTTGGGTATACTTTGTCGCTTATAAGTGGGAAGTATAAGCTTGTGATTATGTACTGGCTGGCTAATCATAAGGAGGTTATGAGGTATAGTGAGATTAAAAGATGTATGGGAAATATATCACATAAGACACTTAGTGCCACATTAAAGGAGATGGAGGCGGACAGGCTTATTGTAAGAAAAGAGTATCCTCAAATTCCACCAAAAGTAGAGTACAGCCTGTCAGAAAGAGGAAAGTCTTTAGTACCGGTTCTTGTTGCAATGTGCAAGTGGGGCGGAGAGCACAGAGATGATAAATAAATATATTGACATTTTATTAACTGTGTATTATTGTACTAATAGAGTAATACAATAATACAATGTAAGGCACATATATTGTTTATGCATTACTACCATATGGGAATTATCAATATTGATTATAAGCAGGAGGAATAAGTTATGAGTTGGAACTTTAGTAACGATGTCCCTATATATCTGCAAATAATGGAGCATTTTAAAGTTCAGATAGCCAGCGGAAAGCTTGAGGTCGGCGATAAGATTCCGCCGGTGAGGGAGCTGGCATTGGAGGCAGGAGTTAATCCTAACACAATGCAGAAGGCTTTATCAGAGCTTGAAAGAGAAGGTTATCTTGAATCACAGAGAACATCTGGAAGATTCGTTGCAGACAGAGGTAAACAGATAGACAGGTTAAAGCAGGATATGGCTCTGGAGCTTTGTGAGAGCTTTCATAATGGAATGAAAAAGATAGGTTTTACTCCAGAAGAAGCAATTGCAGAGTATAAGGAATATATCAGCCGTATAGAGGAATAAAAGTTATAACAGGGAAATTATAACAGTGCTTTAATTTATCTTGGAATGGAGGATATATGAGCAATTTGGTGGAGATTAAAGAATTAGGCAAATGCTATGGCAAGAAAAAGGTTATGAATAATCTGTCACTTTCCCTGGAAAGTGGCAGGATTGTAGGAATATTAGGTCCTAACGGAAGTGGCAAGAGTACACTTATTAAGATGATGGCAGGCGTGCTTAAGCCAACTTCAGGACAGATTATAATTAATGGGTATCCGGTTGGTGTTAATACTAAGAAGATAGTGTCATATCTTCCAGAAAGAACATACCTTAATCCATCTATGAAGGTAAAGGAAGCAGTTGATTATTTTGCGGATTTCTATGAGGACTTTTCCAAGCAGAAAGCACTTGATATGCTTGAGAAGTTCGGAATTAATGAGCAGGATAAGATAAAGTCACTTTCTAAGGGAACAAGGGAGAAGGTGCAGATAGTTCTTGTTATGAGCAGGGAAGCAAAGCTGTATCTTTTAGATGAGCCTATGGGAGGTGTTGACCCTGCGGCAAGAGACTACATTTTACGGACAATAATAAGCAATTATAATGAAGATGCGACAGTTGTTATAACAACACATCTTATCAGTGATATAGAAAATGTTCTTGACGAGGTTGTATTTATAAAACAGGGCGAGGTATATCTTAAGGAGTCAGTTGATGATATAAGAACCAAATACAATAAGAGTGTTGACGCATTATTCAGGGAGGTGTTCGTATGTTATTAACAGCAGGCAGATTAATAAAATATGATTTGAAAGAATTATTTAAAAAGCACATTGCATTATATATAGTTACATTACTTGCAGCATTTGGGTGCTGGGCATTACATATGTTGTCAGAATATGTTCCGGATAATGGCATTACACCAGTGGCATATCCGGTTATGATAGCAGTTTATGTAATTGTATGCGTAGTTTTATTTATTGTAAGCATAGTATTTGTGATATTATATTTTAGAAGAAGCACGTTAAAAGATGAGGGCTATCTTACCCACACACTTCCAGTTCCTGTATGGCTTATATATGTATGCAAGCTTATATCAGGATATATTATATATCTTGTTAATTTTGTAGTGATTATTGTTTCTGTATGTATATCAATTGCAAGGGTGGACTGGATATGGAGAGTGCCAGAGAGTATTAATGAGCAGTTAAATGTGTTAGGATATAAAGGCAGTTTCTGCACATTAATAATTATATTGATTATATTGTCAGGGATATATATGTATGCAATGTTCTTTTTCTGTATGTGTATGGGATATACAGCCAATGGCAACAGGGATGCATTCTCATTTGTAACATATATTGCAGTGTATATTGTTGGACAGATATTGAATGTTATTGTGCTTTTACTTACGCCAATAAAGGGGAATGGTAATATGTTTGAAGAGATGATTAAGGAATCTGTAACGGGAAGTGATGTGGCATTTACGTTTGAAGAATTCGGACATATTATGACAGGTTCGGTTGTGGTGTCAGTAGTTATGTTTATTGCGTTTGTGGTTGCCTCAATATATATACTTGATAAGAAATTAAATTTAGAATAGTGATTTAAGGGCTTGGATTTCGGGTAACTATTAATTGCTTAGGGAGCAGTATTATGGCAAGAAGTACGGATTTGACAAAAGGAAATATAACGAGAGGCTTATGGGGATTTGCACTTCCTCTTATGTTAGGAAATGTATTACAGCAGCTTTACAATCTTGTAGATACGTGGGTTGTTGGACGATATGTAGGTGATAATGCACTGGCGGCAGTAGGTTCGTCATATACGCTTATGACATTTCTTACATCAGTAATTATAGGCTTGTGTCTTGGCAGCAGTTCATTTGTGTCTATGGCATATGGCAGAAAAGATGTTAAGGCTATCCGTAATGGAATATTCTTATCATCATCTATGATAGGTGCAATTGCTGTTGTGATTATGGCATTGTTCTATATATTAGTTGATAAGATTATATTACTTTTGCAGGTTCCGTATGAAATTGCCGGAGATATGAAAGAATATCTTATATATGTGTTTATAGGTTTTATTGCAATATACATATATAATTATGTGTCTAATATATTAAGGGGAATTGGCAATTCGGTAGTTCCCCTTGTATTTCTATCAGTGTCTGTTGTGCTTAATATATTTTTAGATATATTGTTTGTGGCAGGTTTTAATATGGGAATTAAGGGTGCGGCAGCAGCAACAGTGATAGCACAGTATATATCTGGAATAGGAATATTTATATATATGATTGCGGCTTATCCTGAATACAGGATACATAAAGATGATATGCAGTTTAATAAAGAGAATATAACGAATATATTTTCTTTATCAGGCTTTACCTGTCTTCAGCAGTCAGTTATGAATTTTGGAATATTATGCGTACAGGGAATAGTAAACAGTTTTGGTACAGTGATTATGGCAGCATTTGCAGTGGCTGTAAAGATAGATACCATAGCATATATGCCGGTACAGGATTTTGGAAATGCGTTTTCAGTATTTGTTGCACAGAATTACGGGGCAGGGCAGAGACAGCGTATTAAGAAAGGGATAAAGCAGTCAGTAGTAAGCGTTATTATATTCTGCGTGTGCATAAGTGCGGTTGTATGTGGATTTGCAGGCACATTTATGGGCATATTTGTTGATAATTCCAGCGTGGACGTAATTAATGCGGGAGCTGTGTATCTTAGAATAGAGGGAACATTTTATATAGGAATTGGAATATTATTTATGCTGTATGGCTATTACAGGGCAATCAATAAGCCGATGATGTCAGTTGTGCTTACAGTGATATCACTTGGAACAAGAGTTGTGCTTGCATACACTTTATCTGGAATATCAGCAATCGGGGTTATTGGAATTTGGGTGGCTATTCCTATCGGCTGGTTCTTAGCAGATGCGGCAGGGATTATTTATTACATTTTTAAAGCAGGGAAAAGCCACATATAAGTGTGACATAAGCGTGGCAGAAATGTGAGCGGAAATGGAGAAGAATAATGAGCAGGATATTAGTTGTTGAGGATGATGAGGTATTACGAAATGAGCTTATTGAACTTTTGCGTAATGAAGGATATGAGGCAGAATATATAAGTACATTTTCAGATACGGCAGGACAGATTATAAAATCAAAGCCAGATCTTGTGCTTCTGGATATTAACATTCCAGAGCTTAACGGAGAGCTTGTATTAAGAAAGTTAAGAAAAGAGACGGATATACCGGTAATTATGGTGACGAGCAGAACATCAGAGAGTGATGAGGTGCTGTCAATGAGTTATGGGGCAGATGATTATATAACCAAGCCATATAACCCGACAATACTTATGCTTAGAATATCTGCTGTAATAAAGAGGACAAGAAAGCAGGACAGCAGTGAGGCAGATACAGGTGAGAAGGGAATATACCAGTATAGGCAAGCAGCTGTTAATACTGCGAAAGGAACATTAAGCCGTGGGGAGAAAGAGCTCGTGCTTACCAAGAATGAGATGATAATATTCTTAAGTCTGCTTAACAATATAGGAAAGATTGTATCAAGAGATGAACTTATGACGGCACTGTGGGATAACGAGGAATATATTAATGATAATGCACTCACTGTTAATATAAGCAGGTTAAGAGCGAAGCTTTCGGATTTCGGATACGAAGATGCGATAGAAACAAGAAAGAAACAGGGGTATTGTTTTGTATGAAATTAAAAGAATATATAAAAGATGAGTTGTTTAAAATTATACTTATTATTGTATATATAATACTTATATGTGGGCTTCTGTGTGCATTTAACTTCGGAGTACAGATGGCGGCACTTATGGCTGTACTTGCAGCCATATTTTTTATTATAATGTTCATATGGGATTTTTGCAGAAAACGGAATTTCTATAACAGTCTTATTGATAATACACAGAGGATTGATAAGAAATATCTTGTTATTGAAACACTGGATGAGCCGGAATTCTATGAGGGAAACCTTGTGTATACAGCGATGTATGACATTAATAAATCTATGATTGAGCATATTAACCAGTACGAGAGGGGACAGCAGGATTTTAAAGATTTCATAGAAATGTGGGTTCACGAGATAAAGCTTCCAATAGCAAGCCTTACGCTTATGTGCCACAATGACAAAGAGCATATAGATAAGAAATTTATTACACAGCTTAACAGGCTTGATGATTATGCAGACAATGTACTTTATTATGTGAGGTCAGAAAATGCAGAGAAAGACTACTCATTTGGAAAAGTTAATCTCAAAACAATTATTAACAAGACAGCAGTTAAGAATAAAGACATAATATTAAGCAACAACATAAGTCTTAATGTCCACGACATAGATACTTATGTTAATACTGATGCCAAATGGCTTGAATTCATAGTCAACCAGATTATAAGCAACAGTATTAAATACAAAAAGACATCAGGAGAGGCTTATATCGAAGTATATTCAGAGCAAAGACAGGACAGTGGCACAGACAAAGTGGGGCAGGCTGTGCTTCATATAAAGGATAACGGAATTGGAATACCAGCTAAAGATATAGATAAAGTATTCATTAAATCTTATACAGGTTCTAACGGAAGAAATAACGCCAAATCAACAGGAATGGGCTTGTATATTGCTAAAAATATGTGTGGCAAGCTTGGACATAATATAGAGATAAAGTCAATTGAGGGAGAATATACAGAGGTTGAAATAATATTTTACGGGGACAGCTATTACAACCCGGTTAATATTGAAAAGACTGATATTACACAAAGTTGATATTATAGAAAACTGATATTTAAAAAGTTAATATTATAGAAAGCTAATATTACAAAAATGTAACATTGCGTAATATTAGAATTACGACAGATAACAAAATCCTTATTACAATGTAGAGGAAGTCAAGTGATTGGCAGATATGAGCCTTAGAGGTTTCGTATACAGAAATGGAGGATTTTATATGAGTGAGAATATTTTGAGAATTCAAAATGTAGAGAAATACTATGGCAGCAGGAATAACCTGACTAAAGCGATAGATGACATATCGTTTGATGTAAATAAGGGTGAATTCGTTGCTATTATGGGTGCTTCGGGAAGCGGTAAGACAACACTTCTTAACTGCATATCTACAATTGATAAGGTTACAAGTGGCAATATATATGTAGACGGCAATAATATCACACAGCTTAAAGGAAGTGCTCTTAACAGATTCAGAAGAGATAAGCTGGGATTTATATTTCAGGATTTTAATCTTCTGGACACACTTACAGCATATGAGAATATTGCACTTGCATTGTCAATCAGAAATGATTCTCCTGAGATAATTGACAGGGCAGTAAAAAATGTAGCAGAACAGCTTGATATAACAGAGATATTAAATAAATATCCCTACCAGATGTCAGGTGGACAGAAACAGAGAGTTGCTTCTGCAAGGGCAATTATAACAAGTCCAAGTCTGGTGCTTGCCGATGAGCCGACAGGAGCTCTTGACTCAAGAGCTGCTAAGCTTCTTCTTGAAAGGTTTAATATGCTTAACAGGGAATTGCAGGCGACAATACTTATGGTAACACACGACTCATTTACTGCAAGTTATGCAAGCAGAATTATATTTATCAAGGACGGTAAGATATTCCACGAGCTTAACCGTGGTGATGATGACAGGAAGACCTTATTTAACAAGATAATAGATGTTGTTTCATTATTGGGAGGTGACGCGGGCGATGCTCTTTAAACTATCATTTTCTAATATGAAAAAAAGCCTGAAGGATTATGCGGTATATTTCTTCACGTTAATACTCGGTGTTGTGATATTTTATCTTTTTAATGCAATCGAAACACAGACAACTATGCTTAAAATATCAGAAGACACAAGAGAGATAGTAAAGCTTATTAATACAACACTTTCGGGAGTAAGTGTATTTGTTGCATTTATACTTGGATTTCTTGTTATATATGCAAGTAATTTCCTTATGAAGAAGAGAAAAAAGGAATTTGCATTATACATTCTTCTTGGAATGGGAAAAAGGAAAATATCACTTATACTGTTTCTTGAAACACTGATTATAGGTGTTATATCGTTAGGAATAGGACTTGTGGCAGGAATAGGACTTTCACAGGTTACAAGTATATTTGTTGCCAATATGTTTGGGGTTAACATTGAGAAATACAGATTTGTATTTTCTCAGCAGGCATTTGTAAAGACATTGATATATTTTGCAATTATATATGTTATCGTAATACTCTTTAATATGTTCTGCATTAACAAATATAAGCTTATAGACCTTCTTACAGGAAGCAGAAAGGCAGAAAAAGCAACTAACAAAAATCCATATATATGTGCAGTTGTATGGATAATATCAGTTGTACTGCTTGCATTTGCCTACTATAAGGTATCAGATAGCAGGAATCTTGAGTTAGTTACTGACCTTGCCAAATATATAGTGATGGGCTGTGCAGGCACATTTTTATTCTTCTGGTCATTATCAGGAATTATGTTCTCAGCAGTACATTCTATGAAAAAGGTGTACTATAAGGGGCTTAACAGCTTTGTGTTCCGTCAGATGAGCAGCCGTATGAACAGCAACGTGTTCGCAATGACAGTTATATGCCTTATGATGTTTATAACAATATGCGTATTATCAAGCGGACTTACAGTGCGTAATTCACTTGTACACAATATTGATATGCTATCACCAGCAGATGTGCAGATAGAGAAGGAACTTTATTCAGATGATGAGGCAGAATTGATTAAAGATTATTATAAGAGAAAAGATATTGATCTTGAAGATATTCTTAAAGATATAGTAGATGTGTATGTATACAATACAAGTGAACTTACAATTAATGATACTTTAGGAAATACAGAAGCAGCGAAGGCTAATAATCCGGATATCGCAGATAATATTGATTCATCATATTTTGATGCATATTATTCTGAAGATATTATGAAACTTAGTGATTATAACAAGGTGGCAGCTCTGTATGGTAATGAACAATACAGTCTTAGTTCTGATGAATATATAATTGTTGCAGACTTTAAGTCGATGGCAGAAGTGCGAAACAAAGCCTTAGATAAGGGAGTAAAGATTGCTTTAAATGGGGAATTGTTAAAGCCAAAATATAATCGTTGTTCGGATGGTTTTGTCCAGATGTCATCTAACCATATAAATATAGGAATTGTGGTTGTGCCAGACGAAGTACTTGAAACAATGCTTCCAACAGGTGAATATTATATTGGTAATTATAATATACCAGAGGGGGATGAACGTGAGGCAGTTGATAAAAAGATTGTAAAGATAGCGAATGGTGCTGGTAAAGAAGGTATTATAATGGATATTAATACGCTTATTTCAGTAAAAGAGAATTCAATGGGACTTGGTGCTATGATAGCATTTATAGCATTGTACATTGGACTTATATTCCTTATATCAGGAGCGGCAATACTTGCATTAAAAGAACTGTCAGAAAGTGCCGACAATCTTGGCAGATATAAGATACTTAAAAATCTTGGAACAGACAATAGCAAAATCAATCACGCAGTATTAAAGCAGACAGCGATATTCTTTGGAATACCAATGTCTCTTGCAATAATACACTCAATATTCGGAATGAGGGTAAGCTATATGGTGATGGAACTGCTTGGTACGGAATATATGGTACAGTCAATAATAATGACCGGAGTGTTTATACTTTTGATATATGGAGGGTATTTTGTTATAACTTATAATAGTTGTAAGAATATGATAAAGAATATTTGATTGGGCAATTGGGAGAGAGGAATGTAGGTTGTGAGGGATTGGGGAGAGCTGGCACAGGCAACGGCGACACGCTTGCGCTTAAGTGTCGCTCGCAACGGTACTAAAGTGCTAAAGGACAGCACTTAAGTGCCGGCGGCTCCCCATCGTCTTCTTATGCCTGTGCCAGCTCTCCCCAATCTCAATCTACTTTATTGGCAGGAATGAGAGAGTTTACTTCTTTGCCAGTAAATATTGTTAAATAAATATAAACATATTGACAGAACAATAGTTAAATGATAATATGCGAAATGCAAATGATTTGCAAATTTAATGCAAATTACAATGCATTTCGCATTTTTTATAAAAAAGGGAAGTCATTAAAGTAAATTAGCAATTAATGCCCTCCCTCACAAGAAAGGAGCCGTACACAATGCCTAAAACATACCACACCAAAGCTACCCAGGAAATCGAACAATATCTTTCACTCCAGAAAGACAAGAGCTTCTGCGTGGCTGACGTATATCATTACCTTGAAAGCAACAATGTAGATGTAAACCAGTCAACAGTGTACCGTACGCTCGACAGAATGACAGATAATGGAGTGCTTGTGCGTTTTAAGACAGCAAGCAGTGGTAATTATTATTATAGAATATCAGATGAACATAATAATTGTGATGCACATCTTCATATGCAGTGTCGTAAGTGTGGAAAGGTTATGCACCTTGACTGTGCATTTATGGACGAAATAAGAAAAAATCTTATGAAACAATATGGATTTACACTTGAATGTAATGGCTCAACTTTAAGCGGTCTTTGCAGGAATTGCAAAGATGAGCAGGGTTAGAATGGAGTAAAGATAATATGCAGAATAAGCATTTTAATATAGATATAAAAATGGCAGGAAAAAGAATAAAAGCATTATTTATGAGTACTGTTCTTCTGATTGGTACATTTTCAATGCTGTTATTAACAGGCTGTTCATCAGATACAGGGTATGATGATGACAGGATAAGCATTGTGTGTACAACATTCCCACAGTACGACTGGCTAAGTCAGATAATAGGTGATAATTCCGATAAATTCAGGCTGACACTTCTTATTAATGGTGGAGTGGATTTACACAGTTACCAGCCTTCAGCTAAGGATATGACTAAGATTTCATCAGCAGACGTGTTTGTGTATGTCGGAGGCGAGTCTGATGCGTGGGTTCTTGATGCGGTAAGGGAAACTAAGAATAATGATATGATAAAAGTCAATATGATGGAGCTTATAAGCGACAGGACTAAAGAGGAAGAGGTAATAGAAGGTATGCAGGAGAGCCGTTTCCAGTTCAGGCATACACACACACATTCCCATAGTGCAGACGATCACAGTGATGACCACGCAGATGAGCATAGTGATGACCATACAGCAGATGACCACGCAGATGAATATACGGCAGGTGACCATAGCGAAGATAATTACGCAGACGACCACAGTTTGGAGGCAGGGCACAGTCACACAGACGAGGATATTGAATATGACGAGCATATATGGCTTTCATTAAAAAATGCGGCTGTATTAACACAGTATCTTGCGGATATAGTCAAGGATTTGGATAAAGATAATTCGCAGTTATACCAGGATAACGCTGATGCGTATATAAATAAGCTTGCTGGACTTGACAGTGATTATGAAAATGTATGTGAGAATTCAAGGCTTAAGACAGTTATATTTGGCGACAGATTTCCATTCAGGTATCTTGTTGATGATTACGGAATTGATTATTATGCCGCATTTGCAGGCTGTTCAGCAGAAACAGAGGCAAGTTTTAAGACAGTTACATTCCTTTCTGGCAAGATAGACGAGATAGGAACAGGAAGCATACTTGTAATTGATGGTTCCGATAAAAGAATAGCTAACACTATTAAGGGCAATACAAGCCAGAAGAATCAGCAGATACTTACTATGGATTCAATGCAGTCGGCAGGGATAGATGATGCAGATTATACATATCTGAATGTTATGAGTAATAACCTTGTCGTATTAAAACAGGCTTTACAATAGATTTTAATGTCAGACGTGAACGATAATTTTTGTGTTTATTATGCTTATAAGAGAATGTTTATCAATAACAATTGATAAATAGGAATTGAGAAAGGAAAAGAAAATGTCATATATAGAATGTGAGAATTTGGCTTTGGGATATGAGGGCAAGGCAGTTGTATCAGGTCTTAATTTCAAGGTCAATAAAGGCGATTATTTATGTGTGCTTGGTGAAAATGGAGCTGGAAAAAGTACACTTATAAAGACACTGCTTAACCTTATAGATAAAGTATCAGGAAGGATAGAATATGGTGATGGCCTTAAGGATTATGAGATAGGTTATCTTCCACAGCAGACAGTTGTACAGAAGGATTTTCCAGCTACTGTATGGGAAGTTGTTCTGTCAGGAACACTTGCAGGAAGCGGATTTAAGCCATTTTACGGAAAGAAAGAGAAAAGTCTTGCAATTGAGAAGATGAGAGAGCTTGATATTACAGAACTTAAGAAAAAATGTTACCGCAATCTTTCAGGCGGACAACAGCAGAGGGTCTTACTTGCAAGAGCACTCTGTGCAACTTCCAAGGTAATACTTTTAGATGAGCCTGTTACAGGTTTGGACCCTAAGGTGACAGCAGAATTTTACGAGCTATTAAAGGAGCTTAACGATAAAGGAATAACAGTAATTATGGTGTCCCACGACCTTCAGTCGGTATCATATGCGACACATATTCTTTATCTTGACAGTAAAGACAGCTTTTATGGTACTAAGAAAGAATTTATGCAAAGCGACAAAGCCAATGTATTTGGACAGATGGAAGGAGATGAGGAGTAATGAGTGGCTTTATACAGGAATTTCAGTTTTATATGTCATATCCATTTGTAAGATATGCGCTTATCGTAGGCGTGCTTATCTCTTTATGCTCATCACTTCTTGGCGTGACACTTGTGTTAAAGAGATTTTCCTTCATAGGAGATGGCTTGTCACACGTTGCATTTGGTGCACTTGCAATAGCTACAGTGTTAAAGATTGCTAATGTAAATATATTCATTATGCCTGTAACAATAGTGTGTGCGATATTGCTTCTTAGAACAGGAACTAACACGAAATTAAAGGGTGATGCAGCAATAGCTATGCTTTCAGTAGGCTCAATGGCAGTTGGTTACCTTATATTAAATGTGTTCTCAGTATCCTCAAATGTATCAGGAGATGTGTGTTCCACACTTTTTGGTTCGACATCAATCCTTACACTTACAGGCTCAGAAGTTATTATGTGTGTAATAGCCTCACTTGTAGTCGTTGCATTTTTTATAATATTTTATAACAGAATATTCTCAGTGACATTTGATGAGAATTTTACACGCTCAATGGGCAAAAATACTAATGTATACAATCTTATGATAGCAGTTATAACAGCAGTAATAATCGTGCTTGCAATGAACCTCGTAGGCTCACTGCTTATAACAGCCCTCTTAGTATTTCCGGCCTTGTCAGCGATGAGAGTAATGACAAGCTTCAAATCAGTTATAATATACTCAGCAATCCTTTCAGTATTTGGGGCAGTATTTGGAATAATAATATCAATATTTACCTCAACTCCAGTAGGTTCGACAATCGTAACGATATATATTCTCATTTTCATAATTAACTGCATAATTGGAAGAATTCTGAGAATATGATATAATGAGCACAAAAGTGCTCATCTTAAAAGTTCCTTACGGAACTTTATATGTGCTGAAAAGCTGCACAAAAATTATGATATAATATGACTGCTTCGTAGTCACTTAGAAGTTTCTTCGAAACTTCGGATGCGTGGAAAAGCAACGCAGGGCATATGATATAATGAGCACAAAAGTGCTCATCTTAAAAGTTCCTTACAGAACTTTATATGTGCTGAAAAGCTGCACAAAAATTATGATATAATGAGCACAAAAGAAAAAAATCAGCATACAATTAAATATAATACAGATATTAAACAGTGAGTAGCATTTTGCATAAATCCGACTGATGTCAGATTGGCTATCTCACTGCTTTTTTGTTTTTATTAGAATATTTTTATTGGAATTAATTCAGGAGGTGTTTATGAAAGATACTTATTCCAAAATAAAAGATAATTATAATTGCCCATTTAATCTTATAGATGACCTGATAGGTGGAAAGTGGAAGCTTAGGATAGTTGCACACATAATAAACGGTGACAACAGATTTTCTATATTACAGAAAAAAATTGATGATATAACACCAAAGGTATTGATGTCACAGTTAAAGGAGTTAGAGGCAAGCGGACTTATTAACAGAAATGTAATAAAGGAAATGCCGCCAAAGATAGTAGTATATGAAATCAATAAGGAATATAGCGATATTGTTGATATAGTTGATAATTTAGAACAATTTGCTAAAGGTTATAGTAATAGAAATGATATAGCAACTGAGAATATAAGGTATGAAAAATAGAGCTCAAAGTTACAAAAAAGTAAGTTATAGACATACTAAATTAGTATGTAATATAATTTGCTGGTCGCAAGTTAGCAATAACTAACAAAAGTAAGGAAAGGAGGAACTATGGGTTGAAAAAGTACTGTACAGAAATTATTCTTGCAATAATTCTGCTTGCATTATCATTAATATCTATATTTGTTGGTGTTATTGATATAGATATCAAAGATTTATTAACAAATGATAATAATGCATTGATGATATTTGTTGTTTCAAGATTACCTAGATTGTTAGCAATTATATGTACAGGTATGGGAATGAGTGTTGCAGGACTTATAATGCAGCAACTCTGTATGAACAAGTTTGTATCACCAACAACAGGGGCAACAATTTCATCAGCCCAGCTTGGAATTCTTCTGGCATTATTATTTATTCCTAATTCAACATTATGGCAGAGAGCGGGTTTTGCTTTTGTAACGGCTATTCTGGGTACCTGGGTATTTGTCTGGTTTATTCAGAAAGTTCAATATAAAGATGTGGTAATGGTTCCTCTCGTTGGAATTATGTTTGGTAACGTTATAGGCGGTATAACTAATTTCCTTGCATATAAGTATGAAATGACACAGGCGTTATCCACCTGGCTTGTTGGACATTTTTCATTAGTACTTAAAGGAAGATATGAAATAGTCTATATGGTTGTGCCTCTTATTATATTAGCATTTGTATTTGCTAATCATTTTAATATAGTTGGTATGGGAAGAGATTTTTCTAAAAATCTTGGTGTTCCATATGATATTGTGTTGTTTGGAGGACTTACAATTGCCGCAATGATAACGGCTTCTGTTGTTGTTGTCGTTGGTTCAATTTCTTACATAGGCTTAATTGTTCCTAATATAGTGGCAATGTTTAAGGGTGACAAAATAAGAGGAACGCTTATTGATACCGCTTTATTTGGTGCAATATTTGTTCTGGTCTGCGATATGATTGGCAGAATTGTGATTAAACCATATGAATTACCAATTGAGCTGATTGTTGGAATATTAGGAAGCATTATATTTATAGGAATGCTTTTATACAGATTAAGATATGGAAGAAAAGCAATTGATATAAAGAAAATTTTATTTAAAGATACGAATGGAGCAGGTTATGAACAAAAGAGCTTATAGAAAAAATATTATAAAGCTTATTGTTATTGCATTAATAGCCATTATTATTGTTGCGGCATTTCTTTTTATAGGTATTAAGTTTCATAATCATAAACTTCTAAGATATGCAATGAAATTAAGAATACCTAAAGTGATTGCGATGATAATAACAGCATTTGCAATAGGAGCGGCAACGATAATATTTCAGTCTGTTATTAATAATACAATTGTTACACCGTGTCTATTGGGAATGAATGCCTTATACACACTTATACATACATCAGTTGTCTTTGTGTTAGGTTCAGGAAGTATATTATTTACCAATGATAATCTTAGTTTTCTTGTAGACCTTGTACTTATGGGAATTATAGCGACTGTTGTATATAGCTGGCTTTTTAAGATGACAGGACATAATGTGCTGTATGTATTGCTTGTTGGAACAGTATTGACTTCATTTTTCTCAAGTATCCAGAGTACATTGACAAGGGTTATGGACCCTAATGAATATGACACGCTTCTGACTTCACTTGTAGCAAGCTTTAGTAATATTAATTCAGAGATAATTATATTTTCGGTGATTATACTTGCACTTATAGGTGTGATTTTTAGAAAAGAACTTGCACTGCTTGATGTAATAACTCTTGGAAAAGAACAGGCAATTAACCTGGGTGTTGATTATGACAGATGTATAAGAAGATTGTTACTGGCTGTAACTTTGTGTATAGCAGTTGCAACAGCTATGGTTGGCCCGATATCATTTCTGGGGCTGATTATTGCTAATATTTCAAGACAACTGTTAAAAACATACAGGCATACACAGCTTATAGCTGGTGCGGCGTTGATGGGTGTAATAGCACTTATTGGAGGACAGTTTATAGTTGAAAGAGTGTTTGTGTATTCTATTCCAATAAGTGTATTTATAACAGTTGCAGGTGGTATATATTTTCTATATTTAATATTAAAGGGAAGCAGGCATAATTCATAAAATAATTTGAAGGGAATTACAGTTATGCAGATTAGCCATATTATTAAAAAATATGATGAAAAGACAGTTGTCAATGATGTGAGCTTTTCACTTCCAAAAGGGAAGGTGACATCGCTGATTGGACCCAATGGTGCAGGCAAGTCAACTGTTATGAGTATAATATCAAGACTTATTGCACCGGATAATGGTTCAGTTGTTATAGAAAAGAAAGATATAAACAAATGGAATAGCAAGGAATTATCAAAGCATCTGGCAATACTTACACAGACTAATAATATCCAGATGAAGCTTACTGTAGAAGAACTTGTTGCATTTGGAAGATTTCCTCATTCAGGAGGAAGACTTAATAGTAAAGATAAGGAAATGATTGACAAAGCTATTGACTATATGGAATTAGAAACTTTCAGGGAAAGATTTATAGACGAACTTTCAGGCGGACAAAGGCAGAGAGCATATATAGCTATGGTTATAGCACAGGACACAGAATATGTTCTTTTAGATGAGCCGACTAATAATCTCGATATCTATCACGCAAGTAATCTTATGAAGATAGTAAGAAGATTATGTGATGAACTTGGAAAAACAGTAATACTTGTATTGCACGAGATTAATTATGCGGCATTTTATTCTGATTATATATGTGCATTTAAAGACGGAAAGATTGCTTCATTTGGTACAGTTGAAGAAGTTATAACTAAGGAAAACTTATCTTCTATATATAATGTAGAATTTGAGATTATGCAGATTAAGGGCAAACCATTGTCTATATATTATTAAATTTATTAAATAATGGCAGGATGTCAAAAGTGGAATTTTCCATTCACTTTTATTACTGGTATTGGTTTAGTAATGTATACGGCTTGGGATATATTATAATTTAAAGAAAGGATGAAGTGGCAGTAAGCCACAAAGGTAAAATATGAAAAAACATTTTAAGAAATTATTATTAATGGCACTTATGGCAGTAATGGCAGTAGGACTTATAGCGTGTGGTACTGATAAGTCTGATAATGAAAGTACTAAAGAAGAAAAGACAAGCGTGACAATCACTTCGCTTGATGCTTCAAAGAATGAAATTGAATTAGAAGTTCCTTATAATCCTAAGAGAATAGCAATTCTTGACCTTGCATCTTTAGATATTATAGATGAACTTGGCGTAGGTGACAGAGTAGTAGGAATGGCATCAACAAGTATTGATTACCTTGAAAAATATTCAAATGATGCATCAATTAAAAATCTTGGAACAATAAAAGAGGCTGATTTAGAAGCAGTTATGGAGTGTGAACCAGATATTATATTTATTGGTGGACGTTTATCAAAGAGCTATGATGCTTTAAGTGAAATAGCACCAGTAGTATATCTTGCAACAGATACTAATGAGGGACTTGTAAATAGCGTATCTAAAAATGCAAAGACAATAGCTTCAATATTCGGAATGGAAGATAAAGTTGATTCACTTATGTCTGATTTTGGAGCAAGAATAGATGCAATAAAGAAGATATCATCAGGAAAGACAGCATTAGTAGGTATGACAACAAGCGGAAGCTTTAATCTTCTTGGAAATGATGGAAGATGCTCTTTAATAGGTGTAGAAGCAGGCTTTAACAATCTTACAGCCGCAGGCTCAACATCAACACACGGCAATGAATCTTCATTTGAAACAGTAGTACAGCAGAATCCTGATTATATATTTGTTATGGACAGAGATAGCGCAATATCAACAGCAGGTGCTAAGACTGCTAAAGAAATAGTGGAAAATGAACTTGTAAAGACAACAGATGCCTACAAAAACAACCATATAATATATCTTGAACATTCAAATGTATGGTACACAGCCGAAGGTGGAATACAGGCATTAGACATAATGCTTACAGACCTTGAAAAAGGCTTAAAATAAATAGCTGGAATAAATAAATTCAAGTATTGAAATGATAAAAAAATAATAATGAAAACCTAAAAAGAGTTTGTGCTAGATTGCCACCCGTACCAGTAGACAGGTGACATATCAAACACAAACTCCTTTTTTAATTAAAAATCTATCCACATAAAAACTGATATGGTATACTTATGAACAGGAAACAATTATAAGGAGACCACGAAAATGATATCAATCACCTTATGTATGATAGTAAAAAATGAACAGTCAATATTAGAACGCTGTCTTATTTCATACGCAGGAACTTATGATGAATTAATAATAGTGGACACTGGTTCGACTGATTCAACCAAAGATATAGCACATAAATACACAGATAAAGTATATGATTATAAATGGTGTGACGATTTTGCCGCTGCCAGAAATTACGCATTTTCATTAGCTTCCTGCGATTATATATTCAGTGCAGATGCAGATGAGATATTAGATGAACGCAATAATCAGGCATTAAAAGACCTGAAATCAATGCTTCTTCCAGAGATAGATATAGTACAGATGTATTATGTTAATGATAATGACTATAACTCTGTGTACAATGTACACAGAGAATTAAGGCCAAAGCTTTTTAAGAGGTTAAGGCCTTTCGTATGGACATCACCAATTCATGAAACAGTAAGGCTTACACCTGTGGTATATGACAGTGATATAGAGATACTGCACAGACCAGTATCAGACCACAGCAGGAGGGATTTCTCTACATATATTAAAGCATTTGCCAGGGGAACACAGTTGGAGGACTATGTTATAACTATGTTATGCAAGGAGCTTTATATTTCTGGTTCAGATAAAGATTTTATGGATTTTAAAGATATATTTGCCGATATTCTTATTAATGAGAACAGAAGTGACGACATTCGACAGGAAGTGAACTGTGTACTTGTTAAAATATACCGCATAGCAGGTGATATGGGAGAATTCTTTAAGCTTGCTTTAAGGTGTGTTGCTGATAATCCAAGCTCAGAGATATGTTATGAACTTGGCAATTATTATTATGATATAAATGACTATGCAGAAGCGGCAATGTGGTATTATAATGCAATATATGAAACTTCAAGCGTATTAGATATTACAAGCGGAGGTAATAAGCCTTTGTATGCTCTTAGCAGATGTTATGACAAGCTTTCAGAAACATCAGAAGATATAGAACAGATAGCACAGTTCAGACAGATGGCGGAAGATTATAAGTATCAGGCAGAGCAATGGAAGCTTCCTGATGAGATAGTTTAAGAATGGAGATAAAGATGCACAACGAAAAGGATAATAATTCAAAAGGCACAGCAAATACAAGAACTAAGCTGTCCCCAATTGCAATTGTACTTATTGTAATAGCTGTAATTGCTCTTTTTTCAGTTATTATAGCAGGAGCTGTAAGTTCTAATAATAAGAAAAGTGGGGATAATACTGTTGGAATGACATTGACAGAGAAGAATTTGAAACCACAGAATAATTCATCTAACAACAGTGTAGCTGACAGGTCACTTACTAAGGTTGAGATATTAATGGATGATACAGCTGTTGTTGTTGGCACAACATTTAAAGCAGCTGCAGTTGTAGAGCCGGAGAATACTGATAAGGCACTTGTGTGGTCAAGCAGTAATGAGGATATTATGAAGGTTGATTCAGATGGTGTTGTAACTGTTAATAATGTAGGTGTTGCGGCACTTACAGCGACAGTAGGAGATGTGTCAGATGCCGTAGCTATTGAGGGAATAAAGAGTGTATCAGCAGGTTCAGCCAATGGATATGTTGTATACACAGGTAATGGAAGCATTACGGGTTCTAATTCATCTAACAGCAGCTCATCAGGGGCTTCTAATAGTGGCACATCAGGCAGAACGGGCTACTCATATAACAGTGAGGCAGGAAGCTATGATGATGGTAACAGCAGTGGTACAGATAATGGTAGTTCTGACGGAGGCTATATTGCAGATGATTCATCTAATAATTCAGATGGGTCTTATAACAATAATTCAGGCAATGCCTCTAACAATTCAGGCTCTAATTCATTGAATACCAATAGCACTAACACAGGAAGCAGCAGTTCATCAACTGGAAACAGTGACGGAATGAAGAGTACAGATCTGCCATACATACTTGGTAATCAGGGATTTACAAGAGAATATTCTAATGTATACATATATACAGAAAATGATACTTATTATGGAGAAATAATAATACAGCCAGAAGTTTCTATTATATATATCAAGCAGAGAAGCGGCGGTTTTGACAGCAAGATTAATAGTGTATTAAGTGAGCTCCTCCCATCAGAATATAGTCAGGTATGGAGCAATTATCTTTCTGCTTCAAGTGACAGAACATTTACTGCTGAGGGAAGAAAAGTAAGAATTGTAACAGCAGCAGGCGGAGGACATTCGCAAATTGTAATATACAATTAATGTCAAATATGCTATATTTAATAAAATGCTGTTATATAACCAATAGCATATTTATGAAATGAATAATGAGGTGAAAGTTGTGCTTAATGAGAATAAAGTTAAGATGATGACTAAGATGGCTATATATGAAAAGAACGAGGGCAGGAAAATGCTTCGTACAGCGAAATATTTCAAAGGTGATTTCATTGCTTTCGGTATTTTAAAGACATTAATAACTACAACATTTGCATTTATGATAGTTGCAATTATGTATGTATTATGCAATGCAGAGGGACTTGTTGAGAATATTAATTCAATGGACTATCTTGCATTTGGCAGGAGAGTGGCAATATACTATATAGGAATGTTAGTTATATTTACAGTAATAGCAGCTGTTGTATATAATGTCCAGTATGAATGTTCAAGAAAAGGTCTTAAGAAATATTTTTCAAGACTTAATAAGCTTGAAAGATTTTATAACAGCCAGAAGAAAAGAAAGTAAATATGGAGGATATAATGGCGGTTTTATTAGAACTAAAAGAGAATTTTAAAAGATTTTACAACAAATATGATATATATATTGTACCGGTGGCTAAGTTTATAGCAGCATTGGTTTCATTTCTTATGCTTAATGCCTCTATCGGCTATATGGATAAGCTTAATAGTCCTATAATAGCAGTATTAGTATCGGTTATATGTGCATTTCTGCCTAATGGCTTTACAATAGTAATGCTTTCGATATTTATGATTGCACACTTGTATGCAATATCAGTAGAATTTGCACTTATTGCATTGTGCGTAGTGCTTCTTATGTATCTGTTATATTTCAGATTTACACCAAAGCTTGGATATCTGCTAATATTAACAGTAATTATGTGTGGTTTTAAGATACCTTATGTTATACCGGTTGCTGTAGGTTTATGCTCATCATTTCTTGCGGCAATACCTGTAAGCTTTGGTGTAATAATTTATTATATAATTAATACAGCCAGTGCTTACGAAGCAGCAGTTACTAACAAATCTTTAACAGAGAGTATGTTACAGGTTTCTTATTTAATAGAAAGTCTTGTTAAGGACAAGCAGATGATAGTGTTAATTGCAGCACTTGCAGTTACAGTAATTGTTGTATACATAATAAGAAGACTTAAGATTGACTATGCATGGGGTTACGCTATAGGAATAGGAAGTGTATTACAGTTCATAATTCTTGTTGTATGCGAGATTGTATTTAAGACTGAATTTAATATAGTTCTTATTGTAATCGGAGTTATATTAGGTGCACTTGCAGGTTATATCTGTAATGTTATGTTCTTTGCAGTTGATTTCAGAAGAACAGAGTATGTACAGTATGAAGATGACGAATACTATTATTATGTAAAGGCTGTGCCTAAGATTAATGTAGCAGGTGAGGATGTAAAGGTTAAGCAGATTAATGCAAGAAAGACCAGAAAAGCCTCAGATATAAGTGATGTAAGACAGGCTAAATCAACAACTGCTGCCACAGAAGAAGACGAAGATATGATATTTTTTGATAAATAATAGTATATTTATCATATAGAAATTAAAAGGGTGGTGAGAATGTGACTACATCAGGTAATCTGTTGCAGAATTATTTTTCAAGATTATATATACCAAGGATTACATGGACAGATATTATAGAGATAATTATTATTGCGGTTGTTCTTTATAATATTCTGTTATGGATAATGAATACTAAAGCGTGGGCTTTGCTTAAAGGAATTATAGTAGTAGGTTTATTCGCGGTAGTTGCATATCTGCTTAACTTAAAGACTATATTGTGGATAGCAGGAAAGACGATAAGTGTTGGAATTATAGCACTTGTTATTATATTCCAGCCCGAATTAAGAAGGGCGTTAGAGCAGTTAGGAAGGAAGAAATTTGTTCTTAATTTCCTGAATTTTGGTGATAACAGCAATAAAGATGAGCGTTTTAGTGTTAAGACAGCTGACGAAATTGTTGATGCGTGCTACAGGATGGGAGCGGTAAGGACAGGTGCATTGATAGTTATAGAACAGGATATGCTTCTGGAAGAATATATAAAGACAGGAATACCTGTAGATGGTATTGTTACAAGCCAGCTTCTTATTAATATATTTGAGCATAATACACCGCTTCACGATGGTGCAGTTATAGTGAGAGGTAACAGGGTGGTTGCAGCTACCTGTTATCTGCCTCTTACAGATAATGTTAATCTTAGCAAGGCTTTAGGAACAAGACACCGTGCCGGAGTCGGAATAAGCGAAGCTACAGACAGTATGACAATTATTGTATCAGAGGAAACGGGTAAGGTTTCTGTAGCTTTTGGTGGTGAATTAATACACGATATTGATGCAGATTCTTTAAAGAATAAACTGGAATATATCCGTAGAAAGAATATAGATGTTAAGTCTTTCAGGATATGGAGAGGCAGGTTGAAGCATGAAAGAGAAGATATTTAAGAATTTCAGCCTGAAGTTATTATCCGCTGTATTTGCAGTTGTTCTATGGACAGTTATTGTTAATATATATGACCCTAACACGAGTTATACATTCAGTAATATAACTGTACAGCTTATTAATACACAGAGCCTTACAGACAAAGATTACAGTTATGAAGTTGTTGATGGCGGCAAGATTTCAGTTACAGTAAGCGGTCCAAAGAGTGTCGTAACAGACCTTAAGACAAGTGATATAAGTGCAACCGCAGATTTGAGCAAGGTTACTGCATTTACAGATTATGTAGATATACAGGTTCAGGTAATTAAAGATGGACAGGTTCTTAATAATGTAGAGGCTGTTCCAAGAACATCAGCACTTAAGCTAAGCATAGAGAACAGGGATACCAAGACTTTGTCATTAGATGTTAATACGACAGGTTCGACAGCTTCAGGATATACGGTTGCTTCGACAAGTTCATCACCAACATATATCAAAGTTACAGGTCCTACATCTTTACTTGAGAGTGTAGCAGCATTATCAGTAAATGTAGATGTATCAGGTGCTAAGGAAGATATAAGCACAAGTGCAGATGTTAAGATGTTAGATGAAGATGGTAATGAAATAGTAAATGATGCACTTGAACTGTCATGTACTAAAGCAGATATCAATGTTGATATAGCAAGAATGAAGACGGTGTCAATAACAGCAAAGACAGGTGGAACGCCGTCAGACGGATATATTATAACAGATACAATATTAAGCCAGGCATCTGCGGTTATAACAGGTCCAGATGATTTGCTGGGTAAAGTAGATACAATAACAATTCCATCGCAGAATATTAATGCTGATGGATTGAGTGCTGATAAGACATATACTTTCAGATTATCAGATTATGTTCCATCAGGAATTAAATTTGTATCTGACAGCAGTCTTACTGTTACAGTTAAGATAGCACAGAAGGCTACAAAGCAGATAAGTCTTTCAGCTTCAGAGATAACACTTAATAATATACAGACAGGGTTTAATGCACAGGTAATGCAGGGTATTACATTTACTGTAACAGGTAATGATAATGTGTTATCGGCTGTCAGTGCATCAGATGTAAAGGCAGGCATTGACCTTAAGAATCTTGGGGCAGGAACTCATAATGTCACAGTGGCGTTATCACTGCCTGATGGAATAACTGTAGTAGGTAATGTTACTGTTAATGTTACAATAACGGCAATACAGCAGGAAACAACTACAGAGAGTACCAAAGCGACAGAAAGCACTACATCGGCGACAAGGTAATTTGTTAAGAACTGCCATTTAAGGAGGGATTATAATGGTAAAGGAGAATATAATTGTCACAAGCCAGCTTGGAATACATCTTCGTCCAGCGGGTGCTATGTGTGATGCGGCAATTAAATTTGATTCTAATATATCATTTGAATATGCAGAGGGTAAGACAGCCAATGCAAAGAGTGTAATATCAATACTTGCATCAGGTGTTAAATGTGGAGATGAGATAACTTTAATAGCTGATGGAAGCGATGAAGAAGAAGCGTTAAAGACAGTATCAGAAAAGTTTAAAGAAGCTCTTAAAGATTGATTTAATCTACGGATTGAATTATAATTAAATAAAATGATGTAGCAATACGTGTACATCAGTCAGGGAAAATATCATTTTCCCAGACATTATTAAATAACAAGGAAAGAGGTACAGAGTATGGGTTATATGGAAGTTTATAAGTCTTGGTGTGACAATATGTATTTTGATGAAGCAACAAGAGATGAACTTAAGTCGATCGCTAATGATGAGAAGGAGATTGAAGACAGATTTTACAAAGATCTTGAATTCGGAACAGGTGGCTTAAGAGGTGTAATTGGCAATGGTACTAATAGAATGAACATTTACACTGTAAGAAAAGCAACACAGGGACTTGCTAATTTTATTATTAAGGAAGGTGCAGCAGACAGAGGTGTAGCTATTGCATTTGACTCAAGAAGAATGTCACCTGAATTTGCCGATGAAGCAGCACTTTGTCTTAATGCTAACGGAATTAAGGCATATATATTCCCTTCACTTCGTCCAACACCAGAATTATCATTTGCATTAAGAGACCTTAACTGCATAGCTGGTATTGTAGTAACAGCAAGCCACAACCCACCAGAATACAACGGATATAAGGTATACTGGGAAGATGGTGCACAGATTACAGCACCTAAGGATTCACAGATTATATCAGAAGTTAAGGCTGTAACAGACTACAATACAGTTAAGACTATGGATAAAGATGAAGCTAAGGCTTGCGGTCTTTACAATGTAATCGGATACGATATGGATGACAGATATATGGCCGCATTAAAGAAGATGAGTATTAATGGAGATATCATTAAGAAAGTGGCTGATGATATTAAGATTGTATACACACCATTCCATGGTACAGGTAATATTCCAGTAAGAAGAGTACTTAAGGAATTAGGCTTTAAGCATGTATATGTTGTTCCAGAACAGGAAAAGCCAGACCCAGATTTTACAACGCTTGAATATCCTAACCCAGAAGATCCTAAGGCATTCACATTAGCATTAAAGCTTGCTAAGGAAGTTGATGCAGATATCGTTCTTGCAACAGATCCGGATGCTGACAGACTTGGTGTATATTCTAAGGATACTAAGACAGGTGAATACCAGTCATTTACAGGTAATATGTCTGCTATGCTTATTGCAGAATATATCCTTTCACAAAGACAGGAAAAGGGACTTCTTCATAAGAACGGAGCATTTGTTAAGACAATAGTTTCAACTAATATGGCTGACAGCATTGCTAAGGAATATAACCTTAAGCTTATTGAAGTTCTTACAGGCTTTAAGTTCATCGGTGAGCAGATTAAGTTCTTTGAACAGCAGGGTACATACGAATATGAATTTGGTTTTGAGGAAAGCTATGGTTGTCTTGTAGGAACACACGCAAGAGATAAGGATGCTATCGTTGCAGTTATGGCACTTTGTGAAGCAGCAGCTTACTATAAGAATAATGGTCTTACTTTATGGGATCAGATGATTAACATCTATGAGAAGTATGGATACTATAAAGAAGGACAGGTTGCTATCACAATGAAGGGTGCTGAAGGTGCTGGAAAGATTGCTAAGATGATGGATGACCTTAGAAATAATACACCATCTAAGATTGGTAACTGGACAGTTCTTGAAGCAAGAGATTATAAGAAGGACGAATGTGTCAATATGGTTACAGGCGATAAGCATAGCACAGGACTTCCTAACTCTAATGTACTTTATTATGATTTATCAGACAACGCATGGTGCTGTGCAAGGCCATCTGGTACAGAGCCTAAGATTAAGTTCTATATGGGCGTTAAGGGCAGCAGCATAGAAGATGCAGCAGCTAAAGAAGAAGCTTTAAAGAAAGCTGTTATGGAGCTTGTTGGGCAGTAATCAGTAAGTATTATTTGATGGATATGTTTTACATAGCATAATTATATAAGTTCAGATTTTCTTAACAAGTAATACACAATATGAACACATTTCGTGAATATACTAACAGTATCAACAACGAAATGTGTTCATTTTTTCGTTGAAATGACATAAGTAAGGAGTGTTTGGATATGTATAATAATGAAGATAACGATTATATGAACAATAATTCTGATAATAATTCTAGGAATTATGAGAATGTAGAGCCTGATAATAATCAGAGTACAGGAACAACTGGATATACAACATACAGCCATAACACAGGTTATAATCAGAACAGTGCAGGTGGTGCTGGTATGAATAATGGACAGAACCAGTATTCTAACGGAAGTAATAATTATGGCTATAATGGTTATGGATATAATCAGGGTGGTATGAATAATTCACAGTATGGTGCTAATACATCATACAATAGCACAGGAACTAATGCCGGATATAATAACACAGCATATAATAATGGTGCTAATACAGGCTTTCATAATGCATCAGATAACAGTAATTCAACCTATAGATATTCATATGTTAATAATAATATAGGCAGTGATCAGAATAATTCTTATAGGAATGCACAGAGAGCGGCTAAGCAGGCTAAGAAGGAAGCAAGAAAGAAGTCATTTAACAATTGGTTTTCTAAGAATTCCACGGCTAAGAAGTATATAAGTGGTGTGCTTGCAGCAGTGGTATTTGGTGTTGTAGCTGGTTCAGCAATGTATGGAACTTATCATATTGAGAAGAAATATTTAGGTGGTAATGATACTAAGAACTATACAATTTCAACTGTGACAAGCAATATTGATAAAGTTACAAGCGATGATATTAATGCTAATGGAGATACTAATCTTTCACAATATTCATCAATGAATGTAGAAAGTGTGGCACAGGCAGCACTTCCGGCTATGGTTGCCCTTAATGGTACAACTACAGTAAGCAGTTCATCTTCAATGTATGGCTGGGGACAGCAGCAGTACGAGGCTTCAACAAGTGGAACTGGTATTATTGTTGGTAAGAATGATACAGAGCTTCTTATTGTAACTAATGCACATGTTGTAGATAATGTATCCAACTTAAAATGTGTATTTGTGGATGACCAGTCAGTAAGTGCAACGGTAAAGGGTTCTAAGTCAGATCAGGATATAGCAGTAGTTGCTGCATCATTATCAGATATTCCGTCTGACACAATAAGTAAAATAGCTATTGCAGAACTTGCAGATTCTGATACAATTGCAGTAGGCCAGCAGGTAGTGGCAATTGGTAATGCACTTGGAGAAGGACAGTCAGTTACTAATGGTATTATAAGTGCCCTTGACAGATCAATAACAGTTAACAATGTTACATTTTCAGGACTTATAATGACTAACGCAGCTATTAACTCAGGTAATAGTGGTGGAGCACTTCTTAATGCAAGCGGCAAGGTAATTGCTATTAACTTTGCTAAGACATCATCAGATGGTGTTGAGGGTATGGCATATTCAATACCTGTATCTAATGTTAAGGAACTTATAAGCTCACTTATGAGCAAGCAGACAAGACAGAAGGTAGATTCAGATAATGCTGGATATCTTGGTATTGCTGCTATAGATATAACAAGCACATATGCTTCTATGTATGGTTACCCACAGGGTATAATGGTTCGTACAGTAGCATCTGGCTCAGCAGCAGAGAAGGCAGGACTTTCAGCTTACGATATAATTGTCGGTTTTGATGACCAGTCAATATCAACAATGTCAGGCTTACAGTCACTTCTGCAGTATTATTCAGCAGGAGAGACAGTAAAGGTTGACTACTATCATCTTGAAGGTAGTGAATATGTACTAAAGAGTGTGGAGGTTACATTAGGAAAGAAGAACTAATAAGCCTCGTAACACAGAATTGAGGATTAAATGAGTAACAACGATAATAATAATGAGAACAATACAACTGCTAACACAGATGAATACGAAAAGGTGTGTTATATATGCAGAAGGTCAGAGTCTAAGGCTGGTAAAATGATTAATATGCCAGGTGGTTTATGTGTATGTGCAGATTGTATGCAGAAGACCTTTGATACAATTAATAACAGTGATATCAATTATGATGACCTTATGAATAATATGCCTAATATGGGAATGTTCGGAGGCTTTAATATGATGGGTAATGACATTTCCAACAGGCAGAAAGTCAAGAAAAAGAAAGAAGATAATAACAAGCCTGCAGATAAGGAAAAGGACGATACACTTGATTTGGCTAATCTTCCAGCACCTCATCAGATAAAGGCAATGTTAGATGAATATGTAATAGGTCAGGACTATGCCAAGAAGGTTATGTCAGTTGCTGTATACAATCATTATAAGAGAGTTGCCACAGGAACTATGGACGATATTGAGATTGAAAAGTCTAATATGCTTATGATAGGACCTACAGGAAGCGGAAAGACTTATCTTGTAAAGACACTGGCAAGACTTTTAAAAGTACCTCTTGCAATTACAGATGCTACTTCACTTACCGAAGCTGGCTATATAGGTGATGATATAGAGAGCGTTGTATCAAAGCTTTTACAGGCAGCAGATAATGACGTGGAGAAGGCAGAAAGAGGCATTATATTTATTGATGAGATAGATAAGATTGCCAAGAAGAAAGAAACAAGAAGCCGTGATGTAAGCGGTGAATCTGTACAGCAGGGAATGTTAAAGCTTCTTGAGGGAAGTGATATAGAAGTTCCAGTAGGTGCTACAAGCAAAAATGCTATGGTTCCGCAGGTTACAGTTAACACACGCAACATATTATTTATATGCGGTGGTGCATTTCCAGACCTTGAGAATATAATAAAGGCAAGACTTAATAAGCAGTCATCAATAGGTTTTAACTCAGACCTTAAAGATAAATATGATAATGACAAGAATATATTATCAAAGGTTGAATTAGAGGATTTAAGGGAATTTGGTATGATTCCTGAATTCTTAGGACGACTTCCTATAGTATTCTCTTTAGAGGGTCTTACAGAGGATATGCTTGTTAAGATTATGAAAGAGCCTAAGAATGCAATACTTAAGCAGTATCAGAAGTTATTAGAACTTGATGAGGTTAAGCTTGAATTTGATGATGATGCTTTAAGACAGATTGCAAAGAAAGCTATGGAAAAAGATACAGGAGCAAGAGCATTAAGGTCTATAATAGAAGAATATATGCTTGATATAATGTATGAAATTCCTAAAGATGATAATATCGGAAGTGTCACAATAACAGCAGATTACATTGAGAAGAAGGGCACACCGCTTATTATGATGCGTGGACAGGAAAGACTTCCAATGAATAATGCAGAAGCTTAATGCTGTCAGTTTCACAAGCCATTATGCACAAGATATTCCGCTGATGTTATTTTGCAGAAGTTATTATGTATATGTCAGTATGTCAGTATATTAGTATTATTATAAAATATTAATCATATAATGTCCTTAAAGATTATCTTTAAGGACATTTTTTATGCCTTTATGCAGTGAAATGATAACAGATGAGGATATATATGATTATATAGTTGTCAATCTTCCGGGAATTAATAAGATGCTTCAAAGCAACCCTGATGTATGTATACAGAAGGTTGATGACCAATGGCTTGTTGCACATAGCAGGCTTCCGGATGACAGGGATTTTAATATAAGTGACTTGGGATATTATACAATTCCCAAGTTGTATGGGCTTATGGATACATCAAGCATTGATGCGGTAAATGCTACCAACATAACAAGCCAGCCTTTTTTAAATTCAAAAGGGCAGGGTGTTATCGTGGGGATAATAGACACAGGAATTGATTATCTTAGTGAGAACTTCTGTGATACGGCTGGTAATACGCGTATTATGGCTATATGGGATCAGACCCTTGAGTACAGGCAGAATTTATATGTTAATTATGGTCGTATATATGAACAGGCAGAGATTAATACAGCACTTGAAGCATACCGCAATGGACTAAATCCTTACGATTATGTGGGAACAACCGATATTACAGGGCACGGAACATTTATGGCTGGAGTAATTGCTTCAAGAAAAATTGATGATTACATAGGTGTTGCACCAGAGGCAAGCATAGTATGTGTAAAATTAAAAAATGCAAAGAAATATTTAAGGGATTACTTCTACATAAGGGATGATGCAGTGTGTTTTGAGGAAACGGATATTATGCTTGCCGCAAGATTTCTAAAGGATTATGCCGGGTTAAAGAAAATGCCTCTTGTCATATATATGGGACTGGGTAGTGGTCTGGGCTCAAGAACAGGCGGAAGTCCTTTATCAAATGTTCTTGATTCACTTACAATGCACGTTAATACATGTGTTGTTGTTCCTGCTGGCAATGAGGCAGTCAAAAGGACACATTTTAGCGGTTACGCTTCTGTTGTTCCTGAATATAAGGAAATGGAGATAAATGTTGAGAGGCGTGGAAAAGGCTTTGTGCTTGAAATATGGGCAAAAAGTCTTGATGTACTGTCGGTATCAATAATATCACCGACAGGCGAGATTATTCCAAGAATACCAGCAAGGATAGGCTCAAGTACACAATATTCATTTCTTTTGGAGAATTCAAGGATATATGTTGATTACCAGATTACAGAAACTGTTGCAGGGCAGGAAGTTATATTTATGAGATTTGAACGTCCGGCAGAGGGACTGTGGAAGATAGATGTATATAGTCTTACTAATCTTCCTGGATATTTTAATGCGTGGATAACTTTAAAAGAGCTTATGGACTGTGATGCCTATTTTCTTAATTCAGATGCTGATGTAACGCTTGTAGAGCCTGCCAGCGGTTTAAGGCTTATTACTGTTGGTGCATATAATCATAATACCAACGGAAGCGACGTGAACAGCAGCAGGGGTTATACGGCGGATAACAGGGTTAAGCCTGATATAGCAGCACCAGGAGTTAATGTGTATGGTGTTGGAGGCGTAAGAGGCTATACAGTTAGATCAGGAACAAGCATTGCTGCGGCACACGTTGCAGGGGCAGCGGCATTATTTTTTAGCTGGGGAGTTACTAACAATAACAGATCAGTTATAAGTAATAGCGAGATTAAGTCATATATAATAAGGGGAGCAGACCGACCGGGGGATATTGCTTATCCAAATGTTGAATATGGCTATGGCAGATTGAATATAGCAGGTGCATTTGACCAGATGAGGATAAGTTAATAAAAGCTTAAGGCTTAGCTTATTGTAATTATTAAGTACATATGATAAAATGATTATGTATGCGGATATATTGTCAGGAATTGCAGGGTGATGTAATAGTGAAGCAATTAATTGGCATATGTAAGGGAAGTATCCCCGACACCTATATAAGAATTATAAAGGACAGGTATTTAACAATGAAATATAAAGCGATTGCACTCGATCTTGACGGAACACTCACAGACCATAATAAGAAGCTTCCGGAGGCTAATAAGGAGGCTGTATGGGCTGCAATTGATAAAGATGTTACAGTTATATTGGCTTCGGGACGTCCATTATTTGGGATAACACCGATAGCAGATGAGCTTGAGTTAGATAAGAGAGGCGGATATATATTAGCTTACAATGGTGGTGAGATAATTAACTGCCTGAATGGAGATGTAATTGTAAGCCACGAGCTTCCAAGGCAGTGTATAGACGATATATGTGATTATGCAAGAGCTAATGATGTGTATGCACTTACATATTCGGACGGAAAGATAGCAGCAGAGAGTGATGATGATGAGTATGTGTTAAAAGAAGCATTTTGCAATAATACAACAATAATTAAGACAGATGATTTAAAGAAATATGTAGATTATCCAGTTAATAAGTTCCTTGTTGTAGGAAGACACGATAAGCTTGTGCCAGTGCAGGAAGCTTTATTAGAGCATTATTCTGACGTGCTTGATGCATTTTATTCAGAAGATTATTTCCTTGAGGTAGTACCAAAGGGGGTTGCCAAAGATAAATCATTACAGCAGTTATTAGGTAAGCTGTCTATCAAAGAAGATGAGCTTATAGCCTGTGGAGATGGAATGAATGATATACCAATGTTAAAGATAGCAGGTGTTGCGGCTGTTATGGATAATGCGTATGAAGAAGTGAAAAAGTATGCAGACTATATCGCACCATCTAATGATGAATCGGGAGTTGCTGATATAATTAAAAGATTTATATTAAATGCTTAGAGTGATTAAGTGATAAATAATTATGGAGATTGACAATGGGAAGAGATAATGTTCAGAATGAAGAAATAGAAATTGATATTGGACATATTTTATCTATATTATGGGATAAGATAATGGTTATTATTGCAACAGGCATAATAGTGGGACTTGGTGCATTTCTTGTGGCAAAGTTTTTTATAACACCACAGTATGAGTCAGAAACCAAGCTGTATGTATTAAACAGAGCTAACGACAGTGCGACTACTTTATCAGATGTCCAGTTATCTACACAGCTTACGAAAGATTATAAGATACTTGTAACAAGTGCTCCGGTTATGAATGAAGTTATCAAGGAATTAAAGCTTGATATGAAAGCCTCACAGCTTGCTTCAAGCATATCTGTTGATACACCTTCGGATACACGTGTATTGCAGATAACAGTTGTTAGTGATGATCCTTATCAGGCTAAGAAGATAGCTGACTGCGTGGCTAAAGTATCATCACAGAAGATATGTGATATTATGAAGATTGAACAGGTAAATGTTATTGAGGAAGGCTCATTATCAGAGATACCAGCATTTGCTGTTGTCCAGAAATGGACAATTATAGGTGCTCTTGCAGGTATTGTGCTGTCAGCGGCGGTTATAGTAATAAAGTCAATGTTAGATGATACTGTAAAGACTACAGAAGATGTGGAGAAATATTTTGACCTCAGTACACTTGCAGTTATTCCAATTTCAGAAGAAATGGATGATGGCTTGCCAAAGAACAAGAAAAAGAGCAGGAAGAACAAAAAGAACAAGAATAAAAAGTAAAAGTCAGGTGAAAAGATAATATGCAGACTATCAATATAGAACGATTAAGAAAGCTTGATTACAGGGCTAATGAGGCATATAAGAATTTAAGAACGAATATCCAGCTTTGCGGTTCGGATATCAAGGTTATTATGCTCACAAGTACGACACCGGGAGAAGGTAAATCTACTGTATCATTTAATCTTGCGGTATCACTTGCAGAAGCAGGCAAGAAGGTTATATTTATTGATGCGGATTTAAGAAAGTCGGTGCTTGTAGGACGTTATAAGATTAATACGTCTGTTAAGGGACTTACACATTTCTTATCAGGAATTAATAAATTTGAAGAAGTTATGTATGCAACTAATGTTGAGAATTTTAATGTAGTATTTTCTGGTCCGGTGCCACCTAATCCTACAGAGCTTCTTGGCAATAAGGTGTTTAAGACACTTATAAAAGTATTAAGGGATTTGTATGATTATATAATAATTGATACACCACCTATAGGAAGTGTAATAGACAGTGCCATAGTGGCACAGGAGTGTGACGGAGTTGCCTATGTAATGGCGGCTAATGATGTAAGCTACAAATACGCCCAGAAGGGTCTGGAGCAGATTAAAAAGACAGACTGCAAGCTTCTTGGCGTGGTACTTAATAAGGTCGATATGGACGATAACAAATACTATGGTAAGTATTATGGCAAATACTATGGCAAGTATGGAGAACATGCCAATAAATAGGTGGCTGGTTATGTCGTAAATAACATATAATATTATAAACAGCTAATTGACATATTAACTTAATAACTATTTAAAAGGTCAAAAAGGCTTCGCATTACGATATACATAATGTGAAGCCTTTTTCTAATACTTGATAGTATTTTGTTAATAGTGTTTTATTAATAGTATTTTGAGCAATATTTTATAGTTAATTAGCTGCAGCCTGATTAGCATTGGAATTGCTATCTGCCTGGGCAGGGGCGGCAGCCGCCTGTGTAGGAGCTGTTGTAGCTTCTGTCTTATTGCCGTTACTGCCGGTATTATTGCTGTTATTATTATTATTACTGTTATTGTTATTACTGTTGTTGTTGTTACTGTTGTTGTTGTTATTGTTATTGCTATTGTTATCAGGAGCAGGGGTCTGTGTAGGAGCTGCTGTAGTTGTTGCTGCTTCTGTAGGTGCGGCAGTTGCTTTAGTTGTAGTCTGCTGCTGCTTAGTTGTTGATGAACTCTTAGTTGATGTGGCAGCAGAAGTTTCTTCTTTGTTAGTGCTTGATGATTTTGAAGTATTAGGTAAAGACATCAAACCAGTTGGGTTAGAAACCTTGCTGATCTCTTCGTCATAATATTCCTGTGCATCGAATATATCACCATTAATTATCTTCTTGGCAAGCTGTCTGGCAATATCAACATCAGCCTGATAAAGAAGTGATACAGAACGATAAGAACCGAAATGCTGGCATAGTCTGCTGTCAGGTTCTGCACCTGTGCTGTATGTCTGTATATTCCATGAACGGCTGTTGGCAAGCTGCCCTTTTACAAGTGATGTAATATCTGATACAGGCATATTAGTGTAGAGCATATCACCGACAGAATCAAGTAATGCACTGTACTTTGCAAGTATTGCAGGTGATGTAAGCTTATTGATAATAGCTGTAAGGGCTGCAAGCTGGTTACGGCCTCTCTGGTAATCACCATCTAAGAAAGCATTTCTTTCACGGCAGAAAGCTAAGGTCTGTTCACCGTTACATTCATTATCACCTATTACATAGTGATATCTTGTTGGAGCTGCTTCAAGTCCATTGACAAAATCAACAGATGAATTAATAGTTACACCGCCAAGAGCATCTACAATTGTCTCACAGCCAGTAAAGTTGATTTTGACATAGTAATCAATATTAAGGTCATACAGGTTCTGAAGATTAAGAATAGAACCTTCAATGCCCCATTGTCCAGCGTGTGTAAGCTTATCATAGCCCTGTGCACCTGTACCAGGATTAGTAAGGTTGATATAGGCATCTCTTGGAGTAGTGATAAGAAGTACCTGTCTTGTTATAGGGTGGATAACACATAAAATGTTGACATCACTTCGTCCTGTTGAAAGAATCTTACCTTCTTCATCATTACCTGATATATATATTACGAAAGGTTCTTCATTGACCTTTTTGTCAGATTCGCTTAATTCTATAGTTCTCTTAAGTTCAATAGTTCCGACAATTCTTATTGAGTCAAGGAATTCTTCATATTCTTCATCAAATGATGACAATGTGTTGTCATTAATAAGCATAGCCTGAATATCAGTTCCAGCCTCTAATGCAGGAATGATATCTTCCCAGGTTGTATATTCCTTAGTCTTGATGTCTGCATTGTTATTAAAGTTAATCTTCTGTATGGCATCCTGATTATCATCGGCATCTACAGTAGAGTTATAACCAAATGTATATGATAAAGTATCAGAAAGTGACTGTGCTTTATCCTTCTTTAATACAACGACATCAACGACATCTGTAATCTCCTGTACGTTATTACCATTACTGCTTATCTTATCAAGAGTTGTGTCAACCTTTGATGTGAAAAGGAATGTGTATAAAAGTACAGCGGATAAAAGTATAGATATTACTTTTCCTATAATATGCGTCTTAGTAAACTGTGATAAAAAGTCGTATATTGCCACAAGTACAAGAACGGCGTCAATAGCTGCGATATACTTGAGCGGAAGAATATCAAGTTTGTAAAGCTTTAATAGTGTCAATACAGTGAATACAAGCTGAACAACAACGAGTGCAATACCAATAACTGTCGCCCACGCTCTTAGCTTGTGCTTCTTCTCACTCTGGGAAAGAGTGCTCCCCTTTTTGAAGATATATTGCATATCTTCTCTGGTCTTGTCAAAGAATCCTGACATAATGTTATCTCCTGTTAGTATTCATAGAATAAATGTATAAGCCAAGCTTTAAAAAGATGTGAAATATATTCAATTAAAAGCTTAACGTAACAAAAATACTATAACATATTACTAAAAAAAAATAAATAAATAGAGTATTAAATATAGAAAAATGTAAAAATACGCCTGTATGCAGTATACAAACATATTGACATTATATGTTTTGCTTAATAATATTAAGAAAATAAAGTGAAAAATTAAAGATAAACCTAATTAAACTTAATAATATTCATTTTTGTTCAATTTAATTATGTGAAACACATAAAAAACTTGCATAAATTAAGTGAAATTAATATAATATCACTTGGGTAACGTACTAAAGCGTACGAATATTAAATCAAAGGAGTTAAACGATTATGGGATATGTTGATGAAGTATTAGAATTAGTTTCTAAGAAGAATGCAGATCAGCCAGAATTCTTACAGGCTGTAACAGAGGTTCTTAATACATTAAGACCAGTTGTTGATGCTAACGAGGAGCTTTACAGAAGCAATGCAATTCTTGAAAGAATTACAGAACCTGACAGAGTATTAATGTTCCGTGTACCTTGGGTAGATGACAAGGGACAGGTACAGGTAAACAGAGGTTTCAGAGTACAGTTCAACAACGCTATCGGACCTTACAAGGGTGGTTTAAGATTACATCCATCTGTTAACTTAGGAATTATCAAGTTCTTAGGTTTCGAGCAGGTATTCAAGAACTCACTTACAAGCCTTCCAATCGGTGGTGGTAAAGGTGGTTCTGATTTCGATCCTAAGGGCAAGTCAGATAGAGAGATTATGGCATTCTGCCAGAGCTTTATGACAGAGCTTTGCAAATATATCGGTGCTGATGTCGATGTTCCTGCTGGTGATATCGGAACAGGCGCAAGAGAAATCGGTTTTATGTTTGGCCAGTACAAGAGAATAAGAGGTACATACGAAGGTGTACTTACAGGTAAGGGTCTTTCATATGGTGGTTCACTTGCTAGAACAGAAGCTACAGGATATGGTCTTCTTTACATCACAGAAGAACTTATGAAGTGCCACGGTGATTCACTTGAAGGCAAGACAATCGCTGTTTCAGGTGCTGGTAATGTTGCTATCTATGCTATCCAGAAGGCACAGCAGCTTGGTGCTAAGGTTGTTACATGCTCTGATTCAACAGGCTGGATATATGATCCAGAAGGAATCGATGTAGAACTCTTAAGAGAAGTTAAGGAAGTTAAGAGAGCAAGACTTACAGAATATGCTGCTGCAAGAAAGTCTGCTGAATACCACGAGAAGAAGAATGGTGAGCACGGTGTATGGTCAGTTAAGTGTGATATCGCTCTTCCTTGTGCTACACAGAACGAACTTGACCTTGAAGATGCTAAGCAGTTAGTAGCTAACGGCGTTAAGGCTGTTTGCGAAGGTGCTAATATGCCTACAACTCTTGAAGCTACAGAATACTTCCAGAACAACGGCGTAATGTTCATCTGTGGTAAGGCTGCCAACGCTGGTGGTGTTGCTACATCAGCTCTTGAAATGAGCCAGAACAGCGAAAGACTTAGCTGGACATTTGAAGAAGTTGACGCTAAGCTTAAGAACATTATGGTTAATATCTACCACAACATCGATGATGCTGCTAAGAGATATGGTATGGAAGGCAACTATGTAGCTGGTGCTAATATCGCTGGTTTCGAGAAGGTTGTTAACGCTATGCTCGCTCAGGGTGTATACTAATTATCCCATAATTATAACGAATTAATATATGAGGGCTGCCGCTTAGGTGCAATGTTATTAAGTTGACATTGGGCTTATGCGGCGGCTCTTTTTGTGTAATAGGAAATTCCGATAGAATGAAAGCTTTTTAATAAATATCACATTGTATTTTGTCTGCATAACTTATATAATTAAAAATTAAGATGTAGGGGCAGATAGTATTATGCCCATTACTGATGTATCAGGGAGAAAATGGTATTTTCTAAAATAATATGACAAAACACTTGGAGAGGAGTATTAATGTCAGATTTATACAGTATTCTTAATAATTTAACAGATGATGATATAAGGCTGCAGCTTGCATTTTTTGATAGTGTGACAATAGGAAATGCAGCGAAGGAGACAGGTTCACGTATCATATCCGGACTTGCAGATATGGCGAATTCATTTGCAGAGATATTCAGCAGTAAGTTAAAAGTCGAATATGATTACAAGAAAGTGTCAGATATGGTGGAAGCCAAATATATGCAGCTTAAGACAGCGGACAGGGCGCATTTAATGTCAATGTTAGAACTTAAACTGCTTGAGATAGCAGGAGCACAGGGCAGCATAGATGTCAGCACAGTGGCAGGCAGGGATAAGCTTTTAATGCTTGTTGTTAATGCGGCAGGAGCAGGATATTCAATTAACCAGTACATAGCACCAGCCCATAAAATGCAGATTATAAGTGACAAATATAACGAGGCATTTATGGATAATCTGTACCAGAGCATTAAAAATGTAACACCAGACCAGTTCAGGGAATGGTCAGCCATTATGGATAAGGCAATTGCCAGGGCAGATATTGAGATGAAGAGGGTAGTCCATAAGGAGCTTATGCCGGACGCATTTAATGGGATGGGTGTGTTAAAGAGCTTAAGAAAGCAGAAGACACAGGAGAAGCTAAGACTTGTTATAGAGTGCTTTGGAGTTGAAGCATTTGATTATAAGACAGTAGAGATAAAGACTATGTATCAGGCAATTAGAACCTTTAACAAGGTATCTTCATTACAGCTTGCAAGAATGATTAATATAGCTGTAAGAAGGTACAATAAGCCGTTATATGCCAAAGATGAGCTTATGCCTTCTTATGTGGCAGAAGATGATAAGGCAAAGCTTGAGCAGGATATGGAATATGCAGCACTTATCAATCAGGTAAAAGAGATAGATGGTGAAACAGACAAGCTTATAAAAGAACTTGAAGGAATAGAAAAAAGGCAGGCAGATGCAGAGGAAAAGCTTGGAAAAGCCAAAGAACATTTAGATGAAGTGGATAAAGAATTCTCAGAGCTTGAAGTTAAGAAGAACGAATATATGAGTGGTTCGCATACCGAGCAGGAAACTAAAAGCTACTATGCAAGGGTTAATGAGGTTAAAAGACAGTTGGACAGGGCATTAGAAGAAGCTGGTGTAAGGGAGAGAAAAAATCAGGAGCTTCTTAACCAGATATATCTTACTAAAGAGAAAATTGAGATGACAAAGAGCCAGACCGAGACTTATCATAATAAGCTTGATGAACAGACGAATGAAAGAAAGCAGAATTTACAGCGTCTCTGGAGTGCTTATTATTATAAATTCAGATTTAGTGATGATATATTTACAGAGCTTGTAAAGAACTATGACAGAAAGCACATCGTAGTTATCGAGGAAATGCTTAAGGAAATGCACGACAGCAGTGATTACAGCATATATCTTGATGGTGATAAGCTTAATGTGTATACAGGCGGCAGGAAACCGGTAGTGTTCATATATGAGAATGGAGTGTTTAATGGAATATTCAGAGATAAAAGCGTTTCTTAATGATACGCCGCAGTATGGTGAAACTACAGGAGTAGAAAGGGCTGGGAAGCTTTTAGAGCTTCTTGGGAATCCTGATAAGAATTTAAAGATAATACATATAGCAGGAACTAACGGCAAGGGTTCTGTGTGTTCTTATATAGATGATATTTTAAAAAAGTCAGGATATAAGACAGGTCTGTTTACATCACCCCATCTTGTGACAATAAGGGAACGCATACAGATTGACGGTGAACTTATATCAAGAGAAGCTTTTACACAGTACTTTAATAAGGTGTATGAAACAGCCAGGGCGAATAATCTTAAGCTTGCATATTTTGACTTTTTTTTCGGTGCGGCTATGTTATATTTTGATAAATGCAAGGTTGATTATGTAGTGTTAGAAACAGGGCTTGGAGGAAGCCTTGATGCGACTAATGCAGTACATAATCCACTGTGCTGTGTAATTACGACAATAAGCCTTGAACATACAGCAATACTGGGAGATACAATTAAGAAAATAGCAGAGCAGAAAGCAGGAATAATAAAGCAGGGCGTGCCTGTTGTATATGCAGATGACAATGAGGCTTCAAGTGTGATAGAGGATATTGCACACAGCAAGAACAGCTATTGTTACGGAGTATCACCACAGCAATATCAAATAATTAAAAACTTTAATGGCTGTATTGATTTTTCACTGCATAATGAGTATTATATTAATAATTGCTTAAGATTGGCTACTCCTGCCATATATCAGGTGGAGAATGTGTCAATAGCAATTACAGTATGCAGGCTTTTAAAGCATTTGTATCATTCTGATATTAAAGACAGTGCCATAGTGGATTCTACAGGGAGCCACATATGGCAGGGCAGAATGGAGAAGCTTACGGATAACATATATGTTGACGGTGCACACAATCCTCAGGGAATACAGAGTTTTGTTAATTCGGTTAACGGAATGTATGCTGACAGCACTGATAAAGCGGCATTATTATTCTCAGTTGTAAGTGATAAGAATTTTGAACAGATGATAAGCATACTGTGCGGCTGTAAGGTATTTGCACGAATAGCGATTACCGTGACAGGCGGAATAAGGCACTTGGATAAGGAATACATAAGTGCGGCATTTAAAAGACATACAGATATTGAAGTGGAAGTGTATGATAGTGCGAAAGAGGCGGTTCTTGCGTTAAAGAATGAGCCGATGGTATTCTGTACAGGTTCACTTTATCTTGTAGCAGATATAAGGAAAGTTTTGGAATAATATAAAGATTGGAGAATAGATATGTTAGATTTTGATGAGGAAATCCAGAAGTTCCAGCCAAGTCTGGAAGTTGAGGATGCAGAAGATGCAATATACAAGAATGATGTACCAGATATAACAGATTTAATTAACAAGATTATCGAAGGAAAGAGTGAGAAGTAATTATGAGATGTTACAAATGTGGCTGTGTCCTTTCAGCAAATGACACATGTGCCAAGTGTGGTACAGATGTCTCTATATACAAAAAGACTGCCAGGGTTTCAGATATATATTACAACAAAGGTCTTGAGAAAGCCCGTGTGAGGGATTTATCAGGAGCAATAGAAACTTTAAAAGTAAGTCTTATGATTAACAAATATAATATTAATGCAAGAAATCTTCTCGGACTTATATATTGTGAGATGGGAGAAGTGGTTGAGGCATTATCACAGTGGGTAATGAGCAAGAACCTTGCCCCAGATGATAATGTTGCAGAGAGTTATATAAAGAAAATCCAGTCTAATCAGAATAAGTTTGAATCAGTTACTAATGCTATTAAGAAATATAACGTATCGCTTCAGTATGCCAAGGATAAGAATACAGATATGGCAGTAATACAGCTTAAGAAGATTGTTATATCTAATCCACATTTTATAAAGGCACACCTGTTGCTTGCGCTTATATATATTAAAGATAATGAATATCAAAGAGCAAGAAAGCTCCTGAATTCAGTGCTTAAGATAGACAGGAATAATACTCTTGCAAGTAAGTACCTTGAACAGATAAACCAGAGCCAGAATATTAAAGATAATGATATATCTGGAAGCTTCTTACCTAAGAAGAAGGTAAAGGAAGAAGAAAGCAAGCCTCTTAATGGTAATGATGTAATACTTCCAAGGTCATCATACAAAGAACCAAGCAATGGTGCTATTACAATAGTCAATGTGCTTGTAGGTGTTGTGATTGGTGCGGCACTTATATGGTTCTTAGTAATGCCATCAAGATACAAGGGCATAACAGAAGATTATAACAGAAGTCTGGCAGAATACAGTGAACAGCTTTCATCAGGCAATGTAGAGCTTAACAGTATGGAAAGTGAATTAAAGACTGTAAAGGCAGAGAAAGAATCACTTGAACAGCAGTTAAGTGAACTTAATGGAACTGGCGGTGGCAATAAGCTTTTAATATCAGTTATTGAGTCTGCTAATGCTTATATAGCCAATAAAAGGACAGAAGCTGCTGAGAAGCTTATTGACGTTGATGTAAGTGCACTTCCATCAGACTCAGCCAAGACTTTATATAATACAATTTCGACTGCTGTTATGGCACAGGCAGCTAATGAGTTCTACAGCAAGGCTCAGACTTTATACTATAAGTCAGATTATGCTACAGCAGTTGATGATTATGTTAAGGCATTTAAGTGCGACGCCACTAAGGTAGATGCAGCTTATTATGCGGCTAAATGTTATGTCGCACTTTCACAGACAGACAATGCCAAGAAGTACTATCAGTACATTGTAAATGACTTTAAGACAAGTGGATATTATAAAGAAGCTAATGATTATGTGACATCACATTAATTACCACACGATAAATCCCTGACGGAAATTAGTCCGTCAGGGATATTTTTGTGTAACAGGAAATTCTGATATAATTATATGTTACGCTTAGCACAAGGGTGCCGATACCCTGAATAGAGGATAGGAGGATAGTTATGAGAGATGATACACAGCTTCTTAATAATGGATTAGACAGTGAATTAGACAGCTATGATACAGCAGAGGATATTAAAAGAACCGATTACATATATATGGTCAGCGGGAATAATCTTGTTATAAGCCTTAATGCAGAACTTGACCATCATCTGGCAGATGAGATGAGAGAGGTAATAGACGATATAATCGATAAAAGGGGAGTGGACAGGGTTATTATAGACTTTTCCAAGGTTGATTTTATGGATAGTGCTGGAATAGGGCTTATAATGGGAAGATATAAGAAGATACGTGATATAGGTGATATATGTGTTGTCGGAATTAATGAGAGCATTAAAAGAATACTGCTTATATCTGGACTTCATAAAATAGTAGATATATATGATAATCTGTGCGATGCCGTCAGAAAGCAGAATAAGAGGGGGATGTAAAATGCAGGAGAATAATGTGGATGTAATATTTGATGCAATATCAGAGAATGAGAGTTTTGCAAGAGTGGTTGCTGCAGCTTTTGTGACAAGATTAGACCCGACCTTAGAGGAAATATCAGATATAAAAACAGCAGTATCAGAGGCAGTTACCAACAGTATTGTGCACGGCTATGAGGGAAAAGGCGGCAAGGTATATATGACACTTTCTTTAGAGGATAGGGAGATTATTATAAAGATAAAAGATGAGGGCGTAGGAATAGAAAATGTCCATAAAGCAATGGAGCCTTTGTATACAACAAAGCCAGAGCTTGAAAGGTCAGGAATGGGCTTTTCATTTATGGAAGCATTTATGGACGAGCTTAATGTGTATTCAAGAAAAAATGTGGGTACAACTGTAATTATGAAGAAAAGAATAGGAGAAAGTAACAGGTAGAATGGATGTGTATGCTTGCGATCATACTAAAGAATTGATCATTAAAGCACACAACAATGATAAATCAGCAAGGGAGAAGCTTGTTATTGATAACAGCGGACTTGTGTGGAGCATAGTTAAAAGATTTACAGGGCGGGGTGCAGAGATGGAGGATTTGTACCAGATAGGCTGTATTGGGCTTATAAAGGCAATAGACAATTTTAATATGGACTATGATGTGAAGTTCTCAACTTATGCAGTTCCTATGATTACGGGTGAGATTAAAAGATTTCTTAGAGATGACGGCATAATAAAGATAAGCCGGAGTATTAAGGAAAATGGATACAAATGTTTTATGGCTTCCCAGAAGTTAAAGGGTATTCTTAACCGCGAGCCGACTATTGAGGAGCTGTCCAGGGAAACAGGAATAGCGACAGAGGATATAATTGTTACAATGGAGGCTGGCGACTGCGTGGAGTCAATCTATAAGACAATATACCAGAAGGATGGCAATGAGGTATGTCTTATAGATAAGTTAGAGGGCAAGGATGGCGGAAGCGACAGCATTATTGATAATATAATGATTAATGAGCTTGTGGACAGCCTGTGCGAGAGGGACAGGAAGCTTATAAGAATGAGATATTATGAGGATATGACACAGACACAGGCCGCCAGGGTATTAGGAATATCACAGGTTCAGGTATCACGTCTCGAAAAGAAAATATTAAACCGTATGCGAAGCCAGATAGATATAGAATAATATGGGCAATATTGGCAATACTTCTAACAGCATTATTTAATCAGCATAAAATGCTGTGAAATGGAGGTTACTATGTCAAAAACAGTATATTTAAAGATAAGACAGCTTACTAAAACAGACAAGCAGGATGTGTATCTGTCTGATGTGGCAGAAGTGTATGCTGAAAAAAAGCTGCTTCCTAAGATAAAAAGCATAAAGCTGGCAACATTTTACAGGACTAAAAAGGACAGGATATGTATAAGCTCAATGCAGGTTATATCAGCGATACAGCAGCTTGATGATACACTTGACGTTAATAATATAGGCGAGAGTGATTTTATAATCGATTACAGAAAGAACCAGCAGCCGGTGTGGTTATCTGTTATTCTTAAGATTATCGTGTGCATAATAATATTTATAGGAAGTGCTTATGCGATAATGGCGTATAATAATGATGTCAGCACAATAGAGATATTTGAAAAAGTATACCGGATGTCAGGTGTGGACTGGCTTATGGAATACAATGTGTGTGAGATAGCTTATGCAATAGGGTTGTTTGCCGGGATAGCAGTATTTTATGACCATTTTGCTGGAAAGAAGATGAGTAAAGCACCAACCCCTATAGAGGTGTCTATGAACCAGTATGTCAAAGATGAAAATCAGGCTATGATTGACTCTGTAGAGTGTATGCCAAGATGCGTAAGAAACAATTATCCGGGGGCAACAAAATGCTGATTAAAATATTATTTATCATACTTATCGGGTTAAGTGCCGGAGGTGTTACGGCTACAGGACTGTTCGCCCTAATATCAAGCATAGGTCTTATTAACAGATACGCAGATGTGACCAACACAACAGAATCAATAATGCTTTATGAGGAAATGATTATATTTGGTGCAGGGATTGGGAATATATGGTATATATTTGAACTGCCGATTAAGCTTGGCGTGGCAGGTGTTATATTGTATGGTGCGGTATCTGGAATATTTATAGGTACATTTTTAATATGTCTTGCAGAAACAGTCAAGGTACTGCCTATATTAGCACACAGGGTTAAGCTTAAAAAATGTCTTGGCTTTGTAGTTTTGTTTATTGCTATTGGAAAGATGGTGGGACATTTGGTATACTATTTAGTACCTTAAATACTAAACAGACAGGAAGAAATAATATGATTACGAGAAAAGAGCTTGCAAAAGCAGCTAAGAGAACATTAAAAAAGCATTTCTGGATATTGGTTGTTGTGTGTCTTATAGCAGCGTTTGTTGGAAGTGAATTTACGGAAACTTTCAGTTTCTTTAAAATGCAGATGACAGACATTAATAATACAGATACGAACGAATCACAGGGCGTTACGCTTGTTACATCAGATATTGATAACAGGACGAAAAGTGCAATGCTTGATGCAATTGTATCAGTTATTATGAACAATGAGGAACAGGGCAAAGAGCAGTCGCAGACACTTATCGACAAAGCAAAGGATAATGCAGGGGACATACTGGGGAGAACTTCGGGAATATTATCATCAGTTGTTAATAACGTATCATCAGGTGCGGTTGTATTTACTATAGTTGATGTTGTATACGGAATTACGGGTTCAAGACATCTTGTTGTTATCCTGCTTTTATGTCTGGCACTTATATTTTATTTTGGAATAAGATATGTCGTGAAAATGTCTTATGTTGTTATATCAAGAAGAATATTTCTTGAAAGCCGGACATATAAAAGTGTAGGGGTCGGCAAATTTATGTTTCTTATGAGAGTAAAAAGGTGGATGCGTGTAGCCTTTACAATGTTAGTTAAAGACTTGTATACCATATTATGGTCGCTTACAATAGCAGGGGCTTTTATTAAGCCGCTGTCATATATGCTTGTGCCATATATAATAGCCGAAAATCCAGACATAAAGGCTAATGATGCAATAACCTTATCAAGAAGAATGATGAACGGCTATAAGTGGAAATGTTTCTGCTACCAGTTATCATTTATTGGCTGGAATATATTAAGCTTTATGTCTATGGGTCTTGTGGGGGTATTATATTCCAATCCATATAAGACTGCATTTTTTACAGAATTGTATGTTCTTATAAGAGAAAATGCTATTAAGAATAATATAGAAGGCATGGAAATGCTAAGCGATGTATATCTGTATGAGCGGGCAGGAAAAGAAGAATTGCAGGCAGCTTACGCAGACATATATCCATATATGAATGAGGACTCTCCAGAGGAAAGATTTGATGATGATATTATGAAATCTGACATCAGGTATTTCAGGAGATTAAGAAAGTTTCTTGCTGACTGGTTCGGCGTAATTCTTTTTAATACGAGTGAGGAAAAGAAGTTCGAGGATGCCAAGGCGGAACAGATAAAAGCTGACAGATGTAAACAGGAGATACTTGGTAATATGTATCCTTCAAGGCTGTTTACATTAAAGGAGCATAGAGCTAATTTTGAAAGTACGGTATATATGCGTAATTACTCAATTCCATCGCTTATACTTATATTCTTTGTAATGTCATTTATAGGGTGGTTCTGGGAAGTTTCATCACACTTAATGCTGTATCATTCATTTGCTAACAGAGGCGTGCTCCACGGTCCCTGGCTTCCAATATACGGAGTTGGCGGTCTTTTGATACTTCTGCTTCTTAAAAAGTTCAGGGAAAAGCCGGCTCTTGAGTTCGTGCTGGCGATTATTCTGTGTGGAGTTGTTGAGTATTTTACAGGACTTGTGCTGGAACTTACACATAACGGACAGAAGTGGTGGGATTACACAGGATTTTTCCTTAATATTCACGGGCGTATATGTGCGGAAGGCCTGTTAGCCTTTGGTATTGGTGGAATGGCTATAGTGTATTTTGTAGCACCATTGCTTGATAATTATTTCAGAAAGATAAAGCTTCAGATTATTATACCATTATGTGTGGCACTTATGATGATATTTGTTGCAGACCAGTTGTATACAAAGAAACACCCTAATGTGGGCGAGGGCATAACATGCCTTAACATATATGATATGTATTATTATTTATGAATAATTCTTAAGTTTATGGTAATGCTAATAGAAACATATGTTAATAGTAATATAATGCAATAAGACAGGCGGAATATATGATTATTAATATCAACATATGTCACTAATAAAGCATATGTAGGAATGAGGATTATTATGGTTCAGGATGTTGAAAAAAGAAATAAAAGCTATAACCAGTATGTTGAAAATGTCACGAAAAAGGCGGGGTGTGTATACAACTGCTTTAAGGCATTTATAACAGGTGGAATTATATGTACAATAGGCCAGCTTATTATGAATTTTATGAAGATGACAGGAATGACAGCAGATGATGCAGCAAGTTATACAACGCTTATACTTGTTGCTTTAAGTGTTATATTTACAGGCTTTGGAATATATCCGCTTATCACGTCTTTTGGAGGAGCTGGTGCACTTGTTCCGATTACAGGATTTGCGAACAGTATAGCTTCTCCTGCGATTGAATATAAGAAAGAGGGACAGGTATTTGGTATTGGCTGTAAAATATTTACGATAGCAGGACCGGTTATATTGTATGGAATATTTTTCAGCTGGATTATAGGTCTGATATACTGGATAATAAGTCTTATGTGATTAACTATTTGGAGGTACTAAGGAAATGGCAATGACCGAATTAGAACAGCATTATAATAAATTCAATGAGGAGAAACGTCTGGATTCACGTCACGGAAGGGTTGAATTTATAACATCTATGAAATATATCCATAACTGCCTTGATGATATTAAGGCGGCTATGGATATTGCCAGTGATATAAAGATACTTGATATAGGTGCAGGAACAGGAAGATACAGCGTTCCATTATCTGAGGAAGGGTACGATGTCACTGCGGTGGAACTAGTAAAACATAATCTTGGACTTCTAAAGGCTAAGAATTCAAATGTCAAGGCATATCAGGGCAATGCACTTAAGCTTAAGCGTTTTGAAGATAATACATTTGATATGGCACTGCTTTTTGGACCTATGTACCATTTGTTTACATTTGAGGATAAGCTTAAGGCACTTAATGAAGCAAAGAGAGTTGTCAAGCCGGGTGGAATTATACTTGTGGCATATCTTATGAATGAATATAGTGTTATTACATATGCGTTTAAAGAAGGACATATTAATGAATGTCTTAATGGGAACAGACTGACAGAGGATTATCACACTGTATCAAGTGAGGAGAACCTCTATGATTATATGAGAATAGAAGATATTAACAGTCTTAATGAGGCGGCAGGGCTTGAGAGAATTAAAATATTATCACCAGATGGACCGGCTAACTATATAAGACCATATCTTAATAAGCTTACAGAAGAAGAATTCGCAGAATTCGTGAAGTATCATCTTGCAACGTGCGAAAGACAGGATTTAATCGGAGCGGCAGCACATACACTTGATATATTAAGAGTTAAGTAATTTTAACTGGATACATTAGTGAGTGGCAGAATTTACTTTTGACACTCACATGATAATATTAATATAGAATAATTAACGGATAATGCTGGGAAAATAATACAGTAATGAATAAATTACCTGATAAAGCAGATACTACCTATTGATGATTGATTATGAATAAATATTAAGAGGTAGCGTATGATTGCAGGTAAACAGAGTATTAAATTTGATAATAATGTATACATCAAAGCAGGAGCTACAGTGGCGGGAACTAAGGAAAAGAAAGGACCGCTGGGCTGCTGCTTTGATGTCGTTTCGCAAGATGATTTATTCGGTGGTGAAAGCTGGGAGGAGGCAGAGAGCAGGATACAGAGCCTTGCATTTGAGAAGCTGTTAGAAAAGACAGGAATGATGTCAGAGGACATAAGATATATATATGCAGGTGACTTGTTAGGTCAGCTTATAGCGACATCTTTTGGATTAAAGACGTATGATGTGCCGCTTTTTGGACTTTATGGTGCGTGTTCAACTATGGGCGAGTCATTATCGCTTGCGGCTATGTGTGTTAATGCTGGTTTCGCAGATAATGTGGCGGCGATAGCTTCAAGCCATTTTGCAAGTGCTGAGAAGCAGTTCAGATTTCCATTATTATATGGCAACCAGAGGCCAATGAGTTCAACGTGGACAGTTACAGGTGCAGGAGCATATCTTGTATCTAATTCGCCAGTAATAACAAAATGTGATGGAGATGTATGCCGGATTGTTGATAACGGCTATGCAAATGTAATTATATCGGGTATAACTACAGGAAAAATAGTTGATTATGGTGTTAAGGACTCTATGAATATGGGAGCTTGTATGGCACCTGCAGCGGCAGACCTTATAGAAGCCAACTATAAGGATTTTGAAGTGACTAAAGGGTATTACGATATGATTATAACCGGTGACTTGGGGTATACAGGTAAAGAGATACTTCTTACACTTCTTAAAGAGAAAGGAATAGACATAAGTGATATATACACGGACTGCGGAATAGAAGTATTTGATAAAAATGAGCAGGATACCCAGTCAGGTGGAAGTGGTTGTGGGTGCAGTGCGATAGTTCTTGATACGCTTGTATTGGACAAGTTAAGAAAACGTGAATTAAAAAGGGTATTATTTGTTCCAACAGGGGCATTGTTATCGCAGGTAAGCTTTAATGAAGGTAAGTCAATACCCGGAATAGCACACGGCGTTGTGCTTGAGGCTGTATAAGGTGCATAACACAGCATTGCGGCAGATATAAGTTAAAAGTGCATAACAGGATTGTTATATGTCAGTAAAAGAAAGGAGCTGGGCGTTAAAATGGATTATTTGAAAGCATTTGTTGTAGGCGGAATTATATGCGTCCTGACACAGATTTTAATGGAAAAGACCAGGCTTATGCCAGGAAGAATAATGGTTATACTTGTAACCACGGGTGCGGTTCTTGGTGCGGTAGGATTATATGAACCACTTGTGCAGTTCGCAGGAGCGGGAGCGAGCGTTCCATTGACAGGCTTTGGAAATGTACTATGGAAGGGAATGAAAATGGCTGTTGATAACTCGGGCTTCTTGGGATTGTTCAAAGGTGGCTTTACAGCCTGTGCGGTGGGAGTGTCAGCGGCACTTGTATTCGGCTATATTGCCTCGTGGATATTCGAGCCTAAGATGAAAAAGAAATAAAATTTACAGCGATATATAAAAAGCCCCTGCTTATTAATTTATAGGGTTTGCTTATAGCACTTGCATAAAGGCTATAGGGCATTTAGGAAGGACCTTATAAATATAGTAAGCAGGGGCTTTTTTATATTGCATATCGTTATGAATATTAACGAACTAATTAACGCAATAACTAATTAAATAACTAAATAATCAGCTGGCTGACAGTTACAAGCTATTGTTACCGACAGATTAATTACTGCTTCCTGTAGTAGAAGCGGTTGTGTTCTGCTTTGCAGTTGTTGACTGCGAATTAGAAGCGTTCTGTGTGGTGGTTGTAGCTGTTGTGTTCTGCGGGGTCGTGTTCTGCTTTGCAGTTGTTGACTGGCTGTTGTTACTGTTATTGTTACTGTTATTGTTAGTAGTTGTTGATGGTGTTACAGGTGCGGCTGTTGAGTGAAGCGTACAAAGCCTGCTTAGCTTCTCATCAGTTATCGCATATTGTGCATCAGCAGTTGTATAACCAGAAGTATCCTCACCATCTAAAGTGTTAGTTGATGACTTCTTAACATAAATGTTAGTTGAAACATTAGTACAGCCTGCGTTAGCAACAAGACCTGAGTCATTACATATATTAACCTTAACGTGAGTATCACAGGTTTCTGTAGGCTGGTTGTCAGCCGCAAAATATTCAGTGATTATACAGCTTCCTCTAGGGTCAGCATCACATAAACCTTCAACAGGGAGCTTGCCTGACTTAGAGCATACAGCAACCTGTACAATATCATCTGGCTGTGTGAAGCTTCCAGTAGGAAGATTTTCGTGGATTTCCTGCATAATAGCTTTCCATATACCGGTATGGTTGACTGAGTCAACACGCTTAGAGTTATCATCATAACCTACCCATATAGAAGCAGTGTAGTAAGGTGTAAATCCACAGAACCATATATCAGTATCAAACTGTGTAGTACCAGTCTTACCAGCAACCGGCTGGTTAGATAACTTGGCTCTTGTAGCGGTACCTGAATTAACAACAGATTCCATACCGCTTGTAAGAAGCCATGCAGATGACTCTTTTAAGACTCTGTGTGTTTCTGGTATTGAGTTGTCAATAATTACATTACCTTCTCTGTCTAATACCTTAGTGTAATATATTGGCTTAGTATATGTTCCTTTGTTGGCGATTGCCGCATAGGCGGCTGTCATATCTATATTACATACACCCTTTGTCATACCACCAAGTGCAAGTGACTGCACAACATCGTGGTTTCCGTTAATTGCATTCTTGGTAGATACCAAAGTTGAAAGTCCGAACTTTTCAAGGTAGCTGAAACCAACGCTTGGTGTTATCTGTGTAAGAACCTTTACAGCAGGTACGTTCTGTGAACGTGTGAGTGCTTCACGCACTGTCATATATCCAAGATACTGTCCTTCTGTGTAGTTCTTTACAAGTCGTGCATCTGTTCCTGAATAATAGTAAGGTGCATCATCGATAGCAGAAGCAAGAGTGATAGCACCAGTATCAAGTCCTGGTCCATAAGCAACAAGCGGCTTGATAGAAGAACCCGGCTGTCTTGTTACATCATCAGTAGCTCTGTTTAAGCCTCGGTCAGTAGCCTTATCTCCACGTCCGCCGACAAGAACTTTAACATAGCCTGTTGACTGTTCTATTATAGAGAAAGAAATCTGAGGCTGTATAACAAAATAGGACTTCTCATAAGTAACAGTTCCGCCATTAGCTGTCATAGCTTCCCTGTACTGGTCAATATAGCCCTGAGCAGTAGTTTCATTTCTTAATGTAAGGCTGAAAGAAGAATCAACATTTTCTTTAAACCATTTCTCCATATTATTCTGTGAATAATATGAAAATGTTCCATCTGCCTCTTTTACTGTGAGATTATAATTAATAGTAAAATCTGTATTGGATGGATAGTAGTCTGGGTCATTAAGTATTGAATCTGCAATGTTCTGCATAGACATATCCTGAGTAGTGTATACAGATAAACCGCCAGAATATATCATACTTGTAGCCTGCTGTTTAGAATAACCCTTCTGCTGCATAAGGTCATCTATAAGCTGGTTGATAACTTCATCTACAAAATAAGAATAATTAGATGAAGAAGAAGCAGCTGATACATCAATACCTTCAAGTCTTGCATATACATCATCTGCAACAGCCTCGCTGTATTCATTAGTAGAGATGTATTCCTGCTTTAACATATTATTAAGCACGGCAAGCTGTCTTTCCTTATTATCATCAGGATTCTTCAAAGGGTTAAGTCTTGAAGGGTTCTTGGTAATAGAAGCAAGTACGGCACATTCGCTTAAAGTAAGCTCGGATACATCTTTATTAAAGTATCCGTTAGCAGCCGCCTGTACACCATAATAACCATTGCCTAGGTTAATTGTATTAAGATAGTTCTCTAAAATGCTGTCTTTGTCCATAACAGTTTCTAGCTTGATAGCAAGATATTGTTCCTGAACCTTTCTTCTAATCTTCTCCATAGTAGATTCATTGTAAGCATTAAATACATTATTCTTAAGTAACTGCTGTGTGATTGTACTGGCACCCTGTGACATCTCGCCATCGGATACAGTAATCATGGCAGCTCTCATAATACCCTGAAGGTCAATTCCGTTATGCTTGTAGAATCTTTCATCTTCAATAGCAACAAATGCGTGCTGAAGATATACTGGAATCTGGTCAAGGGAAGCGTATATTCTGTTAGCTCCGGTTGTTGCAAGCGTCTGTATTTCTTCACCATTGTTATCGTATATCTTAGTTGCGTAACCTTCGGGTGAAACATTGATTGACGATATATCAGGTGCACTCTCAATTATGCCCTGTGCAGCACCGAATATAAGGCATGAGCCGCTTATTACAACTGCAATTGCACCAACAAGAAGTAGTTTGATAAAGAAAATGTTAAACTTAGTCCTAAACTTCGTTGCTGATGAATTAAGGAGCTTTTTCTTTCGTCTTATGCCGTTTCCACCATAATTCATAATTGTAAATCCTCCATATTGTTATAAATGGTAAAACTATGATATTATTTACCAAATGCAAGGTACAAAATCCAATAAGGATTTAAAGTAATAATCCGTAACACGGATACCTTATTGTACCATAGAAATGAATGACAGGCAATCGGAGGAGTTATGAATATAATTTTAAAGAACGGCAGTGGAGAAATAGAGGAGAAGAAGTCGCGTTTCATCTGCCACATTTTCAAAATAAAAAGCGAAGAAGAAGCAGAGGAGTATATCACTGCAGTAAAGAAGAAATACTGGGATGCAAGACATAACTGCTATGCTTATGTAACAGGCGATAAGGGGCAGATACAGAGATTTAGTGATGATGGAGAACCGCAGGGGACAGCAGGAAAGCCTATGCTGGATATACTTAATTCATATGGGCTTACAGACTGCCTCTTAGTTGTAACAAGATATTTTGGCGGCGTGCTTCTTGGAACAGGTGGACTTATAAGAGCATATCAGGCGGCGGCTAAAGAAGGAATTAAGAATTCAGACGTGGCACAGGTGTGTGACGGAATAACTGCTGTCATAACGACTGATTATAACGCATATGGCAAATTGCAGTATATATGTAATGATAATAATGTGGATATCATTGATACTGACTTTGGTGCAAATGTCACAATTAAACTTGCAGCAGAAATGTCAGTTTGTGACACATTTGAAAAGAAGCTGATGGACACGTTTGCGGGCAATGTAGCTCTTAATGATAAAGAAAATGTTAAATTTTGCAGAAATATGGCTGGAAATATAATATTTTTATAACATATCGTACAATTATATGATTGTAACAAATGGACGAATTGTGAACAAATAATTAACACTGGTAAATAAGCACAATTTAAGTATGGTTTTTAGATAAAAATTACATTTGATTGTTAAAGTGATGTAAAAAAATGCTAAAATTATCTTAATAATAGTGCAAAATTTACATAAAACATCTATTTTTAATAGATGTAAAATTATACAGAATGAATACATAAAGGGTGCTTTGTTAATAAATTGTTCAAAAATATAGTGTTGGAAAGCCGCATAAATACTGGGGTTCATAAAAAAATTAAAAAAAATACAAGAATTGTTAAAAATAGTCTTGTTAAAATAGTACAAAAATGGTAATATATCAATGTCAAAAAACATATTAAGTGGGGTTGCCCCACAAGAACCAATTAAGGGAGGTTTACAAGTTTATGAGAAAGACAATTAAAAAGCTTACTGCTGTAGGTTTAACTCTTACATCAGTAATGGGTCTTGTAGCATGTGGCAATAACAATGCTTCAAACGGCACAAAAGAAACTGTAGATTGGGCAAGCGTAGAAAAGCCAGGACATTTCACAATTATGGTTGATGGTACAGTTCCTACATTAGAGGAATGGGGCGAGAAGTTCGATGAACAGCTTAAGTCATTAACAGGTCTTGATTTTGAAGTTACACGTCCTGACCACAACTCATACTATGATGCAGTTGCTAACTCAATGCTTGATGCAAGTGCAATGCCAGATGTTATCATTCTTTCATCTGATTATTTAGCACTTTATGCAAGCCAGGGTCTTCTTTGGGATATGACAGATGCTTGGAATAATTCAGCAACAAAGTCTTCTGGAAGACTTATCTCAGATGCAGAGAAGATTATGAAGGCTAACTACGTAAGAGGCGTTGATGGTGAGAAGTCTCTCTACGGATTCGTTCCTGCTCGTGGTAACGGATGCGTTACATATGTAAAGGAAGCTTGGGCTACACAGGCTGGTTATTCTAAGGCAGATTTAACAAGCAAGCAGCTCTCATATGATGAGTTCTACACAATGCTTAAGAAGATGAAGGAAGCTAGAGGAGTTGATTATGTAATTTCTGCTCCAGGTTTCTATTCAAAGGAAGCACCTTATACTAACTACCTTCCAGAATTCTATCAGAATGCTCAGCTTACTTTCTACTATGACCAGGCAAAGGGTGAATATGTAGATGGTTTCTCTCAGAAGGAGATGAAGGATGCTCTTCAGAGAATTCAGAACGCTGTTAACGATGGTCTTATCAATAAGGAAACAAGCACAAAGACAACTCAGACAGCACGTAACGATTTCAAGTCATCAGATCCTAAGACAGAATCAGGTGTATTTACATACTGGGCTGGACAGTGGGCTGAGACATTAAGAGGATACTTAAAGACAGCAGGTCTTGATGATTCAATTATTCCAATGCTTCCAATTAAGGAACTTGGTTCATACGCAGAAAGACTTGCACCATCATGGTGTATCACATCTCACGCTGCTGAGACAGGTAAGGCTGAGGGAATTTTCAAGTACTTCATCGATACAATGTTAGATGGTGGAGATATCCAGACACTTTGGGAATATGGTCCTAAGGGTTACTACTATGAAGAGCAGGCTGATGGTTCATTCAAGTTCCTTCCTAAGAAGACTAACGCTAAGACACTTTACTCTAAGGCTCACCTTGACTGCAACTTAGTTCTTGCTAACTTCGTAAGCGGTAAGGATCCAGGAAAGGATGAACAGCCAGAAAATGTTACATCTTGCTCAGATATGTTCTTTGAACATTCTACACTTGTAGATTCACCTGCTATGACAGAAGAAGTTGGTAAGCTTGTTGGTGATATCAATACAGAAAGATATACAGTAATTGATAACGTTGCAAGAGGTGAATGGACAGTTGATCAGGGTATGCAGGAATACACAAAGACTGTTGGTTCTAAGGTAGAAGCAGCTCTTAAGTCATTAAATACACAGTTCGCTGGAAAGAATTAATGCTGCTTAATATGTGTTAAAAGATGTTTTAAACATCACTTTATATTTCGTGCCAGTAGACCTGGTCTTCTGGCACGAATTTTGCTTAATATAAGCAATTGTTACTATAATATTAGGAAAGAAGGGTATAAAGATGCAGTGTAAGTCTTGTGGAACAGAGCTTCCTAAGAAGGCAAAGATTTGCCCTAAGTGTGGAGCACTTAATGGTAAGCCAGCTGGTAATACTAGATATTTAGCTATTATCGGTATGGTTATTATGTTAATAGGCGGATTACTTCCATTTGCAAAGTCTAACGAAACTCTTATGGATGGTTATACACCTAAGGCATATTCATTTGGCTTTATGAATATCAGCGTCATTGCAATGTGGTACATATTTATGTTAATACTTGTTGCTGGTATTTTATTAGTCGTTGCTAAGAAAGAAAAGTTATCTATTATTACATCTGTGGCAGCTACAGCTGTTGCATTTATTTCAATGTTTGCATTCCAGTTTACTAGTGCTGATGGAAAGACTAAGACTGGTGCGTTAAAGTATGTATACCATAACATTTCAGATTTATTATCTAATGGTTATAATGGTAATTCTTATTCAGTAGGTTCAGGTGTATATGTTATAATCATCGGCCTTATAGTTGCTATTGTTGGTGTGTTCTGGGATGTCGTTAAGATATTCAAGAAAGACCTCGGTGTTGATACAAAGTATTTATCTAACACATTAAATCAGAATATTGGGCAGAAGATGTTCTACTACAGAGGATTTTATCTTATGTTCCTGCCAGTATTAGTAATGGTATTATTATTCTTCTACTGGCCAATGTTAGGATGTCGTTACGCCTTTACTTCATATGTATTAGCTAACCCTTATTATATTGGTGTATTCCACTTCCAGACAATGTTAAAATTCGATACATTCTTCTGGGCAGCATTCAGAAATACACTTGTATTATCAATTGTTAAGTTAATACTTAATACAGGTGCCGCAGTTATTATCTCACTTCTTCTTAACGAGATTACTAATATGGCATTCAAGAAGACAGTACAGACAATTGTATACTTACCTCACTTTATGTCATGGGTAGTTGTCGCTGCTGTATTCAAAGTAATTCTTTCTGTTAACAGCACAGGTGTTGTTAATGGTGCTTTAATTAATATGGGACTTATCAATTCTCCAATTGATTTCCTTGGCAGCTCTAAGTATTGGACAGGTACATTCTTCGTAATGAATATCTGGAAGGATACAGGATGGGGAACTATTCTTTTCCTTGCTACATTATCAGGTATCAGCCCAGATCTTTATGAGGCTGCTCAGATTGATGGTGCTAACAGATTTAAGAGACTTATATATATAACTCTTCCTGCTTTAGCTAACACAATCATCACAGTATTTATTCTTAACCTTGCTAAGGTTATGAACCTTTTTGAATCAGTATTCGTTACACAGAGTGCTGGTACATATGATGTTTCTCAGGTATTACAGACATACATTTACAATAAGACATTCTCGGCTTCATTCTCTGATTATGGTTATACAACAGCCGTAGGTTTATTCAAGTCATTTGTAGGTATGATCCTCGTACTTGGTTGTAACTACGCAAGTAAAAAAGTCCGTGGACGTGGAATTGTATAGGAGGTTAGACGATGAGTGAAGAACAGTTAGTTTATAAAAAGAAAAAGAAAAAATTTAAGATCTTCCCAATAGTCAATGTAATCTTCTTTATATTGGTTTCATTGTTAATTCTTTTCCCTATGTGGAAGGTTATTGTAGATTCATTTGATGCTCATTCAGCAACAAGTTTTAGATGGTGGCCAAGCTCATTCTCATTAGGTGGATATGGTGCGATTATTACAAGAGCTTCTCTTTATCGTCCATTCCTTGTATCAGTTATCACAACATTAGCTGGTACATTTATGGGATTATTACTTGCTACACTCGGTGGTTATGTACTCATTCAGTGGGAAATGCCAGGAAGAAACTTCTTCGCATATATGTTATTATTCACAATGATTTTCGATGGTGGTATGGTTCCTAAGTACTTAGTTATGCAGAACTTACACTTACTTGATACATTATGGGCAGTAATTTTACCAATGTCTATCAACGTATATAACCTTGTACTTATGAGAAACTTCTTTGAAGGTATTCCAGAATCATTATTTGAGGCTGCTCAGATTGATGGTTGTTCACCAATGGGTATATTCTTTAAGATTGTGTTACCACTTTCTAAAGCTGCCCTTGCTTCAATCGGTCTTATGTTTGCCGTAACATTCTGGAATGATTATACTAACTTCAAGATTTATATCAGAACAGATAAGTTATACAACTTCCAGATTAAGCTTCGTAACATGGTTATGGATAGTAATATTCCTAACGATGATTCAGTAGACCCTAACACAATTTCTAATGCGGCTACAATTGTTGCTATATTACCTTTCATGATTATCTACCCATTCTGTCAGCAGTACTTCGTACAGGGTGTTAACGTAGGTGCCGTTAAGGAGTAATATCAGGAATATAAGAATAGTTATTAATCAACTATTATCTGATTGTTGAGATTAATTAATATAATTAATAAAAAAGACGGAAATGCTAATATCATTTCCGTCTTTTTTTGTTGTATTGGCATTTTTTATGTAGAAATACATATATCTATATGTTAAAATTAGGACATATTTAGGAATTGTCTATATAAAACACGTTAAGGTGGTGGAGAATTGAGAAAGTTAGCAGATTCAATATATCTTGAAAATATTGCAGAAGTTAAGACTATACTTGAGAATGAGCCTAATCTTATAGATGAGAAGGATGAACATGGAGTACTTATGGCATTACTTGCCGCTAAGACAGGTAACCTTGAGCTTGTGAAGTATATAGTTGAATATTCAAGGGCAAGTATGAATATTCACGATGATAATAATAAGAATATGCTTCATTATGCAGCTATGTCGGGAAGCGTACCTACTTGCAGGTATCTGGTTGAGAGAGTTGGAATGTCACCTTTGTCCGGAGATATTAATTTACAGACACCTTTTGAGGTTGCTCATCAGAATCATTTTATAGAGTTAGAAGAATATTTTGAGAGTGTTGTTGGTCATAAGTTAAGTGAGATGTATCACAATCCAATAAGGACAGGTATGTATCCTGACCCATCAATTGTCAGGGTTGAAGATGATTATTATATGGTTAATTCTTCATTTATATTCTATCCTTGTATACCAGTATCGCATTCTAAAGACCTTATTCACTGGAAGATAATAGGTTATGCTATTACAGAACCAGAGTGGGCGGCTCTTGATGACCTTGAAGGAGGACGAGGTTACTGGGCTCCCGATATATCTTATTATAAGGGAAGATTTTATATAACAGCTACATACAGACTTAATGATACAGGTAATGTATACAGAAAGCAGATAGTTGTAAGTTCAGATAAGCCGGAAGGACCATACAGCAAGCCTGCCATTATAGATGAAGATGGTATTGACCCATCTATATTTAATGATGATGATGGAAGAAGATATATGCTCCTTAACAGGGGAGCAAGAATATTTGAGCTTAATGAGGATGCTACTAAACAGATATCCAAAGCAGAGCTTCTGTTCTATGGAGATAATAAGAGAGCACCGGAAGGACCTCATCTTTTAAAGAAGGATGGATATTATTATCTGTTTGAAGCAGAGGGTGGAACAGGACCGGGACACAGAATAACGGTATCCAGAAGCAGGGAGCTTAAAGGAATATATGAACCCTGCCCATACAATCCTATTATGAGACAGAACAACCCTGATGAGATAATACAGAGGTGTGGTCACGGAAAGCCGGTACAGACACAGAATGGTGACTGGTATATGGTGTATCTGTGTGGAAGAAAGATTGGCGATGGATACAGCATTTTAGGAAGAGAAACTGCTCTTGACCCTATAAGCTGGACTATGGACGGCTGGCCGATAGTCAATAACCTTAAAGGTCCTAGTGCATTACAGGTAAAGCCTGATCTGCCAGAGATGATATGGGAAGATGAGTCAGATGATGATTTTAATAATTCATATCTGAGTAATGAATGGTGGTTCCCAAGAGTGCCGGAGATGGACGGCATTAAGTTAAAAGACTCTCAGGTTCATATCAAGGGAAGCAAGTATGACCTTGATACTATGAAAGCTAAGAATATACTTTTAAGAAGACAGAAACATTTCAGATTTAGTGCTGTATGTAAGCTTTGTATGCCAGAATTATATCCGGGTCAGAACTGCGGTATGACTTGTTATTATGATGAGAACACCTATATCAAATTTGGTGTATTTGCTACGTTAGAGGAAACACCAAGACTTATGCTTAATGTAGTCGAGAAGATTGGTGACGAGGTCATTACACACGATGGTGTATGTGTTGATAACAATAATAAAGACATATACCTTAAGATAGATACGAACAATTTAAGAAGGACATTTTCATATAGTTATAATGATAAAGACTATAATAAAGTTGTTAGTCTGGATAATGTCTATTATCTGTGTGATGAAGGAATTCGTAAGGGTAAGCGTTTTACAGGTGCAATGATTGGAATGTATGCTTACGCTGGAGATTATGGAAGCCGGTATACTGACAGCGAGGGAAGACATGGAACAGATGATTATTATGCGGCATTTGATTATTTCAGATATAAAGCATAAAATAATGAGCACCAAGGTGCTCATCTTAAAAGTTTCTTGCGAAACTTTGTAAGCGTTGAAAGACATCGTAAATTACGGAATAATGAGCACCAAGGTGCTCATCTTAAAAGTTTCTTGCGAAACTTTATAAGTGTTGAAAAGTATCGTGAATTACGGAATAATGAGCACTACAGTGCTCATCTTAAAAGTTTCTGACGAAACTTTATAAACGTTGTAAAGTATCGTGAATTATGAAATAATGAGCACCATAGTGCTCATCTTAATATATAGTAAGGAGATTGCAATGATAATTAACAGAAATTCAGAATTGGAAAAGAATATGTATGCAAAGTTATCACAGGTTGATGAATTAATCAGCAGTAACGATGTGTACGCTCTTGGATTAAGACTTAACGCACTTTCTTCATTATGTAAGGCATTAAGAGAAGATAGTGCAGTTAAAGCATTAACAGAAGCACTTGATAAGGTTATAGAGAGTGGTATTATAGACAGCATCGATAAGAATAGCCTTAAGCATTTTATGATTGGTAATGCGTTCTATACAGCATCAGATTTTACAGGTGATGATAAATATAAGAATGAAGCTGTAAAGCTTGCGGCTGGTTTTAAGAATTTTGCAAGAAATGAAGCAGGTTATTTTAAAGATGCAGATGATAAGAAATGCTTATGTAAGGCATATTCATATGAACCATTTTATATGGCATATGAAACAAAGGACGGCGGAAAAGAGCAGTATAATGATGTTATTGGACAGTATAACGCTATGAATGATGAGCTTTTTGCAGACACTAAGTATTCATCAGATACAACAGCCAAGGTTAAGGTATTATCTGTATATGCAGCTTCACTTATTGATACAATGGAAGTTATGGACCAGATGATATATGAAATCTACAGAAAGATGCAGGACTATTTCAAGGCATCAGTTAAGGCTGTTCTTGAAACAGGGAGAGATTATGATGACTTTGATGATTTTGATGAAGAGTCAGAGCTTATGTTTGCCTATGCTGTATTAAAGGGATGTAGAATGAAGGCACTTCACACAGAGAAATACGAAGGCATTGTGTTAGGCGTGTGCGATAAGGTAATGGCAGGTGAGATATTCACTGATGATGATACCGATAAGAATGTAGTAAGCAAGGCGGCATTAGTATACAGCGAGACAGTACGCAACAGAGAATATCAGGATTATGGCCGTGGCAAGGGAGGAGCATTATGGAGTTAGTATTAGTAACTAATACAAGCAGAAATGCAGTTGTAGAATTAACAGAAGCAGGAAAGTATTATTCCAAGAAAGAATATGACATATATGTTAATGGAGAATTGTTCACACATACAGACAAGCAGGTTACATCTTTATATGGCTTCAAGCCAGATACAGATTATGAGATAACAGCGGTATATGACGGTAAAGAATATGGTCCTGTCGAGCTTCATACAGATTATGAATTTGTAACACTTAATGTAAGGGATTTCGGTGCATATGGTGATGGTGTGCACGATGATACCAATGCAATCCAGTGTGCAATTATGGCTTCTAAGAAGAATTGCAGAGTATATGTTCCAGAAGGAACTTACAGAATATCAAGCATTTTCTTAAAAGATGACCTTACACTTGAGCTTGCCAAGGGTGCTACATTACTTGCATTCACAGACAGAGATAAGTTCCCTATATTACCAGGTCTTATTGAGTCATATGATGAGAAGTCAGAATACAATCTGGCTTCATGGGAAGGTAATCCGGTAGACTCTTTCTCGGCAATAATATGTGGTCTTAATGTTAAAAATATTGTTATAACAGGTGAGGGTACTATTGATGGTGGTACAACACACGATAACTGGTGGAAGAACTGCAAAGTGCGTAATATAGCGTGGAGACCTAACCTTTTCTTTATAAATCATTGTGAAAATGTTACTATGCAGGGCATAACAGTACAGAATTCACCTTGCTGGACTATTCACCCATATTTTAGTAACCACCTTAAATTTATAGATGTAAAGATTAAAGCACCAGCAGACTCACACAACACAGATGGTCTTGATCCAGAAAGCTGTGAGGACGTACTCGTACTTGGTACATATATTTCAGTTGGAGATGATTGTATTGCTATTAAATCAGGCAAAATCTATATGGCACAGAAATACAATGTTCCAACAACCAATATGATAGTAAGACAGTGCTGTATGAGAGATGGACACGGAGCTGTAACAGTAGGAAGCGAGATTGCCGCAGGTGTTATGGACGTGCATATCAAAGACTGCCTGTTTATGAACACAGACAGAGGCTTAAGAGTTAAGACAAGACGAGGAAGAGGAAAACTTTCAGTTCTTGATGACATTTCTTTCGAGAATATAGATATGGATAATGTTATGACACCATTTGTAGTCAACAGCTTCTATTTCTGTGACCCAGATGGTAAGACAGAGTATGTTGGTTCTAAGAAGCCGCTTCCTGTAGATGATAGAACACCTTCAATTAAGAAGTTCACATTTAAGAATATCAATGCTAAGAACTGCCACGTTGCAGGTACTTATATATGCGGACTTCCAGAAAGCAAGATAGAAGAACTTACATTTGAGAATATTAATATTACATACGCAGATAATGCCAAGTCAGGTGTTGCAGCTATGATGTTAGGCTGTGATGAAGCAAGCAGACAAGGTATGATTGTAAGTAATATCAACACACTTATTCTTGATAATGTTAAGGTTACAGGCTGTGACGGTGAAGAAATTGTCGCAGAAAATGTAGATAATATAATTAAGAAATAATAAGATGTCAGAGTCAAAAGTTCAGAAAGTCGTTAATACCTGCGTAATAGGATTTGGAACTTATGACTTTATCATCATATGATTACAACTATAAATAGGGGAATGTGCCGCGGCACATTCCTTTTTATAACGATGAAAGCGGGGTGAGTATATTGAATTTAAGAGCACCAAAGGGAATAGATGTCGAGAGCTGGTTTATAGAATGTTATAAAAAGCATAAAGGTCACCCTATGCAGATATTGTTAGGTCTTTATAAAGGCAACTATCATAAGTTCTTTCTTGCTGTTATATTCTTCTTTATAAAGCATGCACCTGTATGGGTACTGCCTATTGTCACAGCGAATATTATTAATGATATAACGAGTGGTTCGCCAGAAACTTATCAGAACATAATTATACAGGCGATGATTATGATTGTTCTTGTAGCACTTAATATTCCTATGAATTATATGTATACAAGATACAAATCATTAGCAACAAGATATGCAGAGACAGGCTTAAGAAGGGCACTTGTAAGAAAGCTGCAGCAGTTATCTATATCTTATCATAAGGAAACGCAGTCAGGACGTCTGCAATCCAAGATTATGCGAGATGTCGAAGCGGTGGAAACACTGTCAACACAGATGTTTCTTAGCATACTTAATATAGCACTTAATATAGCTATAGCACTTATAGTAACCATTAATAAGAGCCTTGTAGTATTCATATTCTTTCTGCTCACAACACCAATTGCCGCTGCGACAATGGTATTTTTCAGGAATGTAATGAAGAAGCGTAATAATGAATTCAGAAAAGAGATGGAAGAAACTTCTGCAAGGGTAATGGAGATGGTTGAGCTTATTCCTGTCACAAGGGCACATGCACTTGAGGAGGAAGAAGTTCAGAAAATGAGTGGACAATTATTTGCTGTTGCAGAAAAAGGCTACAGACTTGATGTAATACAATCATTATTTGGTTCAGTAGGCTGGGCGATATTCCAGATATTTCAGGTAGTATGTCTTGGATTCACAGGCTTTCTTGCAATTAAAGGAACTGTAATGCCGGGAGATATAACACTTTACCAGAGCTATTTTGCTACAATCGTAAGTCAGGTATCATCACTTATGTCTCTTATTCCTACAATAGCCAAAGGTATTGAATCGGTTAATTCAATAGGTGAAGTATTATTAGAAGATGACATAGAACAGAATGAAGGTAAGGAAATAATTAAGGACATATATGGTGAGTTCGATTTTAAAGATGTAACATTCAGATATAATAATATCGACAGGCCAGTTCTGCATAACCTTAATCTTCATGTGGATAAAGGCGAAACAATTGCACTGGTTGGTGAATCCGGAGCTGGTAAATCGACAATTCTTAACCTAGTAATAGGTTTTAATCAGGTTAACAGCGGAGAAGTGCTTATAGACGGACACAATATGAAGGATATTGACCTTCGCTCATATAGAAAGCATCTTGCGGTTGTTCCACAGACATCAATATTATTTTCAGGGACAATAAGGGATAATATTACATATGGTGTTGATAACGTTGATGAGGCAACACTTGATGAAATAGTTAAAGCCGCCAATCTTACAGATTTAATCAATTCACTTCCAGACGGACTTGATACGATGGTAGGAGAGCACGGTGGAAAGCTTTCAGGCGGTCAGCGGCAGCGTATATCAATAGCAAGAGCACTTATACGAAATCCTAAGGTTATAGTGTTAGATGAGGCCACATCAGCCTTAGACAGTATATCAGAAAAACTTATACAGGAGGCTCTCAATAACCTTACCAAAGATAGAACAACCTTTATAGTAGCCCATCGTCTTTCAACAATAAAAGACGCTGACAAAATAGCCGTAATAGCTGATGGCCACTGTGTAGAATACGGAACATATGATGAATTAATGAACCTCAAGGGTGAGTTCTATCAGATGAAGAAGATACAGTCATAATGTCTGTCTAACCCGAAAGCACAGAGGGGGTCTGCCTGCATTTTTAACGAAGTCACAGCATAAATTATCAGCCAATATGTAAAAAGAAACCTGATGCCATTTATTAGCACCAGGTTTCTTTTATATGTGATATTCAAAGTCCTTAACTTGACGAAGAACATATATTATATCAACTTATCTTATTAGTTATTAATCCAGATTCTTAATGTTGAGATTAACTTTTCCTTAGTCTCAGAATCTAATTTAGATACTAACTGCATAATTTCATTATCAAGAGCTGTGCTCTGGTAGTTCTTATCAACACTTCCTGCAAGGTAGTCAAGAGAAACGCCTGTAAGCTCTGCATAGTATGAAAGCATTCTTAATGTCATAAGATTACGTCCATTTTCTACATTACTGATATAACCTGGAGTTACATCAAGTGCCTTAGCAACGTCTTCCTGTGTTAAACCCTGTGAAATTCTTAATTTTTTAACTTTTGCTCCTAAATCGCTATCCATAGTAGACCTCCATTGATAATTATAAATTGTTAATTGGTTGTTATATATTAATAAGAAGAATTATGATTAAATGTAATTACTTCTTATTAGCTCTGTATCTTGCTGTAGAATCAAGAATCTTTTTACGGATTCTAAGATGAGTTGGTGTTACTTCAAGAAGCTCATCTGTGTCAATATAATCAAGAGCCTGTTCAAGACTTAATATCTTAGGCGGTACAAGTCTTAAAGCTTCATCAGCACTTGAAGAACGAGTATTAGTAAGGTGCTTTGTCTTGCAGACATTAACTTCAATATCCTCAGTTCTTGGGTTCTCACCGATAATCATACCAGCATATACCTTTTCGCCAGGTCCGATGAAAAGAGTACCTCTGTCCTGTGCATTGAAAAGACCATAAGTAACAGCTTCACCATCTTCGTAAGCTATAAGTGAGCCAGTCTTTCTGTAAGATATATCACCCTTGTATTCTTCATAACCTTCAAATGAAGTGTTAATAATACCATTACCCTTAGTGTCAGTAAGGAATTCACCTCTGTAGCCGATAAGACCACGGGATGGAATAGAGAACTGTAATCTTGTGTAACCACCATTAATAGGTGTCATTCCAAGGAGTTCTCCCTTTCTCTGGCTGAGCTTCTGGATTACAGAACCAGAGAATTCTTCTGGAACATCAATATATGCAAGCTCCATAGGTTCAAGCTTCTTGCCACGTTCATCAGTGTGGTAGAGAACTTCAGCCTTACTTACAGCAAATTCATAGCCTTCACGTCTCATATTCTCAATAAGAACAGATAAATGAAGTTCACCACGTCCTGATACCTTAAATGAGTTCTCAGAACCAGGATTTTCTTCTACTCTTAAACTTACATCAGTATTAAGTTCCTTGAAAAGTCTGTCGCGGATATGTCTTGAAGTTACGAACTTACCCTCTTTACCAGCGAGTGGGCTGTCATTAACCATAAAGTCCATAGAAAGAGTAGGCTCTGAAATCTTCTGGAATGGGATAGCAACAGGGTTCTCTACAGAACAGAGTGTATCACCAATCTTAAGGTCGGCAATACCAGATACGGCAACGATATCACCGAAGCCTGCCTCATTAACTTCTACCTTATTAAGTCCGTTGAATGTGTAAAGCTTAGTTACACGTACTCTCTTTCTTAAAGATGGGTCGTGGTGGTTAACAATAGCTACTTCCTGATTAACCTTAATCTTACCATTCTCGATCTTACCTACACCGATACGTCCAACGAATTCATTATAATCAATAGTAGATATAAGCATCTGTGTATCAGCATCAGGATCACCCTCTGGTGCTGGTATATTATTAACTATGCAGTCAAATAAAGGCTGCATATCCTTTCTTTCGTCATCAAGGTCAGCCATAGCATAACCAGACTTAGCTGATGCGAATATGAATGGACAATCAAGCTGTTCATCGCTTGCATCAAGGTCGATGAATAATTCAAGAATTTCATCGATAACTTCATTAGGTCTGGCTTCTGGACGATCAATCTTATTAATACATACGATAACTGCAAGATTAAGATCAAGTGCCTTCTGAAGAACGAACTTAGTCTGAGGCATAACGCCTTCAAAAGCATCAACGACAAGAACAACACCATTAACCATCTTTAAAACTCGCTCAACTTCTCCACCGAAATCAGCATGTCCTGGAGTATCAATAATATTAATCTTAGTATCTTTATAGTGAATGGCAGTATTCTTTGAAAGTATAGTAATACCTCTTTCACGTTCTATATCGTTAGAATCCATTACACGTTCAGCAACTTCCTGATTAGCACGGAAAGTACCACTCTGTTTCAAAAGTTCATCTACAAGAGTTGTCTTACCATGGTCAACGTGGGCGATAATAGCGATATTACGAATATCTTCGCGTTTAGTTTTCATTATGTTTTCCTTTCATATATAAGTCAAAATGTTCAATCACTGTTACATATTTACCAGCAATATATATTATACATTGAATGGTTATGGTTAGCAACTTTTATATTCTATCACAAAGCTATCAAAATACAATAGTATATATGGTAAAAATATTAAAAAATATCAAATATATTTTATAGCAGATTGCACATATATATACATATTAATATTTAATAATTGCGATTATGCTAGTAAGACTATAACATATATTTTAATAGAAGTATACCGGTATACCACTATGTTCGTAAAAAAATACAATTTGTGTAAATACAGTAAAACACAGTATTTTTATAATGTTTTCAAAAATATTATAATTTGTACACAACTTTTTCAAAATATTTTTGTAATATTACAGCAAGTTAGAACATATACATATTGAGAACAATAAATAAAGCACAGGACCGAGGCATAATAATATCGGTCAAAGAAGGGAGAAATACTTATGCTTGATAAGGTAATTGAAAACAACAGGGTGTGTATCATCGGAGAAGTGGTATCAGAATTTACATTTAGCCACGAGGTATTTGGAGAGGGCTTTTATATTGCAAATGTATCTGTCAACCGTCTCAGTGATATGGTGGATATAATTCCACTTATGATAAGTGAAAGACTTATTGATGTAACTAAAGACTACAGGGGAATGAAGATAGAGGTATCTGGACAGTTCCGTTCTTATAACAGACACGAAGGTGTTAAGAATAAGCTCGTTCTTTCAATATTTGTAAGAGAATTACGCTTTATAGAAGATGAAGATATTCCAGAGGAGCAGTCAAAGTCTAATCAGATATTCCTTGATGGCTATGTATGTAAGCCACCTATATATAGAAAGACTCCATTAGGAAGAGAGATAGCTGATATTCTTGTAGCTGTCAACAGACCATATGGCAAGTCTGATTACATACCATGTATTGCGTGGGGAAGAAATGCAAGATTTGCAGGCGGACTTGAAGTAGGAAGCCACCTTCAGATATGTGGAAGAGTACAGTCAAGAGAATACACCAAAAAGGTTGATGAGGAGTCAGTTGAGAAGAGAGTAGCCTATGAGGTTTCTGTCAGCAAGATTGATTTAGTTGAAGAAGAATAAAATATTGCGTAGTCACGAATAGTTTATGGCTATTTACACCTGACATCATATAAATAAGAATGTGTTGATATTGACAATGAACTACGCAAGTGATATAGTCAAATTAACTTTTAATTCTACAAAGTAGAGGTCGCACGATTCAAGAGTAACTGTACGGATGTCCCCAAGCATATGATGTGCAGCGAAAGGGGAAAGTGCCGAAGCATATAATTCAGGGAAGTTATATGCTGGGCATAAGGTTAATAATCTTATGACTGTCATTATGGGCATTGATGCCTTATGATGGAGGGCTACGCGAAGATTTATATAATGATATTTGTATAATGAATTCTTACTTAGGCCGGTCTGTCATTAGATCGGTCTGTTTTATTGTAAAAGGGTTATTTAAACGTTGTACTCTATTAGACAATACAGGAATAGAATTGAAATAATTAATATTAATACAACGGATAAGCGTTGGAATGGAGGAGTTATGTCAATATTTACAGGTGCAGGTGTCGCTATTGTCACACCAATGAAAGCCAATGGAGAAATCAACTATGATAAGCTTGCAGAGCTTCTTGATTATCAGATTAATAATTCAACAGATGCGATTGTTATCTGTGGAACAACTGGTGAGTCTGCAACTATGACAGAAAAAGAGCATATCGAAGCTATAAGATTTACTGCTGATTATGTTAAAAAGAGAGTTCCTGTTGTTGCAGGAACAGGTTCTAACTGTACTAAGACAGCTGTTGAACTTTCAAAGGAAGCACAGGCGGCAGGCGTTGACGGATGTCTTGTTGTAACACCTTACTATAATAAGGCTACACAGAAGGGACTTATAGAGCATTACACAGCAGTTGCCAGATCAATTGACCTTCCAATTATTATGTATAATGTACCAAGCAGAACAGGCTGCAACATTCAGCCAGAGACAGCAGTAAAGCTTGCCAGGGAAGTAGATAATATCGTAGCCATTAAGGCTGCAACAGGCAATCTTTCACAGGAATCTAAGACAATGATGTTAGCAGAAGGCTGTCTTGATATGTATTCAGGTGAAGACGGACTTATCGTACCGCTTATGTCTATTGGTGCTAAGGGTGTTATATCTGTATTATCAAATGTTGCACCAAAGCAGACACACGACATATGTGCTGAGTTCTTTGCCGGTAATATTGAAAAGAGCCGTCAGTTACAGTTTGAGGCACTTGAGCTTGTAGATGCTTTATTCAGTGAGGTTAATCCTATTCCAGTTAAGACAGCTCTTAATCTTATGGGTATGGAAGTAGGACCACTCAGAATGCCTCTTTGCGAAATGGAAGAAGCTAACCTTAATAAGTTAAAGACAGCACTTAAGAATTACGGACTTATAAAGTAGTGTAAGAATCTATAATTTGGCAGATAAAAGAAGTGTGCGAACATAAATATTGAAATAATAAAGAAAATAATGTATGGAGGCTATGATAATGACAAGAATTATTATGCATGGCTGTAATGGACATATGGGAAGAGTTATTACAGACCTTGTAAGCAAAGATGATGAATGTAAGATAGTAGCAGGAATTGATCCATTTGACGATGGACATAATGATTATCCTGTATTTGCATCAGTTAATGACTGTGATGTAGAAGCAGATGTCATAATTGACTTTGCAGCAGCAAAGGCAGAGGATGCACTTCTTGATTATTGTGAAAAGAAGCAGATTCCGGTTGTAGTATGTACAACAGGACTTACAGATGAGCAGATTGAACACGTAAGAAAGACAGCCTGCAAAGTTGCAGTGCTTAAGTCTGCTAATATGTCACTTGGCATTAATATGCTTATGAAGCTTTTACAGGATGCAACTAAGATTCTTGCACCAGCAGGCTTCGATGTTGAGATAGTAGAAAGACATCATAACAAGAAGGTAGATGCTCCAAGTGGAACAGCACTTGCATTAGCAGATTCAATCAAGGAAGTTCTTGGTGATGATTATTACTATAAATATGACAGAAGTCAGGAAAGAGTAAAGAGAGATCCTAAAGAAATCGGTATCAGCGCAGTGCGTGGTGGAACAATAGTAGGAGTACATGATGTAATATTCGCTGGTGAAGATGAAGTTATTGAATTCACACACACAGCATATTCTAAGTCAGTATTTGCAAAGGGTGCTATAGAAGCAGCTAAGTTCCTTGCAGGTAAGAGTGCAGGAATGTATGATATGTCAGATGTTATAGCGGCAAGATAATAAATGGGATAGCACGAAGAGAACAGATTAAATTATTAAAGGTGTGGATAATGTAACAACCGCAGTATTCAGGGCTAAAGCCTGAATTGTTAGTTACATTATCCACACCTTTTGCTTGTAGGACTTATTTTACGTTATAATACTTTAGTTCTTCCCTTACAACAAATCCGCTTGACTTATAAAGCCTGACAGCGGGCATATTACTGCCTGAAACGTGAAGTATAAGAGGAATTATAGTATTATCGTGGCTGTTGTTTAAGCTGTCATTTTTCCAATCCTGAATAAGCTCTGTTAATAATAATCTGGCATAGCCACATCTGCGCATATCAGGGTCAGTCCATACATCGTGTATACATATATGTGTGTTAAAATGTTCAAATGATATTGATGATATAAGCTCATCAGAGGCACTTGATAAAAGCTGATATTCATCATCATATTTTAATAACTCAATAGTGTCCGGAAGGACAGTGGAAAAGTTATTAGTTATATGTTTAATTGAAAGTTCCATAAGATATTCGCTGCAGGCATATGCTATATTGATATTGCCGGAAATATTACAAGCAGGATTATGCTTGTGGCTGATAATGCTGTTCGCGGTTTTATCGTCAATGGCGGTGATGTATTTTATGTTTCTGTCTGATATTAAAGCATTAACGGTGCACATAAGTGCATAAAACATTGCTGTGAAAATGTGCTGCTGCCTGTAGTCAGGGGCAGTCATAGCGGTAAATTCAATTACCATATCATCATATATACTCGGTTTAATAGTATCTGAATTATTGTGAGTGTCTATGTCATCGGAGTCATCAGTGTTGCAGTTAATAATAGGGTTTAAACACGAAATAAACCCGACAAGGCAGTGGGTATCCTTTGTAAAAGCCGCAAGTTGTATTAAGTCTTCAGCCTCAGGTTCATCACAGAATGGTTCATAATTGCATAATTCGGAAAGCTTTAAAACATCATCATAAGAGAAGACATTTTCTATAATAATATCTGTATTGGCGAATGAAGTAGTATTGGCGAATGAAGTAGTATTGGCGTGTGCGTTCATATATTAAATCCCCCTGATTTAAGTAAAATTGGTAATCTGTTGCAAATTTTATGTAAAAATCATTGTAGCAAACTAAAAGATAATGTACAATAAGAGTTGATAATCATTTTTATACTACGGGTAGATAGAGAGTAATTGCTATATATATTAGTGATGATTGGTAGCAATTACAGTAAATAATAGGAAGGTCATATTATGAGTAAAGTAGCAATATTAACAGACAGCAATAGCGGTATTACACAGGCACAGTCTAAGGATATGGGTGTTACAGTTATACCTATGCCTTTTTTTATTGATGGAGTGGAATACCTTGAAGATATTAATCTTACACAGGAAGAATTCTATGAAAAGCTTAAAAATGATGCAGATATATCTACATCACAGCCATCAATAGGAACATTACAGGACTATTTTGATGAATTGTTAAAGGACAATGATGAGGTTGTATTTATACCTATGTCAAGCGGTCTTAGTGGTACCTGCCAGACAGCAACTATGGTTGCAGGTGATTATGATGGAAAGGTGCAGGTTGTTAATAACCAGCGTATATCAGTTACTATGCGCCAGTCAGTTATGGATGCAAAGGCTCTGGCAGATAAGGGTAAGAATGCCGAGGAGATTAAGGATATACTTGAAGCTCACAAAATGGACTCAAGCATATATATAACTCTTGAAACACTTAAGTATCTTAAGAAGGGTGGAAGAATAACACCTGCGGCGGCAGCTATTGGAACTATGTTAAAGCTCAATCCTGTATTACAGATACAGGGTGAGAAGCTTGATGCATTTGCCAAGGCAAGAGGAAAGTCATCAGCCAAGAAGATTATGCTTAAGGCTATGAAGGATGACTGTGATAACAGATTTAAAGATTATGCACAACAAGGAAAGCTTCATATGGAAGTTGCATATACTGGTAATGAAGAAGAAGCCAGGGAATGGGCTGAGGCTGTAAAAGAAGCATTTCCTCAGTATGATTTCCATATGGATCCATTGTCACTCAGTGTTGCGTGCCATATAGGATATGGTTCATTGGCAATAGCAGTGTCAGCTTATGTACCGGAGGCAGAATAATGGCAGCACCTTTAAGAAGTGAGATTGATAATGAGTTCAAATGGGCAGTTAATGACATCTACTCATCAGATAATGCGTGGGAAGAAGATTACCAGAAGCTTATTAAACAGGCAGGCGAGCCTTGTGAATATCAGTTTGTTTTAACTGAGTCGGCTGATAATCTTTATAATGTATTAAAGGAATTGAATGATACTGATTATCTTGTTGAGAGATTATATGTATACGCATATATGAGATATTATGAGGATACAGCTAATTCGGTGTATCAGGATATGTCAGGCAGGGCACAGACGGCAGCAGCTAAATGTGCTGAGAAGTACGCATTTGTTGAGCCTGCAATATTAAGTATGGATGAAAATGTTCTCTATGAATATTTAAAAGATGACAGGCTTAAGTTGTATAAGCATATGATTGACGATATGTTAAGCCAGAAAGAACATTCGCTGTCTGAGAAGGAAGAAGTTCTTCTTGCAAAAGCATCGCAGGTAATGTCTGTTCCTAATGAGATATTTTCTAAGTTTAACAATGCAGATGTCCATTTTGGCAGTATAATTGATGAATCTGGGAATAAGGTTGAGCTGACTAATGGAACATATGTAAAATATATGCAGAGCCAGCAAAGAAGTGTAAGAAAAGAAGCCTTTGAGTGTCTTTATAAGGAATATAAGCAGTACATCAATACGCTTGCAGCCTGCTTTTATGGCAACGTAAAACAGGCAGTATTTAAGGCTGAAGCAAGAAAATATGAATCAACATTACATATGTATCTGTCTGATTCATTTATTCCTGTAGATGTATACAAGAATCTCATTAATACTGTAGATGACAATCTTAATTTTATGCACAGGTATGTTGATATAAGAAAGAAAGCTTTAGGGGTTGATGAGCTTCATTTTTATGATATATATGCTCCGATGGTAGCGGACTATGAGTGGAAGGTTACCTATGATGAAGCCAGACAGATGGTTCTTGAAGCTTTAGCACCTATGGGCGAAGAGTATGTTGCTAAGGTTAAAGAAGGCTTTGAAACAGGCTGGGTTGATGTATATGAGAATAAAGGAAAGAGAACGGGAGCATTCTCATGGGGAGCATATGGAACTCACCCTTATGTATTCCTTAATTTCTCAGGAACATTAGATGATGTGTTTACAATTATTCACGAGATGGGTCACGCAATGCACACATATTATTCTAATTCCAACCAGCCATATATATATGCCGGTTACAAGATATTCGTTGCAGAAGTTGCCTCAACCTGTAACGAAGCACTTCTTATGAATTATCTGTTGGAAAGCTGTAAGAATGATAAAGATAATAAGAGAAGAAAGTATCTTCTTAACCATTATTTTGAGCAGTTTAAGGGTACATTGTTCAGACAGACGATGTTTGCTGAATTCGAGATGACAGCCCATAAAATGGTCGAAGAAGGCAATGTCCTTACTGCTGATAACCTGTGTGATGTATACAGAAAGCTTAATGAAAAGTATTTTGGAAGTGAGTGTGTTATTGATGATGAGATAGCATACGAGTGGGCGAGAATACCACATTTTTATACTCCATTTTATGTATACCAGTATGCAACAGGATATTCTGCTGCTATTGCGATAGCGGCTGGAATATTAAAGGGAGATAAAGCTGTTAAAGAGGGCTATAAAAAGTTCCTTTCAGGCGGCAGCAGTCTTCACCCTATTGACCTGCTTAAGCTATGCCGAATAGATATGGAAAAACGTGAAGTTGTACAGTCTGCATTAAATGTATTTAATGGACTGCTTGATGAGTGGGATTAAGCTGTTAATGCGTTTTGTCATATAACCTATGTTTTGTTATATAACACTAAAATAGTAAATAGTAAAAGAACCCTGCCGGTATAGCGGGGTTCTTTTTTAGAGGTGTAAAATATGATAAACAATAATTTAAGTAGTTGTCTGTTAAATAAGGCTCTTGTAAAGCTCTGTTATCTCTTCAACACTTGTTTCTCTTGGATTACCAGGTCTGCATGCATCATCATAAGCTGACTGTGCAAGGAATGGAATATCTTCTTCCTTGACAATATCCTTTAAGTTAGCTGGGATACCTACGTCCTGTGATAACTTTCTTACAGCATCTACAGCAGCTTTTCTGTATTCTTCCTGTGTCATATCATCTGTGCCTTTGACACCCATAGCTTTGGCAATGTCACGATATTTCTCACCGGTTGCTGGAGCATTGTATTCCATAACTGTTGGAAGGATAATAGCGTTAGCAACACCGTGTGGTGTATCATAGAGGGCACCAAGTGGGTGAGCCATGGAATGGACAATACCAAGACCTACATTAGAGAAGCCCATACCTGCTATATACTGTCCAAGTGCCATACCTTCACGTCCCTCAGGTGTGTTCTCAACAGCACCTCTAAGGCTCTTAGAAATGATTTCAATAGCTTTAAGATGGAACATATCAGATAATTCCCAGGCACCAGCAGTTATGTAACCTTCAATAGCGTGTGTTAAAGCATCCATACCAGTTGCGGCTGTAAGCCCCTTAGGCATACTAGACATCATATCAGGGTCAACAACAGCTACGACAGGGATATCGTGTGGGTCAACGCATACCATTTTACGGTTCTTGCTTGTATCTGTGATAACGTAGTTGATAGTAACTTCTGCGGCTGTACCAGCAGTAGTTGGAACTGCAATAATAGGAACGGCAGGTTTCTTAGTAGGAGCAACACCTTCAAGGCTTATAACATCACTGAATTCAGGGTTGTTAATAATAATACCAATAGCCTTGGCTGTATCCATTGAAGAACCACCGCCGATTGCGATAAGATAATCTGTACCAGCATCTTTAAATGCCTGTACACCTGTCTTAACATTCTCTACTGTTGGATTAGGCTTGATGTCTGAATAAACCTCATAAGCCAGTCCGTTCTCGTCTAATACATCAAGAACTTTCTTAGTTACACCAAATTTGATAAGGTCAGGGTCAGAGCATACAAATGCTTTCTTAAATCCCCTTGAAATAGCCTCTGTAGCTATCTCCTTGATAGCTCCCTTTCCGTGGTAAGATGTACCGTTAAGAATAAATCTCTGTGCCATAATAATATTTACCTCCATTCACGTTGAATTTATGTTTATATTTTAACACTTTGTGAATAATATACAAGTAAAAAACTAAAAAATATTAAAATTAATGCAAAATGACGCAACAAATGTGTGAATGTGTACACAAATGAGGGCACATAAACAGGGGATATATTAATAATATGTGTGTGAAAAGATATGTAAAATGGTATATTTTATTATTGAAATTATATTATTGAAAATACATTATCAGAACACTATAAAATATAGAAATGAAATTTGAAACAAAATTGAAAAGTAAATTTAAAAATAAAATTGAGGTATAGATATTATTAAATGAAAGGTATATCATATACACATTAAATACATAGGAATGGAGTAAAATGAGAAACAATAATTTAAAGAATATAATAAAAGTGATAAATACAGCGTTGTTAGTAAGTACATTGACATTGAGCCTGACAGCGTGCGGAAGGACAGATGGTAAGTCTGATAATTCTAATAATGAAGCAGATACGGCAGTTGTTGCGGTAAATAATAGTGATACAGATAGTATGCAGAATGTAAATGCAGATGATCTGTCTGTTAATTCAGATGAGAACCAGAACACCAGCGAAGCCGATAACACATCTGCTGTAACGGATAACGAAAATAATGCAGATATTGAATATGAAAATAACAGCGGTGATGAAAGTATAAGCAATGATAATTCGGATTATGATACGGATAATTATACAGAAAATGGTAACAATGTAGATGATAACAGCCAGCAGCCTGTATATAATGACACATTTTCTTATGTATCAGGTGGAGCAGAAGATGATGATACACAGGAAAATATTCAGGAAGCGCAGCACAAGACAACTATATGTATAGATGCAGGACACGGTGGAAGTAATGAGGGAACGAAAGAAACATATGATGGTGTACTCATTAAAGAGAAAGATATTAATCTTGTAATAGCAAAAAAGCTTCAGTGGTATCTTGAACAGAATGATAATCTTAATGTCATTATGACACGTACTTCTGATACAGATGTGAGCATAGGGGGGAAGAATAGACTATGCTAAAGGCAATAACGCCGATTATGTTATATCGGTTCATATTAACAGCAAAAGCCAGGATAATACTAATCCAAGAGGCTGTATGGTATTAATGAGCTGTAGCCGATATCAGCCATCTGATTCAAGATTTGCAAGCATATATGATAAAGAAAATATGCTTGCAAATGCAATTATCTGCAATCTTAACAATATAGGAATTCCAATAGCAGATGACTGGAACACAGAATACACTAATGGCATATTACAGCGTACCAACACAGTAAATGAACTCTACCCAGACGGTTCACAAGCAGATTATTATGGACTTATATACAACGGCACATATGCCGGAATACCAACAATTATAATAGAACACTCATTCCTAAGCAACGAGAACGACTACAGAACTCATTTCAGCACCGACTCCCAGCTAGATGTCCTGGCCCGTGCCGATGCACAAGGAATATTAGAGGTAGTGAACTAACTTTTGTTTTAGGACTTATTGATAATCCCTCCCGTACGTCACGCGAGACGGGTGTTAAGAGGTCCGGTGGACCTCTGCTCTGACACAACCGAAGAGTGCTTTAGCACTCTGAGAAATCGAACCCAAACTTCGAAGCAGTTGGGTTTCGAGAAGTGCCTCGCACTTCTCGGATAACAAAAAGGGGCTGTCGCTTTAACGATTGAAAATCGTTAAAGTACCAGCCTCTTTTTCCTATAAAAATACGATTTTTAAGTTACTATTTATTAAAATGAATGGGATGTGCCCCAAATTGGCGTACTTTAATAAACCTATACAGGTTTTAAAAATTTTTATTTTGATATTTCTAAATTCAGGCACTTTTTA